>DUQQ01000101.1 GCA_012837705.1 Hydrogenispora sp.
ATTCTTGGTAATGAACTTAGAACGAAAGCTCCGGCTTCTTTTTACCCATTTTTGGCGGTCGCCTTTTCGGTTGTCAAAGTTCTTCTTTTCTGTTCCTGCTTGCGTTTTTCAGTAAGCCCTAATTAGATTATGCCATTTACCGGCCGGGATGAAGATGACATCGTCATCATAAACCATTCTTTGAAAATCAAGGCATTCTCTATTGTCCCCCATTTTAACGAGGCCTTGACCCTGTTCGATCCGGATAAATTGATCAACGAAGGGATGCATTTCCAGACCAATATCTTCCCCGACATTGATGCTCATTAAGGTAAGCTGCAAATAGCACCCGGTCCATAAAGCGGTTCGAAAGTTTGGATTGCGCCTGGTGGCTTCTGCAATATTGATCACAAAGGGTTCTGGCCCATAATCCCTTAGCTCAGGATGATGGGGAGATGGGGGAAACATATTGTACAAATCGCTCACCCCGTTTACATTGAAGATTATGATCATCATATGAGTTATCTAAAAGGATCGGTGTTAGCCAAGGGAAAATGCGGCCGATTGTATGGTAAAAACCAAAGGCTGTTGCGAATGGTAGCCGGTTTTTTATTTCTTTTTTAGAAGGGTAATCGAATCGGCATCGTATAGGATGAGGCCGTCCTTCTTCATTTTTGCCAATTCCCGTGACAAGGAGGTGCGCTGTACGCCGATCATTTCGGCGAGGGCTTTTTTGGTCATCTTCAGTTTAATTTGGTTGGTATTTTGCTTTTTACTTTCGTATTCCAGAAAGCTAATTACGCTTTCCCGGATTGTTCTATTCACATAGCGTTTAATACGATCGCCAAGAATAGTAGCGTTATCTGAGACGAATTCGAGGTATTTTTGTAAAAAGCTGTGATGAACAATGAAAAGTTTGAAAAGGCGCTCTTTACTGATCTCCAAAATCACCGTCGGCTGTTTGGCGGTAATGGTCATTGGGTAATAGGGGTTTTTCGAGAACAATAAATTCCCGCCCAGAAGATCATCGCGGAAAAATTCGGCCAGGGTCATGATGTGTCCGTTCTCATCAATCCGTTCGACGAAGACATGACCGGAGAGGATAATCTCCAGTTTGACACAGACTTCCCCCGCAAAATGCACGATGTTGTTTTTATTGTAGACAGCCGTCCTAAAGCTGCCATCCGACAGGTAGCTACGGATTTCCTCAGTAGTTAGTAAATTGAGCAGGGTACTTTGCTCTATTAGAGTCATGAAGTTATTCATTCTGCGCTCATCCTCAAAACCTGGTAAGGTGTTACCTTGGTAACACCTTTTTCTTATTATAACGATATAATAGAAGAAATCAAGGAATCAAGCCAAGGGAGACGGGTTTGGCCCAAAATTGTATGTAATATATGTAATATTGGAGGGGAATTTATGAAGAAACATATTGTGACGATCATTCGCATCCTGTTTTTAGGGTTGTTTATCATTTTATTGGCAAAAGGTCGGATCATGCTCTGGCTGGGGCTGTTTGGCGCCAGTCTAGTGGCTGCTTTGCTTTTCGGGAGAGTTTACTGCGGATATGTGTGTCCGATGAATACTTTGATGGTTCCCGCGGAATGGATCTCGAAAAAGCTGAAGTTTCAAACGAGCAGGACTCCCCGTTGGCTGAATAACGTCTATTTTTCCTGGATATTTTTAGTTTTTAGTGTCGGGACGATGCTAGTGTTTAAAAGGCGTCTGGGCATAAACCTACCGATTCTTCCTCTATGGCTGGTTATTTCAATCTTTGTTACGCTAAGGTATAAGCCGCAGGTTTTTCATAATTTGATTTGTCCTTTTGGCGTCCTGCAAAGAATTTTTGGTCGATTGGCGAGGTGGTCGAAGAAAGTCGATCCAAAGGTCTGTACAGGGTGTAAGCGCTGTGAGAAATCCTGTCCGTCCGGGGCGATTGCCGTAATTGGTGAAGATAAAAAAGCAGCGATCGATCCCGCCTTGTGTCATCAATGTACCGACTGCCAACAGGTTTGTTCGGTGGATGCGATCTACGTAGGGAAATAATTGAGGGGAAAAGTAATGCTCCAAGGGCAAAAGATGGACAACCAAATCCTAGTCAGCGGTTGGTAGGGTGTTGTTGAAATTTTGAACCAGCGTAGTGTATAACAGCGAAGGAGAAAGCGGAGAATATGAAATGAGAGGAAGGTAAGTCACCCACGCTGGCTACACCCACGATCCTACTGGAGGGTTGAATTTGCAAGAAGGTTATTTCGGGAGCGATGGTCCTTTAGTCATCGAGAACCGCCAATTTGTGGAGTATGAAGAAGATGACATAGAGCGCCTTAATGACACAGAAGAGAGAAAGTTCGCTGAAAACCCCCGAGTTCAACAGGTCAAGGAGTCGGTCGAAGAGGAACTGGGCAGAGCAGGGCATTGGGAAAAGCACTGGTTAACCATTGATCCCAGTGGGCGACGGGTATACGCCCATATCTATTTTGGGGATGATCGGGCCCTGGCTGTAACCGCCGATGGAGAGATTATTAAGGAGATTAGTTACCGTTAACGACAGGCCTGCAGACAGAACATACTGACAAACAAGACAAGACCCGCTGGGGTCTTTTTTTTAAAATACGTAACTGGATAGTAATAAAAAGTTTTTGACAAATGGCAGAAAAAATCGGCTTATTGGTGTATAAGTAGGGTTTCCTGAAAAAGTCCCAAACCCTTATAAAATCTGATAAATAACCCATTTTAAGACAAGGGAAGTGCAAGGAAA
>DUQQ01000083.1 GCA_012837705.1 Hydrogenispora sp.
ATTGTGCCCCAAAGCGCCCAGGCGTAAAGCCCACTGGTTACCGGTGACCCCCAGGTAAGTGGTGGTAGGAGGTTGGGTTTCGTGGGTGCCGCTGAAAAAAAAGTCGACGCGGGTATCGGCAGAAAGTTCGCTGCTGGAGCGGAAGTTCAAATTCCAAGGCAAGATTGTATTGGCTGTTGGCGGCAGGTAACTAAAGTTCACTGCCGTACTAACCGGGAGGACCAGATCCAGATCACGGTGGGCATTTTGCGTTCCGGTGATGAGGATCTTCACCTTGAAAGGTGGTGTTTCGGGCCCGCTGTCGTGCAGCTGGAGGGCAATCTCTTCTAACGTACCGGTGGGTGTGGCCGGCGGGACCAGGCAACTAAGGAAGAATTCCCTGGCTTCGCCGGGGTCAAGCGGGTTAGTTGTCGGGTTATGCCAATAGACCGGCCAACCCTTTTCCGAGTTGATCTCCAGGTCAAGCCGTTCGGTGGTTGTTCCCAGGTTGAGGAGGCGGACCGGAATGAACACTTCCGTACCGGCTTCTGCCCGGATCAGAGGAAGCGGTTCCCATTTAAGGTGGCGCACGGGTTTGACCTTCGTTTGCACAATGTATTCTTTTTCGGTATTATTTGCTCTTAAAAACAGGTGTAAATGATCCGCAGTTCCCGCCATTACCGACGACGGGATCAGGAGTGAGCATACCACATACTCTTCGCCACCCGGCGCGACAACCAGTTCTTCCGTGGGACCAAGCAGGGGCCAGCCCTGCGTGGAATGGGCCTTTGCTTTAAGGAAGATGGATTCTGTTGTCCGGTTTTCCACCCGAAAAATATAAGTGGCCACTTCTGCCGGTTCAACCTCTTGGCCCGGGGGCACTGAGACAAGGAGACCAGCAGCAAAAAGGGAATCTTCGGCGGCATGGACACCGAAGGAGGCGACCATGGTTAGAAAAAGGACCAAACCGGAGACAAGAAAAGTCTTCTGGTAACGGCGAAACAATTTCTGGACCAAAATATCCACCTTCCCTTAGGAATCATGAAAACGGTAGCCTGTTTTATCAGTTGAATTCAAGAAAAATTATGGAAAACCCTTCATTTGATCCGACAAATTAATAAAAAGGTGATAAAGATTACGGCCCGGACAATGGACCGGAAGGTGATGGGTTTAAAGGAAACCAAAAAAGGGGAGAATGAGGAGGAGAAAAACAAGTAGAGAGGTGGTATCCCGATGACCGCCCGGTATACGTTGCTCTCCCTTTTTCTGGTCTTCTCTTTGCAAGGGTGTAATCTGTGGGATTATTTGAACATCCCTGAACGGCAACCAACGGTTCCCCAAGGTAACCGCGGGGAAGCGCGGGAACTTTTGCACTCCTTTATGAACGCCCGGTTAGCGGATGAGAATGAAGACAAGCTCCGTGCTTATTTGACCGACGAAGCGTGGAATGACTACCAGGGTACAGATTTAACCTTGCGCGCGGAGGCAAACCAGGAATTTGTCGGCTACAAAATAATGGAGGAGTCGGATCTCACCGACGGACGCTACGCGTTCACGACCAATCTACAAACGCTTGACCGCAGCCAACCATATGGGGCCAACATTACCGAGGATCTGATTGTCAGTTTTAACAATGATGAGTACCGAATCGCTTCGGCGCGCCCGCTGAAAACCGTGGAAGTGCGGGCCGTCGGCACTGACCTGATCTGGGTCCGCCGGGAAAAGGAGGAAACCAAGGAAGTTAAGCTCTTTAATCTCCAAGACTTCCCACCACGCCTGACGCCACTGGGCGGAACGACGGAACTGGAGGCTGGTCGGGCTGGTTACGCCACGGCGATCTTGAACCCGGAAAACAGTCGTGTCGCGTTTGGCACAACCGGGACCCACGGCGCTTTAGCCGTCTTGAAATGGACCGGGGAAACGCCCGACCCGGAACAGGTCACGCTGGAACCATTGGACCTTTATTACGGACAACACACCATTTTGCAGGCTTTTTCCCCGGATGCCCGGTATTTGGCGGTGGAAATTCGTAGTACCGCCGGAACGGACCGGGTTGAGGTTTATCAGGTTGACGAGAAAAACCGGCTTAACTTCCATCTCGAACAGGCTTTTCCTGTTGGCGAGTATAATGTGTCCTTTCGGCAGTGGGAACCGGACAGTAAAGCGTTCTTAATCCGGGTTAGCGCCGGGGTACAAACGAACGGTGATGAAGCGAAGATGGGTACTTGGCGGATTAATGTCCAAACGGGTGAACGGGAAAAGGTGATTGGCGGGTAAAGGTAGGGAAAGGTGTGGCTTTCGACACTGACCAGAGGCGGAGCGGTGGTCAGCTCCACTGGTTGGACCTGTTGTTAGGGTTAGCCCTTCTGGTTTTGATCGGGCGGACGGTGGTTCAAACCTGGCCCCGTGTCGACCCGAAAGAAATGAGAACGGTCCGGTTGGAGGTGGTGGTGGACGGTCTGACCGCCGCACAGGCCATGCAGATTGCGACGGGCCAATGGGTTAAGGACGGAACCAGTGGCGAATTTATGGGGAAGATCATCAAGAAAACCCTAAATTCCGGGGGCGTCCAGGCGGAGCATAGCTGGGAGGAGGCGCTGCCCCCAAACGGCTTGTCCACGCCAGGCCTGGTTTTGCTTTTGGAACGGGAGGGGAAGATCGTGGAGCGGGAAGGGATCTTTTTTGGCCGAGAGACCGTCCGGTCCGGACAACAACGGAACTTCCATACTTTTTACGTGGAATTCACCGGCACCATCAACCGGATTGTTGTGGTGAAGGAGTGAGTAAGGTAGAAGGCCGGATTCTGGCCAATTGGCCCCGACTATTCTTTTTCACCTTCCTTTTGGTGCTGTTGCGGCCGCAGGATCCCCTGCATTATCTTCTTTTTCTGCCCGGCTGCTTTGCCTCTTTATCCTGCCGGGAACAGTTAAGACCGCTTTACCTCTGGTTAGGCTGGTCTTTTTTTTCCGCCCTCTGTGCTCCGGAACCTTCTGTCGCGCTAGTGGCTTGGGGCGGTGAGTGTATCGTGGCCGGAGCGGGTTTCGCCGCCGGTCTTTCTGGCCGCCAGGACCGGTGGTGGTTACGCGTGCTGCAAGTTATAGGTTGGCTCATGGGCGGGATGATCCTGGTCCAAGCGGCGGTTGCCCCGCCTTTTCCCCGCGGCTGGGTGGCGCCGACGGAACGGAGCGTGCTCCCTTTTCGGGTGACCGGCCTTTGGTACAACCCGAACCAAACCGGGTTATTCCTGGCTTATCTGCTCCCCCTGTTTTTCGCTAATGCGGAAGAAAGGGCCGCCCGGGGCGGATGGTCGCGGGCTTTTCTTACCATTGTGCTCGCCGGTTTGACCGCGACGGCTTTGCTTTTTACTTACGCCCGGACCGCCTGGGTAGCGGCGTTGGTCGCCCTCTTTTATTACTGGGGACCGCGGGAAACGGCGAACCGCCGCCGTTTGATCGTGCTTCTCTTCCTCCTGGTTGGTTTTTTGCCGTCGGTGGCGGGGCGCATTGGGCGTAATCCGCTTGCCAGTGGGACGCTGGACTATCGTTTTATGATTTGGCAGGAAACCTGGGGACTGGTGCAGAAATATCCCCTGGCGGGAGGCGGCAAAAAGGAGTTGCAGGCGACTTTGCGGCCTTTGCGGGTTGACCACGCCCATAACCACTATTTACAGATCGCGGCGGAGAAGGGGATCCCCGCTTTTCTGCTTTTTGGTTGGCTGCTTTTGCGGTTCTGGAAAGCCGCCTGTTCTTCGGGGCAAGCCGGTCACGATGACCGGCTTACGCGGGGGGTAAAAGCGGCCTTCACCGGTCAACTGGTCGCCGGATTAGCCGAGAGCATCTGGGCGGTTCCGCTCGGCTCTTTTTTATTCTGGTTTGCCTTTGCCCTGGTGGCCGCCGAACGGGAACCGGTGGTAACCGGAGAAGGAGAGGTTTCTGTTTAGCAGCGCCAACGGAAATATTGGGGGGATTTTATGCCGAAGGTCTTTCTCTTTGGCTATTATGGCTTTGGTAACCTTGGAGACGAACTTTTATGCGATTATTACGTGAGGTTGTTTCGTGATTATTACCCCGGTTTTGAACTTGTGGTGTTGACCGGGGATAAGCACCAAGGCAGCGCGGACGGGAGCGCTGCTTATGCGGTGGCCAGCCGTTGGAACCTCTGGCGTTTGGGCCGGATGATGGCCCCAGGGGATCTTTTGGTCGGGGGCGGAGGGAGTATCTTTCAGGATGTAACCAGCAAGCGGAGTCTCCTTTATTATCTGGCGCTTTTGCGCTTGGCCCACCGGCGGGGGGTGGCGATCATCCTGGCTGGTCAGGGGGTCGGCCCGTTGTCCACTTGGGGACGGAAGATGGCCCGCCCGGTTTTAAACTTGGTGGGGACGATCGCCTGTCGGGACCAGAGATCGATCCTGACGTTGGCGATGATGGAGGTAAACGCGCCCCAGCTTTACTTGGGGGTTGATCCGTTATGGGATTATCCGTTCCCGCCCGGGCGGCTCGCCGTTGCGACGCGGGGGCGGCGTAAGCCGGTGATCGGCTATATCTTGCGGTCGGGGTTAAGCCGGGAAAAAAAACAACTGCTCATAAACCTGCGAACCCTTTTCGGTAATTTACAGCTGATAACTTTATCGCCCGCCGATGATCGGGCTGCGCACGAGCTCGCGGACGTGCTCGGGACCGCCGCGCCCTGGTGTATACGGGATGCGGATACTTTCTTTCGCTTCGCGCCCGAACTGACCGTCGTGCTGAGTGAACGTTTACATGGACTGTTGCTGGCTGCCCGCTGTCGTATCCCCGGGATTGGACTTGGTACGGACCCGAAACTCCACGCTTTTTGCCACCAAATGGATTGGACTTGCTGGCGGTGGCAAGATCCTTCCTTCCAATTGGGGGTTTGCACTCTGGTTAAGGAGCTGATCGCGGATCCGGTCTCAGCCTACCAGAAGGTACGGCAGCTGGCGGAGGTCATGGAGGAAAAAGGAGAGGAGGATCGGCATTGGTTCATCAACCAGGTGCAAGCAATGCTACTGGGCGGGTAGAGGTGTTGGGGTTTCCGGTTGATCCGATACCGCTGGAAGCAGCGGTGTGGCGTTTATCATCAGCCCTCGCGGCTGGTGGGGAAAGATTAAGGGTGGTCACACTGAACCCGGAAATGTTGATGGCGGGTTTAGCCGATCCGGGGTTGGGAAAGGCGCTCCGCAGCGCCGATCTGGTTGTCCCCGATGGGATCGGAATTGTTTGGGCGTTACGGCGGCAGGGGCGGTGTCAGCAAAGGCGGGTGACCGGGGTTGATCTGGTTGAAACCCTGCTTACGCAGGAGCAAACCCGTCCCTTACGCCTGTTTCTACTCGGTGGTGAACCGGGCGTTGGGGTAGCGGCGGCAGCCAAGATCGAGCAGCGTTGGCCCGGAATTACGGTGGCCGGGGTCGCCCACGGCTTCTTTCCTCCGGAAGAGGACGCCAAGATCGTGAATAAGATTAACCAGGCCCGTACCGATCTACTCCTGGTCGGAATGGGGGTGCCCCGCCAGGAAAGATGGCTCCATCAGTACTGGCCTGACCTGACGGTTACGGTGGGGATCGGCGTCGGTGGACTCCTCGATCTTTGGGCGGGCCGGAGTAAAAGGGCGCCTGCTCTACTCAGGAGGAGCGGTCTGGAATGGGCTTATCGGGTGTGGCGGGAACCAGCCCGGTGGCAGCGGTTACGCGTTTTGCCCGTTTTCATCCGCATGGTCCGCGCCGAACAGCCGGACAAGAAGAAGGATTGGTGAGGAGGAGAACAGATGGCACAACAGAAGGAGAACGGCAGCCGCCTCAAAAGAGAGATCATTGATTATATCGGGATTTTTATCGGGGTTAATATAACTGCCCTTGGATTAGTTTGGTTTTTGATTCCCAACAAGATCGCGGCCGGTGGGGTCAGTGGCCTGGCGACAATCCTGTATTATCTGTGGCAGTGGCCGGTGGGGGTTGTTATTCTGCTGGTGAATATCCCGCTCTTTTTGGCCTGCCTTCTAGTCTTTGGCCCCAATTTTGGCATGAAGACCGTCTTCGGCACGGTCTTGCTGTCAGTGGTGATCGAGTATTGGGGAGCGTTTTTACATCCGTTAACCCTCGACCCCCTGCTGGGCTCCTTGTGGGGGGGCGTTTTAGCCGGTGCCGGTGTGGGGATCGCCTTACGTTATCACGGCACAACCGGCGGGACTGATCTGGCCGCCAAACTTCTGGCCCGGTTCTCCAGTTTATCAATGGGGCAAGCGGTTTTGGTACTCGATGGTTTGGTGATCGCCCTGGCCGGCTTGGTCTTTAAGTCGGTCGATCTCATGTTGTACGCCTTGATCTCAATAGTAGTTTCTGGTAAAATTATAGATGGTGTATTAGATGGTTTTAACTATTCAAAAGGGGTTTACATCATCTCTGACCAGTCGGAACGGATCGCCCAGCGGATCCTCAACGAAATGGACCGGGGGGTAACGGGTCTGGCGGGGCGCGGCGTCTATTCGGGGCAAGCCCGCGAGGTTCTGCTCTGTGTGATCGGGCGGACGGAAGAGATGCGGCTGAAACGCTTGGTGAAAGAAGAAGACCCTAACGCTTTTGTGATTATTACGACGGTCCATGAGGTATTAGGCGAAGGTTTTCAAGAATAGAATAAATTGACCACTCCCTGTTTCTGTAGATAATATATGATGAAATTATCTAGTAAAAAAGGGAGGAATTTGATCCGGAAAAGAGAATAATATGGTATAAGAGCCATCCTTGTGTTTCAGGAGGTTGGGGGATGAAGCGTTCCTAGAATACTCTCCAGTTCTCCTTGGCTCAAAAAATATATAAAGAAGGAGGATTAGAATGAGAAAAGTTTTGGTCGTCTTAGTTTCGCTTGCGATGCTGTTCTCGGTTGTTCCGGTAGCGATGGGTGCCTTCGAAGATGCACCGAAAGCGACCCACTGGGCGTATGACAATTTCACATTGTTATATAATGCCGGGTTGTTAAAAGGCTACCCCGACGGCACCTTTAAGGGCGAAAGGTACGCAACCCGTTACGAGATGGTTGAATTGACCGCTCGGATTCTGAAGTACCTCGAAAGCCAAATGGTTGGCGGCGTTGCGCTTCCTGAGAATGGCGGACGGATCGCTCTGACTGAAGCCCAGGCTAAACAACTGATCAGCCAGGCTTTAGCGGAAGAGCAAGTGGCAACTGCTGCCGATCTCGATGTCATTTACGGTGCGTTGCGTGCTCTTGAAGAAGAATTTATGGACGAATTGAATGCGCGCAGTGACGTCAACGTTTCCCTTCTCGAGAGCAGAGTTACCGCCCTCGAAACCAAGGTTGACGAACAAGGGGCAAGACTTGACGCTGTTGAGCAGCAGTCCAAATCCAACAAGACCATTGGTATTGTTGCGTTGATTCTGGGCGTAGCCGGCATCGTCTTTGGGTTTGTGCCCGGTAAATAATTCGAGCGCTACATACAAACGATATGCAAAACAGGCCGTTTAACCATAACGGCCTTTTTTCATGGTCCCTTTGGCCTTGGGCAAAAAGGCTTTGACCGGTTTTGCTTGACAGAGGAAAGTTTGGTGTGGTAGATTAGCTTTTAAATAGAGGTGGTTTTTGGATTATCCCATACCAACAAAAGGAAGCAAGTACATTTTTGGGGGCTAAGCAGATTGGAATTATGGAAGAATGAACTTAACCCAGCGCAACGGGAAGCGGTCTGCCATACTGAAGGACCGCTTTTGATTTTAGCGGGGGCCGGGAGCGGAAAGACGCGAGTGCTTACTTACCGCATCGCACAGCTCTTAAAGAACGGGGTTGATCCCTGGCGGATTCTGGCGGTGACCTTTACCAATAAGGCAGCCCAGGAAATGAGGGAGCGGGTCGGACAGCTCATTGGCCCGCAGGCGGAAAAGATTTGGCTCATGACCTTCCATGCGACCTGTGTCCGGATTTTACGGCAGGACGGTACCGCGATCGGGGTGGCGTCCAACTTTGTGATCTACGACACGCAAGACCAGTTAATCGTGGTGCGGGAAGCTTTACGGGAGTTGAATATAAGCGAGAAGAATTGTAATCCCCGGGCGGTACTGGCCACCATCTCCCGGGCGAAGAATGAATTGATTGGGCCCGAGGAATATGCGGGTAATGCGGTTGACTTCTGGGCCAGCATCGTTAAGAAAGTGTACCCGCTTTACCAGCGGAAACTGGCCGATAATGGGGCGGTTGATTTTGATGATCTGATCGGTTTGACGATCCGTCTGTTTCAGGAATGCCCGGCCGTTCTCGAGAAATACCAAGAACGGTTCCAGTATATCATGATCGACGAGTACCAGGATACCAACTACGCGCAATATACTTTAGTACGATTACTGGCGGGTAAGTACCGTAATCTTTGCGTGGTTGGCGATGATGACCAGTCCATCTACGGGTTCCGCAATGCAGATATCCGGAATATTCTCGATTTTGAAAAGGATTACCCCGAGGTTAAAGTGGTCAAGCTGGAACAGAACTACCGGTCGACGCAGAATATTTTGAAGGTAGCCAATGAGGTGATCCGCAACAACCATTCCCGGAAGACGAAGACCCTGTGGACCGAGAATGACGAAGGGGAACTGGTTACCCTGCTCAAAGCCGCTGATGAACGGGAAGAGGCGTGGTTGGTGGCGGCGACTCTGGAAGAGCTGATCCGGACCGAAGGCTATCGCTATTCCGATTTCGCTTTTTTATACCGGACCAATGCGCAGTCGCGGGTGTTTGAAGAGATCTTGATCCAAAAAGGCCTTCCTTACCAGGTGGTGGGGGGGCAGCGTTTCTATGACCGCAAGGAGATCCGGGACTTACTCAGCTACCTGAAACTGATCTATAACCCAAACGACCGGATTAGTTTGCGGCGGGTGATTAACACACCTAAACGGGGGATCGGGGAAACCACCGTCGAACGTTTTTTTTCCTTTATTGATGCGGAAGGATTAGACACCATGGACGCTTTCCGGCGGGTCGCGGAAGTCCCCGGTTTAAGCAGTCGGGCGGTGAAAGCGCTCTCCGGATTTGCCGCGTTTTTAGAGGAGATCTTGGCTTTACAAGCGACGTTTTCGATCACCAGCTTAACACAGGAGATCTTGGATAAGTCCGGCTACCTGGCCAGTTTGCAACAGGAGGGTACGGTGGAAGCCGAGAGTAGGCTGGAAAACTTGAACGAATTCCTGTCGATCACCGCCGGGTTTGAAAAGGAGAGCGACGACCAAACGTTGGGGGCTTTCCTCGAGACCGTGGCCTTAGTGGCCGATGTTGATCAATTCCAGGAGCAGGAGAGCATAACGCTGATGACGATCCATTCGGCCAAAGGATTGGAGTTTCCCGTCGTTTTTCTGGTTGGTATGGAAGAAGGGATCTTTCCCCACAGCCGCTCGCTTATGGACGAAGCGGAGTTGGAGGAGGAAAGGCGCCTGTGTTACGTGGGGATGACCCGTGCCCGGCAGCGTTTGTACCTTTCTTATGCCCAGATGCGTACCCTTTACGGTAACTTCCAGTACCAGGTGCCCTCCCGGTTCATCCAGGAGATCCCGGCGGCGCTTCTCTTCCGGAGGGAGGAACCGGAGCAAGAACCGGTAGTTACGACTACACCGAGTCCCCGGTTTTTTAAGCCATCGGTGTCGGCGCCTTCTGCGCCAGCGGCGGCCGGGTCCGTCACCTACCGCCCCGGGGAAAAAGTGATCCACCGTAAGTGGGGGCAAGGGACGATTATCACCGTGGAAGGGAGTGGCCAGGAGACGAAGGTGAAGGTGGCTTTTCCCGGTTTGGGGATCAAAGAACTCCTGGTCGAACTGGCACCGCTGGAAAAGGTGGAATAAGGGGCTACCAACATATTCCTGCCAGTGTTGGACGCCCTACCGGAAGGAACGCTCCGTTCCAAGTCGAAGATTCATACGATGAACATTGCTTTGGCGGGAGGACTAAATGTGGAAAAATCGACGTACCAGAAGAGAATCGTTTTAAGCATCGCCCTTGTTCTGCTGTTCTTTCTTTCCCCCTTTACCGGAGCAGGGCTCTATTCCTGGCCGGTGGCGGCTGCGTCGCCAGTGGACGGGCCGGCGTCGGGGAACATCCTGTTGGAACTGGCCCGGACCAACGACCGGGGGAAATTAAGTTATGACCTGATCATCGAGGGGGATTTTACCTATAATTCGTTTCTTCTGTCCGAGCCTGAGCGGTTGGTGATCGACCTGACTGGTCTGGAACTGGATCCGGCCTTATCCACTGCCGGGCTTGCGGATGATCCCGTCAAAGGGGTACGGGTTAGCCGTTTTGACCACAATACGGTGCGGGTGGTCTTTGATCTGGAATATTTAGTCGGGTATAAACTGGAGCGGCGGACCGAGGCGCCAGGGGGCTTACGCCTTGATTTTAATGTGGTCTTAAAGGACATCGGCTTTCAACTGGCCAGTGCGGTGCCCGAGATTTATGTCGACACGTCCGGACCGGTGCAGTATAAAGTGGATTTTCTCCTTAATCCGCACCGGTTGCTCATCGACCTCTGGGATGTGACGTTGACCGGTCCGGCCTTGACCGTACCGGGGAACGATACGTGGGTGCAGAGTATCCGGGTCAGCCAGTTTGATCCACAGACCATTCGCTTGGTGTTGGATATTAAAGAACCCCGCAACTGTGTTGTGGGGATTGACGAAACGAATCCGGCACGGCTGCTGATTAAGACCATGACGGAGCTACAAGAAGCGACGTGGCTTCCGGACGGTAACGGTGGCCGTTTGATACTAAAGGGTTCGGGCCGGTTACCGGGTGAACCCCGTTACGACCAGAATACGGGCAAACTCTATATCAGGATCCCCCAGACCAAGCTGGGGAAGGAGCTGCAGGCTACGGCGGACGCGGACGCTGTCTTCAAACTCCGGGAGCTGGAATCATCCACCGTGGAAGTGGAATTAACGGTTCCCCGCGGCCACGACTACAGCGTTTCCTGGAATCAAGACCGCCGGGAGATCACGGTGGAGGTAAAAAACGCACCTTTGGCCGGAAAGGTGATCATTCTTGATCCGGGGCACGGGGGTGCCGATGCTGGGGCGATCAGTCCCAACGGCTTACGGGAGAAAGAGTTGAACCTGGCGGTGGCGGTTCGCCTCAAGCAAAAGCTGGAGGACCTGGGGGCCGAGGTTCTCCTGACCCGTGAGGATGACCGGTATCTATGGCTCTATGACCGGGTTGCGATTGCCAACCGAACAGGCGGGGCGGTTCTGCTCAGTATTCATGCCAACAACCACGATAACCGAAAGATTCATGGTTTGGAAATTTGGCATCATCCGGACCGGAATGAAAGTGCAATTCTGGCCCAAGCCCTTGCCGAGGCGGTTTTGGCCCGGACCAAACAGCACTTCCGCGGGATCATGTCCAGCAAGGACTTTGTCATCCCCCGGGAGGCGCAGATGCCCGCCGTCATCTTTGAGATGGGTTTTGTCTCGAACCGGGATGAAGAAAAACTCCTTATAACCGAGGAGTTTCAGGATAAAATTACCGACGGGATCTGCCAAGGATTGATTGCCTACTTCCATCCGTCTGATGGGTCCTGAAAGGGTAAGGAAGTTGCATGAAGAGTAGATGGATCAGGAGTTGACTGGTGTGCGCCCCTATTTGTTGATTGATTTTGGTAGTACCTATACGAAACTGACCGCGGTGGATATGGCGCAACCCGCCGTCCTCGGCACGGCCAGTGCCTTGACGACGGTGGCGGACGGTCTTAATCGCGGTTACCAGCAGGCTCTGCAGCGGCTCACGGCAGAGGTTGGCCCGCTTGAGTATGAGCGGCGGCTAGCGTGCAGTAGCGCCGCAGGCGGCTTGAGGATGGTGGCCATCGGTTTGGTCCCCGAATTGACGGTTGAAGCCGCCAAAAGAGCTGCCCTCGGCGCGGGAGCCCGCCTTGTTGGTAGTTTCAGTTTTGAGTTGACCGCCGCCGACCTTGACGAGCTGCTCGCTCTGAAGCCCGACTTGATCTTACTGGCCGGAGGGACTGATGGTGGTAACAAAACGGTCCTCCGTCATAATGGCGCTCTCCTGGCGGCGAGCCCCTTGGCGGTCCCGGTGATTCTGGCCGGTAACAAAACTGTCGCCGCCGAGGTGGAAACAGCCCTCAAGCAGGCGGGGAAAGTTTGCTACCGGGTGCCGAATGTCCTCCCGGAACTGGACCGGTTAAATATCGAGCCAGTCCAGGCCAAAATCCGGGAAGTCTTTTTAGAGCGGATCATCTACGCCAAGGGTTTGGCGGAGGTGGAAAGGGAGATCGATGGGATTCTGATGCCGACACCGGCGGCGGTCCAGGCCGCTGCGGAACGGCTGGCGACCGGGCCCGACGACGGCAGACCGGGCTGGGGTGATCTGCTCCTGGTGGATGTGGGCGGCGCAACGACTGACGTGCACAGCATTGCCGAAGGCCGCCCGACTGAGCCCCACGTCTATATCCATGGGCTACCCGAACCCAGGGTGAAACGGACCGTCGAAGGCGATCTGGGGATGCGGGTGAGCGCGGTTGCGATGCTCGAACTGTTTACACCACAACTGATTGCGGAACTTGCCGACCTTACGGTTGAAGCGGTGAACGCCTGGGTCCAGGCCAGGATGGATGCGCCCCAGTACATACCGGAGCAGCCAGCGGACCAACGCTTGGAAGCGGTCCTGGGCTATCTGGCCGTTAAAGGGGCGACCGAGCGTCACGTGGGCAAGATTGAACGGGTTTATTCGCCCCAAGGGGTTTGCCATCTCCAAGAGGGTAAGGACCTGACCAAACTGAAAACCGTCATAGGGACCGGCGGCGTTTTGGTACATTCGGCGGATCCCAAGCGGATCCTGGCTGGAGTCTTACCGACACCAGACCGCCCCGAACTTTTAAAACCGCAGGTGCCCCGTTTTTACCTTGACGCGGATTATCTCTTCTCTGCTTTGGGTCTGATTGCCCAGGAATACCCGGATATTTCCTTTTCTCTTCTGGAAAAAGCTTTAAAGCCAGTAAAAGACTGAATTCCCCGACAAAATTAAGGTGTTTTGAAGTTGACAGTGGGGAAATGCTTATATATAGTTAGTAGAGAATCGATTTGGTCAAGCCTAATCACGGTGCCGTTTTGGCGAGATTATTTAGTGACGGAGGATAAAATGGATAGAATTGACGGAAGACAACCGGATCAGTTGCGACCGGTGAAAATTACGCGGAACTTTATCCAGCACGCCGAAGGATCAGTCCTGATTGAAGTGGGCGGTTCCAAGGTAATCTGTACGGCAACGATCGAAGATAAAGTCCCGATCTGGTTACGGGGCAGTGGGCAGGGTTGGATCACGGCCGAATACGCCATGCTTCCCCGGGCAACACCCCAAAGGAACATCCGGGAAGTAGCAAAAGGAAAACCGACCGGACGTTCCCAGGAGATTCAACGCCTTGTCGGCCGGTCTCTGCGTTCGGTGGTCAATCTGACGGCGTTAGGGGAGAAAACCATCTGGATCGACTGTGACGTGATTCAAGCCGACGGGGGGACACGGACCGCGTCGATTACCGGGGCGTATGTGGCTTTGGTTGATGCTCTGGCCGCCGTGGCGAAAGACGACCAAGAACCCTTGCCGCTCTATGATTTTTTGGCCGCAACCAGTGTGGGAATTGTCGATAACCAACTGCTCTTGGACCTGTGTTACCAGGAGGATTCGCGCGCTTCGGTCGACATGAATCTGGTGATGACGGGCAATGGTCAACTGGTGGAAGTGCAGGCGACCGCGGAGGGGGCGCCCTTCTCCCATGAGGAGTTTGAAATCTTGTTAAGCTTGGGGAATAAAGGCATCAGTGAACTGGTGGCCTTTCAAAAGAATGTCCTCGGTGATCTGTCGCAAAGAATCGGAGGGGTGCCCGTTGCCAAGACTCGTGCTGGCGTCGAGGAATGAGGGGAAGGTAAAGGAGATCAAGATGCTCCTCGCCGGTCTACCTTGGGAAATCTTCTCCCTTTCCGAGTTTCCGGCGGTCCCGGAAGTGGAAGAAGACGGGGCAACCTTCCGGGAGAATGCGCTGAAAAAAGCTTCTGTTGTCGCGAAAACGCTAAAAATGTGGGCTTTGGCCGACGACTCCGGCCTTGAGGTTGATCATCTAAACGGTGCGCCCGGCGTTTATTCCGCCCGCTTTGCCGGGGAACACGGCGATGACGTAAAGAACATCGAGAAGCTCTTAACACTCCTGAATGGGGTCCCCTGGGCGCAAAGAACCGCCCGTTTCTGTTCGGCGTTGGCTTTCGTTTCGCCGGAGGGTGACGCCTGGACTACCGAGGGTACCTGCGAAGGAATTATTGCCTTGGCACCGCGGGGTGAAGGCGGTTTTGGGTATGACCCCGTTTTCTACCTGCCGGAATACGACTTGACCATGGCCGAAATCCCGGAGGAAAAGAAAAACCAGATCAGCCACCGGGCGGTGGCTATGGAAAAATTCCGTAATTATTTGTTATATGAGTTTCCAGGAACAACGGAGCGGAACTGAAGGGAGTTCAAGCGGCGGTCGCTAGTCGCCGTGTGTTAGGTTGATGATGGAGGGGAACGGCGTTGCGGATTTTAGTCGTCAGTGATACCCACGGTAATTACCAACTTTTACGCCAAGTGGTTAAAGCGGCGGGCTCGGTGGATCTGTTGCTCCATGCTGGCGACGGAAGCAGTGATCTGAGCAAATTAACCCGGGAGTTTCCCACCCTTTCCCTGGCGGCCGTGGCTGGAAACTGTGATCCTTTTTCGAACCAGCCCCGGGAACTATTGCTTGACGTGGGAGGAAAGAAACTATTCCTGACCCATGGCGACCGGTACCAGGTGAAGTGGGATCTGCTCCGTTTGTACCTGGAAGGGCAGGAGCGCGGGGCGGATCTGATTGTCTTTGGCCACACCCATCGTCCGTTGATCAACTACGAACGGGGAATTCTGCTCTTTAACCCCGGAAGCCTCAGCCGGAACAATACGGGGGAGAGTCCCAGTTACGGGTGGCTGGAGCTGGGGCCGGGTGGTTTCGAGCCAAAGCTGGTCTTCACGGGGATGAAAAGCGAAATAAAGGGATAGCACAAATTAGATGCTATCCCTTTTATCTTTCACCACCGGCTGGTTGTTTTTTGTTTCAAGAGGATTAAACTATCAATTGCTTCTGTGGTCGAGAAGATGTTGTTTTCAACCAGTTCGGTTAGGTAATTAAAGGTGTTTTCTTCGGGGGATAACCGGTATGAAGAAAACCGGATACGTTGTAAGTAACTAAAAAGGTTGTTGCGCGAGACTTTACCCAGGTCATAAAGGCAAAGCTCGATGACGAGATTGTTGATCCGGTCAGAGAGCGAAAGGTAGCTCCGGAAAGGGACCTGTTGGGCGGCCAGGTAATCGGCAAAACGGGTGGGGTCGATCCGTCGTTCCTTCGCTTTATCGGTCAGCCGGATAATTAAAGCCAACTCGGGGTCGATATTCCCCAGTAAAAGATAGCGGATCTCCTGGGGCTCGCTTGGGGATTTCGGCGGAGTGGTCGGCGGTCTGAAGTCGAAATTTTTCTTACTTTGGCTTGGCGGTGAAATTTCGAACCAAAAACGGAAAAACTGTTCAGAGCTGGTTTGTCCGGAAGAGGATGGTGGGACCTCCACATCCTTACTGGATTGACTATCGGCTCCAGCGGCGGCTGTGCATAAGAAAAACAAGGAAAAGGCGAGCACCAACAGGGACCAACGGGCACTAGGCTTCTGTAGCAATTTCATTTTCTAACCTCCACATATTTAATGTCGTAACCTAAAAGATGTTTTGCCTCTATTTTATTCGGGCTGCGGGGATAAATCCCTTTTTTGTTCCGTTTTGAAAAGCAGGACAACTTGCAAACCCGGTTTAAAAGTATTTTACAGGAGTCTTAAACATAGATTATAATGGGAATATAATGGATAAAAAGCGAAGGGAGGTCATCATATAAAACCGGTCATCGGGGTTACATGTTGCCATGAGCGTAAACGTAAACCCGATCAGTACATGCTGGCTGGTGCCTATTGCCGGGCGGTCGAAAAGGCCGGCGGCATTCCGGTTCTCCTTCCGGCTTTGGCCATATTGGATCGTCCTTTGCATAGCTTCTGTCAAGGCCTCCTCCTCAGCGGAGGCGGAGATTTTGACCCGGCTTTCTTTGGCGAAGAACCCCATCCCCAGTTAGGAACGGTCGATCTTGAACGGGACCGTTGGGAGATTTCCCTCATTCGCAAAGCCCGGGCGGAGGGCCTGCCCATACTGGGAATCTGCCGCGGAATCCAGGCCTTGAACGTGGCCTTTGGGGGGACGCTCTATCAGGATTTACCCGCACAATACTCGCCAGCGCCAAACCGGCCCCTGCTGGAACATAACCAGCAGATTCCCGGCGATCAGGTCAGCCACCGCGTGACCATTGTTGCCGGTTCATTACTGTCAAGGGTGATTGGGCCTACGGAAATCTGGACCAACTCCCACCATCATCAGGCGGTCAAAGACCCGGCTCCCGATTTAAAAGTAACCGCCCGCAGTGATGACGGCGTGATCGAAGGGCTCGAAGGAACCGGTGACCATTTTCTCCTCGGGGTGCAGTGGCATCCGGAACGACTTGCGAACCCCGATTCTCAGCGGTTATTTACCGCTTTTGTCCGTGCATGTCAGCCTTTAATGTAGTCTAGTTTTGTTCCAGGAGAAGCTTCCAAAAAACCTATAGAGAAGAGGGATTTGCGATCATTAAAAGAAAATTTACTTATTTAACCTTTGTTGCATTGGTTGTCATCATCTTTTTGTTTTCTGGTTGTCGGGTTTCTTTCGAAACC
This sequence comes from Hydrogenispora sp., assembly GCA_012837705.1. Classification (GTDB taxonomy): domain Bacteria; phylum Bacillota; class UBA4882; order UBA10575; family UBA10575; genus Capillibacterium. Next base: position 16,790 of record DUQQ01000083.1, read on the forward strand.
GGGAAGTATCAAATTTCTGGACAGGTTACCACGATCGATGGGAAAGAGGGCATCCCCGGGGTGACTATTGAGTACGAAATAAATGGAAGAAAAGGGTACAAACAGGCGAGTGAAAATGGGACTTGGGAAATCAGAGCCAATAGCGGTAATCGGGTGAAGATCTGGGCGCATAAGGATAATTATCTGTTCCAACCAGCACCCTATGATTTTACCGTGAGGAAGGATTTGTCTGGCCTTAATTTTAAGCTGATCGGCTGGACGGAAGATTTTTCGGATGCGTGGAGCGGTTGGGATGAGGAATATTACGCGGATGGTTCCTCCCAGGAGTATATACTGGTAGAAGGTGGGAGCGAATACGAAATCGTGGTTGATAATGAGGGTTATTATGGAGACGACCCCAAATCGATCAGTACAATCTCGCCCTTGCTGGTTCCCCAGAATTATACGGTGGAAGTAACCACATACCACTATTATTGGGATAAACCTGGATGGGAAAAGGGAACATCCGGCTTAGTTTTTAACGTGAAAAATCTGAATAATCCAGGGGAATTCTATTATATTTTCCGGGTCCGACCGGATGAGGGCGAAGTAGAATACTTAAAAGTACGGAAACAGCAGAGTAAGACCGAAATAGTTGAACAATATAAGAAAAGAAATAACCAAATAAACTACTATAATAATACAATCAGTTCAGCAGTTAATATTTTAAAAGTCATTCAGAACGGAAACCGGGCTTATCTCTACGTGAATGGCGTCGAAGTCTGGGGTAATATACCGGTCGAACAGCAAAACGCTGAGTTTATTAGGGCCGGTTTATATGCGAGCGCGGATCCCGGCTATACTTATACCGCCCGATTTGATGACTTTAAACTTTCTTCCATGGGTTATGCTCCCCAGCCTCAGATTATGGGGAACCAATCGATCGAAATTAAGTCGCAAAAAGGGATCGAAATCAAGTAGCGAAAAAGACCCGCCGATATGCTCCCTTCTAGCTAAGGATTGAACCTTTGCTCTAGAAGGGAGCTTTATTATAATTTATACTTATAAGTGATGAAACGGGTTACGGCCGCTTTCACGGGTCCAGTTGTGGGTACTTAGCGGGGCGGATCAATGAATTATCGTTAATTATTATAGTGCAAAATAGACCATTTTTGAAAAGGGTGGGATTAATGATGAATAAGAACCAAATTACCGTTGTCTATGGGGAAAACCCGCGGGAGATGGTCGAGACACTGCTGGCGCAATTAAAACCGGAGACGGCGCTGCGGCCGGGGGCGACGATTGGGTTAAAACCTAATCTGGTCTTGGACAAGCCGGCGGCGTCGGGAGCAACGACCCATCCGGAGATTGTTGAGGGGGTCATCCGCTACTTTCAGGCGAAAGGCTATTCCGATCTAGTTATTATGGAAAGCTCCTGGGTGGGAGCCGCGACGGAGGAGGCTTTTCGGGTCTGTGGCTACCGGGAACTGGCGGCGCAGTACGGGGTTGAACTGGTTGATCTAAAAAAAGACCGGACCATTAAGAAAAAAGGGGAGTACGGGGAAATTACGGTTTGTACCGCCCCGCTTGCGGTGGACTTTTTAATCAACCTTCCCGTCTTAAAAGCCCATTGTCAAACCTTGTTGACCTGTGCCTTGAAAAACCTGAAGGGATGTATCCCGGATCATGAGAAACGGCGTTTTCACCGGCTGGGGCTGCATGAACCCATTGCCCAGTTGGCGGCGGTCCTTCCGGTCCACCTTACGATCGTCGATGCGATCTGCGGCGACCTTACCTTTGAGGAAGGCGGAAACCCGGTACCGATGGGCCGGTTGTTGGCGGGTACGGATCCTGTCCTCCTCGACAGCTACGCCGCTTCATTGTTGGGGCTCACGGCGGCGGAGATTCCCTACCTGGACCTGGCGGCGAAGCTTGGCGTAGGGACGACCGCTCTCACCGGTGCGGTTGTGACTGAGGTTAATCCGGAAGCAAAGCAAGCGGGCGGCTTCCGTTTGAGCGGGCGGGCGAAGACGCTAGCCCGGTATGTTGAAGAACGGGATGCTTGTTCGGCCTGCTATGGTTCGCTCATCCACGCGCTGCACCGGATGGCGGAGGCGGGGGAACTGGAAGCGCTAAAATATGGTAACAAAAAGATTAAGATTGGACAAGGGTTTCGTGGGGAGAAAGGCGGTGGCATCGGGATTGGTACTTGTACACGTGCCCTGGATGACGCGCTGACGGGTTGTCCGCCAACAGCGCGGGAGATCCGCGCCTTTCTAGAGCGGGTCTTGGCTGACTAAGTCCGGAACTTGACGCTGGTAAAGGGTTATGCTAATCTTGAACCAAAAGAGATTGAAGGGGGATGTCCGGTGCGGGTAAAGAAAGAAGCCGGGGGAAACCTTGTGATATGGTCGGAGAGCCCGGCGGAGACAGAGGAACTCGGTAAAATACTGGGCGGGATTCTGCTACCGGGTGACCTCTTTTTTTTATCAGGGGACCTGGGGAGCGGGAAGACTTTGCTCGTACGCGGCGTTACCCTCGGGCTGGCCAGTACGGAGACGGCAACTAGCCCTACTTTTGCTTTGATCCATCGTTATGAGGGGGAACTTCCCCTTTATCATCTGGATTTATACCGTTTGGCGGGGGCCGAAGACTTAGCGCCGCTGGCCCTGGAGGAGATGATGGAAGAGGAAGCCGCGTTCATGATTGAATGGGGGGATCCGGCGAAAGAAGTTTTGGCGGATACCTATATGGAGATTGAGTTTACCCGGGGGGAGCAAGCGGAGGAGCGGATTCTTGCCTTTCATCCGGTGGGGGAACGTTATCGTAAGATCAATCATTCATTATGGTTAGCGCTGGAAAAAGAACAAACAACGGGGAAGTGAACGGAGAGTGCGGGTGTTAGGGATTGATACCTCCGCCCAGAGTGGCGCGGTGGGGATGATCGATGGGGAGCAAGTTGTCTTCTCGGAGCAGATGAAAATCAGGCCGGGGGGGAGTGAGCAAATACCGGCTTTAATCGCTGAAACCTTGGACCGGACTGGTCGTGACGTGAAGGAATTGGAACTGATTACCGTGGGTATTGGCCCCGGTTCTTATACCGGTGTCCGGGTTGGACTAGCGATCGCCAAAGGTCTGGCCTACGGCCTTGGCGTCCCTTTGGTGGGGGTCCCCACCTTTAACGCGCTGGCGTTGAATGGACCAGCCGATGCCAAGCTCATCTGTACGCTGGCGCGGTCGCGGAAGGGTGAAGTCTATGCTGCTTTGTACCGGCCGGATGGGGGTGGCATGGCGGAAGTGATCCCACCGACGATCTGGACGGTGCCGGAGCTGGCGACGGCGTTGAAGGAGAAGGGGCAGCCGGTTTTGATTCTGGGTGAGGTTTTACCAGAAGTCCAAGCCGAGCTGGCCATGGTTCTAAAGGAACAGGCCGCTTTTGGGCGCGGCGCGGAGAACGTTGTGGATGGTGTTCATGTGGCCCGCTTGGGGCTGTCCTACTGGATGGCGACCAGAGAGAACCAGTTAGATACGGTTTTGCCTTTATACTTACGGCGTACCGAGGCGGAGGTCCGCTGGGAGGAAAGGGGTTGCCGGGCGGATGTTCCAGGTTAAGACGATGACCTTAGAGGATTTACCGGAGGTTTTAGCCATTGAGGAACAATGCTTCCCGATTCCCTGGTCCCGTTCCGCCTTTCTGTATGAATTATTAGAGAACGAACGGGCCTATTACTGTGTGGCCAAGACCGCCACGAAGGTGGTGGGGTTTGTCGGGATGTGGGTTATTTTAGATGAAGGCCATATTACCAACCTGGCCGTGGATCCGGCATACCGCCGGCTAGGGATTGGCCGGGCGCTCATGCACCACCTGATGGCGGAGAGCATAAAACGGGGGGTACGTTTTCTAACGTTGGAAGTCCGTTCGTCCAATCTAGCAGCCCAACGCCTCTACCGGGAATTGGGGTTTTTCGAGGCGGGTGTACGCCCCGGTTATTACCAAGATAATCAGGAAGATGCGATCATTATGTGGAAAGGTCCGATGTAATCAGCGGGCTGGTTGACGAGACGGGAGGAAGTAGTGATGTTGTGTTTAGGGGTGGAGACCTCTTGTGATGAAACCGCCATCGCGCTTGTCGAAGATGGTAGAAAGATCCGGAGTAACCTGATTTTGTCCCAGATTGATAAACACCAGAAATTTGGCGGGGTGGTTCCGGAGTTAGCGGCCCGTTGCCATTTGGAGGTCATCTCCCGGCTGACCGCGGAAGCGCTTCAAGAAGCGGAGGTTGCCCCGGAAGCGATTGATCTGGTGGCTGCCACTTACGGTCCGGGGTTAATCGGCGGTCTGCTGGTCGGTTTGTCGCTGGCCAAGGCGTTGAGTCTGGCGTGGAAAGTCCCGTTTGTCGGGGTTAACCACGTGGAAGGGCATATCTACGCCAATTTTCTGGCCCATCGGGATTTAGAACCGCCTTTGATCTGTTTGACGGTCTCCGGTGGCCATACCCAGTTGGTGCTGATGCCGGAACATGGGCGCTACGAATTGTTAGGACAAACGCGGGACGATGCCGCCGGCGAAGCCTTCGATAAGGTGGCGCGGGTCCTTGGTTTGGGGTACCCCGGCGGTCCGCGCGTTGACCGTCTGGCGAAGACCGGCCAACCCACATTGACGCTTGTTCAGCATGATGCTTTGGCTGGAACCTATGACTTCAGTTTCAGCGGTTTAAAGACGGCGGTGGTGAATCTAGTCCACAATTTAGAACAGAAAGGGGAGCCGATCCCCGTTGCCGATGTGGCGGCCAGTTTTCAAAGGCAAGTGGTGACGATCTTAATGGACCGGACCTTCCGGGCATTAGAGGAGAATAACGTTAAGACCCTGGCCCTTTCCGGCGGGGTGGCGGCCAATTCGGAGCTCAGAGCGCGCTTCGCCGCCGAAGCGGAGGCGCGGGGCGTTAAGCTATACTACCCGCCGCTGGCGCTTTGTACTGACAATGCGGCGATGATTGCCGCCTGCGGCTATTTCCAGTGGTTACGGGAGGGTGCTTCCCCCTTGGCGTTAGCGGCCAATCCCCGTTTGCGTTTTGAACCACCGCTGGTCGGCGCAGACAAAAATAGCCTATAAGCAGTGGTGTGTGGTAGTTGTGCAGGGCTTTGGATAACGACTGTGGATAATTGTGGATTATTCCTTAAACTCCTCTTAAAATCGGGTTTTTTATGGACAATTATTTTGTAGACTGTATTGTGGATATTGTGGAATATCCGATAAAAACTCCCCAAATCCCCTTGTTTCCTTGTGGATAAGTCTGTGGAATGTGTGGAGAACCATCGGATAGAGAGCAGGCCCTTTTGGAGTAAGTAAAAGGTGATAACGGGTTGTAGCTGGGCGAAAGCTGGATTTGCGGTGACTAGGTTATGTTAAGCCTGGCGTAAGGAGGAGAATGTGGATGGCCGACGGGAAGTTAAGCATTCAGATTGCCGGAGTTACCCCGGAGAGTGTCGTTGACGGACCGGGTTTGCGGGCCGTTGTCTTTTTCCAGGGTTGCCCCCACCACTGTCCGGGTTGTCACAATCCGGACACCTGGGATCCCCGGGGTGGGCAGCGCCTCTTGGTTGATGAAGTCTGGCGGATGTTACGTTACAACCCATTGCTCTCGGGCATTACCTTAAGCGGTGGTGAGCCGTTGGACCAGCCGGAAGGAGCGCTGGCCCTTGCCCGGAAGGCCCGGGCGGCGCAGGGGAATGTGATGATCTATACGGGTTATACTTGGGAAGAGATTTCCAGAATGAACGCGCCGGTCATTAGCGCGCTCCTGAAAGAGACCGCGCTTTTGGTCGACGGCCCGTTTCTGGTGGCCGAAAAGGATGATCGTTTGCCCTACCGGGGTTCACGCAACCAACGGATCATCGATGTCCAAGCTTCTTTGGGTAAACAGCGCCCGGTGTTATGGGCACAAAATGGAGGTATAAATCATGGCCTGGCAAGTACGGGAGAGTAACGGAATCAGGTATTGTCGTTCGAAAGTGCTAGCCGCTTTTCCATGGCTACAACAGGGGTTTTCCACCCGTTGTTCGGCTCCGGGGGCGCGGGAAGAAGCCGGTGCCGAGGAGGAATACCGGCGGCGTTTTCTGGCAATCTTTCAGCTTGCTCCGGACCAAACACAGCTGGCGAAGCAGGTCCATGGGGATACGGTCCTCATCATTGACCAGCTCCAGCCGGGAAAGGAGTTGCCGGAGGCGGATGCCATGATCACTAACCGCCCGGGAGTAGGGCTGGCGACGATCCATGCCGATTGTGTCCCCGTTGTTCTGGTTGACCCGGTGCACCGGGTGATCGCGGCGGTTCATGCCGGCTGGAAAGGGACGCTCGCCGGGATTGTCCGGAAAACAGTTGTCCGTATGGGCGAGGAGTACGGGAGTGTGCCGGCGGAATGTTACGCGGCAATCGGTCCGGCGATCGGTTCCTGTTGTTACCGGGTTCCGCCCGAGCGGATTGCTTTGTTTGCCGAAAAATGGCCTGAGTTTGACTTTGCTGCCTTCCAAGAGGAGTCCACATTGGACCTGGCCCTGATCAACCAGCAATTCTTGGAAAACTGTGGTTTCCGACCGGAGCAGATTGATAATGCCCGGGTGTGCACGGCCTGTCACCATACGGACTTCTACTCCTTCCGGCGGGAGCGAGCAACCGGGCGGATGCTCTCCTTGATTGTGATGAAATAAATGCAAAGAATAGGGGAGAAAGCAGGAAAAAAGTAGAACATTACCGAACATATAATTTTTAAGGGGAATTCCAACGACCGGGAGGTCAGAGGTGGGATAGTTCTTGAAACGTTATACCTTGAGACCTGATTCTTTTTTGGCGCGCCTGCTAAAATTTTTGCCCAACTGCCGCCTTCCGCTCCTGATCATCGTTGTTCTGTTGTTTTTTCTCCTTCTATCCCAGTTGATCTACACCGGAATTAGCTATCTCTTTCCCCGTGTCCGCGTGGTGGACTGGGGGACGATTGAGCATGGACAATGGGTGGATGTGTTGGTGTTGCGGTCAGAGGCGGTGCTGGCGGCCCCATTCAATGGTGAAGCCAGTTTACTGGTGGAAGAAGGGACCCGGGTCCGGACTGGTGAAGCGGTTGCTGAATTAGTGAGCACGGAAGCCCGGTCCAAACTCGGCGCCGATGACCGTGTGGCGTTACGGACGATTGCTCACCGTCTTTACCATATCGACCAAGAAGTTGCGCAAATCGAGAAAGACCTGGCTTTTCGGGCTGTACACAACCAAAACTTAGCCGGAGAACAGGCGGAGGAGCGTTATCTGTCGCAACGTAAAGCCCAGTTGTTAGCGGACCGTAGACAGCTTGATCGGAATGCCGAGGCGATCTGTGCGAACTGGCGTGAATGCTATCATCTGGTCGTCGTGGACCAGCCGGGAATATTCAGCACCCAACTGGACGGGGGCGAAGGGTTTGATCTCTTGGAGCATGCGCAACCTAAGGGCCTTTTGACACGGGGGTCTACCGGAAACCGGGGTTCGAGTCCGAAGGTAAAAGCGGACGAACCATGGGCGAAAATGATCACCGAGTATACCCAAACGCTGGTCTGTCAGTTGTCGGACGGCGTCAACCTGGACCCACCGGAAGAAGCGGTGCTACTGGTGAACGGGAAACGCTTTAAACTTTCCTTTTTGGCGACCGACTACACCAATTGCCGTTGGTATTTTACGGAGGATACGATGCCGCCGGAGTTTTTGGCGAAACGCAGTTTTTCCGCTTATCTCATCTACCGTTCGGTAACGGGTTTACGGGTGCCGACGCCAGCCCTGGCTTATGAAGAAGAGGCGGGTTGGACCGTAACGACTTCCGTCAAAGGGGATAAACGCCCCACGGGGGTGGAAGTGGTGGATATGAACGAGCAATGGGCAATTGTGAAAGGGCTTCCCCTGGGTACGGCGATCTATTACCGGTAACTAAAAGAGAAGAAGCCTTAGTATGCTGGGGGTGAATCTTATGGCTTTAGCAAATAACATTACAGCAGTCCGGGCAAAGATCAACGAAGCATTAGCCATTGCGGGCCGTCATCCGGAAGAATTAACTTTGGTGGCGGTAACAAAGTACGTGGACGCCCCGGCCGTTAAAGCGTTAATTGCCCACGGGGTGGGGCATATTGGGGAAAGTCGTCTCCAGGAGGCGGCGAGGAAACAAGCGGTCTTGGGCGACTTGAAAAACAGTTTTAAATGGCATTTTATCGGAAGCTTGCAGACGAATAAGGCACGTCAGGTGGCGGCCGGGTTCGACCTGATCCATTCGCTGGACCGGATGAGTCTGGCGGAAGCGCTCCATAAGGCGGGCCGAAATTTAAACAAAGAGATTCCTGTTTTGATCCAGGTTAATGTCTCTGGGGAGCGGACGAAGCATGGGATTGCCCCCGGAGAAGTGGGGGCCTTTTATGCCGAGGTCCGGAAACTAGCGGGCTTACGTCCGGTTGGTCTGATGACGATGGCCCCTTACAGCGAAGATCCGGAGACAAGCCGACCGGTCTTTCGGGAATTGCGGCTTCTTTTTGAACAGATTAAGCAGGAGTATAATCCGGGACCCCAGTGGCGTGAACTATCGATGGGGATGAGTAACGACTATGGGGTCGCGATTGAAGAAGGAGCAACGATCGTACGGATTGGCAGCGCCATCTTTGGCGCCGGAACGGAGGGATAACCATGAAAACGCCGGGTAATGAAGAATGGGCGGAGGCGGAAGGGAAAAAAGGCTTTTTAGAACGATTAATGAACCTCTTGGGCTTTGAGACTCAGATCGAGTTAGAAGAGGTCTACGACGACCCCGTTCCGGGGGCGAAGGATAAGAACCCGGGTAAAGATCGGGGGAAGGTGGTCAGCCTCTCCAGCCCTAATAAAGCGACGCGTCTTGTTGTCTATGAACCGCGGAGTTTTGATGATGTCCAATCCATTGTTAACCAGTTAAAGAACAAACGACCGGTGATTTTAAATTTGGAAGAGACCGATAAAGCGATAGCCCGCCGGATTACCGATTTTGTCGGTGGTGCGGTTTACGCTTTAGATGGCGGCGTGCAGAAGGTCAGCGCGTCAATCATGCTGTTTACCCCGTTGAATGTGGAGGTTTCTTTCCCGTTACGTTCCGAGACGGAGCGAAACCCCTACCTCAACTCTGATTTCTTAGAACGTTAGGAGGAGTCCCTTGGGCACGTTAGGTTTAATTGGTGGTGGGCTGATGGGTACGGCCTTAATCAAAGGATTATTGAAGCAAGGTTATCCGGCGACCGCAATCTACGTGGCCGATCCCGATCCCTCCCGCCGACAGCTCCTCGCCGAGCTAGGGGTGGAAACCTTTGCGGAGACCAAAAAAATGTTGGTCGCCCTATCCCAGCGGGAAGCTGACGGGGTAATTTTAGCGGTTAAGCCGCAGATGGTTCCGGAAGCCTTGTCGGGCTTAAACCTGGCAGGTCTTCCGCTCCTTTCCATTGTTGCTGGATATAAGGTGGCGGCTTTGGAAGCATTGCTTCCCGCCGGAACCAAAGTCCTGCGGGCCATGCCCAACACGCCGGCGTTGATCGGGGCTGGGGTTACGGCGCTCGCCTTAGGTACGCAAAGCGGGACTGCGGAGCAAGCCTGGGCGGAAAAAGTCCTCCGTAGTTTGGGTCAGGTGGTGTTGGTTCCGGAAAACCTGATGGATGCGGTGACCGGACTGTCAGGAAGCGGGCCCGGTTATGTCTATCTGTTTATCGAAGCATTGATCGACGGCGGGGTCCTGGCGGGACTGCCGCGGGCCTTGGCCCGGGAACTGGCCGTCGCGACGGTTTTAGGGAGTGCGCGGATGGTCGCGGAGACGAAGGAGCACCCGGCGGTCCTCCGCGATATGGTTACTTCGCCAGGCGGGACGACCATTGCTGGTCTCTATGCCTTGGAGGAGGAAGGCTTTTCCGGGCAAGTGATGAAGGCCGTCCTAGCGGCGACCGACCGGTCCCGCGCCCTGGGTGGAGATCAATAAGCAAGGGTGTCCCGGCGCCTGTCTGTGAAGATATTGCAGAATGCGAACGACCAGCAACGAACAGAGGAGTAAACATGGATAAAGAACGTTTTTTAGCGCCCCTGGAGGGGGAAGATCGGGAGTTGGTGGCCCGGGTCCTGGATCAGGTGGAATTGGCCTTAAAGAAGACCTCTCCGGTGGCGACCGATTTTCTTGACCCGCGGGAACGGGCCCTTTGTGGCGAAGCAATTCACTTTCTGCCGGAGGTCAAGACCTTATATTTCGGCGGCTACCGTGGGGCAGAGCGGCAACGCATGGTGATTATGCCCGCATTTTACCTGGCGGAAGCCGTGGAACCACCGTTGGCCTACTTGTCAATCAAGCTACCGACGAAAGGGGGGAAGGCCGCCCCCGCCGCAGATGAACCGCTTTTTACTCACCGGTCGGTGTTAGGTAGCATAATGGGATTGGGGCTGAAACGGGGCAAAGTCGGTGATCTGCTCTTGGGTCCAGATGAGGCCCAAGTGGTGGTTGCCGAGGAGATTGCCGAGTTTCTCTTGACCAACCTGAATAAAGTTGGTTCCTGCGCCGTAACGGTGGAGTTGATCGATCCGGAACAACTGAATACACCGGTGGAAAGGGTTAAAGAGATCAAAAGTACCGTCGCATCACCGCGTTTGGATGCGGTGGCGGGTCTGGGTTACGGTGTTTCCCGCAGCCGGATGGCCCGGGAGATCAAAATGGGGAAAGTTAAGGTAAACTGGCAAGTGGTTACTGCTCCCGACTACAAGGTGAGCGCCAGCGATGTGCTTTCAATCCGGGGTCGGGGCCGGGTTGTTGTGGAAGAATTTGGTGGCGAGACCCGAAAAGGGCGTTTGTTTGTAAGACTGAAGAGATTATTATAAAGGAACAGCAAGATCATTTTAGCAAGCAAAAGGAGGCTTGTCCGATGTTTACACCAGTTGATTTGGAGACCATGGTTTTTCGACGGGGATTCCGCGGCTACAAGACCAGAGAGGTTCAAGAATTTATGCGGAAGCTGATCGTTGATTATGAAAAACTATACAAAGAAAACATTGACCTCCGGGAAGAGTTGGAAAAGCAGAAAGATTTACTGAAGAACTACCAAGCAATGGAAGATACCTTGAAAAACACCCTTTATCTCGCCCAAGGAACCGCCGATGAGATTAAGTCCGCCGGGGAAAAACAAGCCGAGATTATCCTCCGGGAGGCGCAGAATCGTGCCGAGCAGATGCGGTTGAAGGTACGGGAGGAGATCCAGGCCGAACTCCTCGAATTGGCTAACCTCAAGCAACAGGTGGATATGTTCCGGATCCACTTCACCCGCTTCTTACAGTCGCTGATCGAGATGGCCGAAAAGAATCTGGATATCGAGGACGTTTGGGAGCAAATGGCTAGTCTTTCTCGTTATGGTGTGACCCCGAAGAAGGAAGAGCAGGAAGTGAAGGAAGTAAAACCGGAAACGCCAGAGCAACGGGAACGGTTAGAGCAGCTTGACAAGAAGCTGGATAGTATCCAAAAGCTGGACAGTATCGAGCAACTGGATAGTATCGAGAAGCCGGATAAGCTGGAAAGATTGGGTGATTTCGAGAAGCTGGAAACGCCGAAAAAGCCAACGACCGAAGATTTTGGCGATGATGTGTTAGCGGCGGCCAAAGCGAAGGCGGCTAGCCTATTTGAAACCACCGAGCTATAAAGATCGCGGCGAAGAAGGCCGCCAGATCGCCGAGGAGGCCCATGCTGACTAGATGCTTTGGACGGCTGATCCCGATGGCCCCAAGGTAAACCGTGAGAACATAGAAAGTGGTCTCCGATCCCCCGGCGATGATGGAAGCCATCAAACCGAGGGGGGAATCGGGGCCATATTTCTGCGTTAAGTCGGCCATAAAGCCAATCGTACCCGAACCCGAAAGCGGCTTCACCAGGCCTAAGGGGAGGATTTCTTCGGGAATCCGAAGTAATCGGGCGAGCGGCGTGGTCAGGCGGCAAAACAGGGTGAGGGCACCTGAGGTCTTGAAGACCGCTAACGCCCCGAAGATGGCCAGGAAATAGGGTAAGAGTTGGAACCCGGTTTTCAATCCAGTGCTGGCCCCCTTAATAAAGGTTTCATACACTTTAACCCCTTTATACTCGCCATAGGCGAGAACGGCCATGATAAAGAGGGGAATAGCCCAAACTGAGAGTGTCTTCATTTTTTACTCTCCTTTCGGGTTTTTTTTATGATAAAGTGCGTACAAAGGGCCACGGTGGTTCCGATGAACGAAACGATTAAGATGGGGAGGATCACCACCGATGGTCGGGTGGAACCAGCACGGGAACGTACGGCAATGATGGTGGAAGGGACGAAGGAGATCCCGCCTAAGATTAAAGCCAAGTACACGGCCATCTCATCGGAGACTTCGCCGGGGGATGGGTTGACCTTTTCCAATTCGTGCATTGCCTTAATGCCCAGCGGCGTGGCGGCGTGGCTTAAACCAAGCAGATTGGCGGCTAAACTGAGGGTAATCGCGCCGATGGCGGGGCTATCATGCGGGAGTCGGGGGAAAAGCCGACGGAGGAAGGGATGGAGGGCGCGAGCCAGTCCTTGAGTGATGCCAGCGGCTTCGGCGATCTTTAACAGGCCGGACCAGAAGGCTAAGAAACCAATGAGACCCAGCGTAAAGCTGACGCTCTCTTCCATGGCGGCAATGAGGGCCAGCGTTGTCTCTTCGACACGTCCGGTCGCCCCGGCAACTAAAAAGCCGAGAAAAAAAAGGGCAAACCAGATTTTATTGATGGTGAACACCCCCCATAGATCTATATATACTGTGGCTTGGCGGGTTTATGCTTAATAAATCGATGGTCTGTGATGGGAGAGAAAGATCGTGGGAACCTATTCCCAACGTACAAAGGAAGAGTTGGCAAGGAAATACCCGACGCAAAAATGTTGCGTCAAAGCCGAGTTGGCCGCGATTGTTCGGGCCAGTGGCAGTCTACATTTACGAGCCAACTACTCCTATGCCGTTACGGTGCTCAGTGAAAGCGCCGCTTTGATCCGAAAAACCCACTTACTCCTGAAAAAATATTTTCAGCTGCACGGGCGGATCATCGTCGAAGATACCGGCCGTTTTAACCGGCGCCGCTATCGTTTACAACTGATTGGGGCCCGGAACGTCAAGCGCGTCTTGCAGGAGTTGGATATCCTGTCGGCCGGGTTGAACTTGAACAGCGCCATTCCACCTTCGCTCGTCCGGACCGATTGCTGTCGGGCGGCTTTTCTCCGGGGGGCTTTTCTGGCCCGCGGTTCGATCACCGATCCCCAAAAGCAAAACTATCACCTGGAGATCACCACGGAGAATGAGGAGTTTGCCCTCGGTTTGAATTATTTAATGAACCTTTGCGGGTTCCGGGCGGGTACGCACCACCGGAAGGAATATATTGTTTATCTGAAGGGTGCAGAAACGATCGGGCGCTTTATCAGTTTCATCGGTGCCCACGGCGCCTTTTTGGCCATGGAAGAAGTACGTGTGATTAAAGAGATGCGCAATGAAGTGAACCGCTTGGTCAATTGTGAGACGGCTAACTTGGAAAAATCGGTGCGGGCGGGGTTGGAACAGGTAGAGGTGATCAACGAGTTAAAGGCCCGGAAGTTACTGGATAAACTGCCTGCGAATCTCCAGGAAATCGCGCTCTTGCGCCTGGACCATCCTGAAGCCAGCCTGCGGGAACTGGGCGAGTTGGCCACTCCGCCTCTGAGTAAATCTGCGGTGAACCACCGGATGCGGAAATTGTTAAAAATTGCCGAAACTTTTGTCGACCAGGAGGAAATGAATTCTCCAGGATGAAGCTTTAATTTTGAACTAAATTGTCCTTAATTCAACCTGAGTTAAACACCATTTCCCGACACTACCTTCTTTTCTCCAAAGGGAAACTCCCACGATTGACGGTCAAGTTGCAAAAACTGTTATTGATAGTTTTAGCTTGATCGGGAGATAATTCCAGTAGCAATAAAAATCGTGCCCGGCGCAGGGGACGATGGAATAGGAAAAAAGGAGGATAAATATGGGAATAAAAATTGGGATTAACGGGTTTGGACGGATCGGCCGGAATGTTTACCGCGCGATTCACCAGTACCATCCGGAGCTTGAGGTTGTTGCGGTCAACGACTTGACGAATGCGGCGACGCTCGCCCATCTTCTCAAGTACGATTCGGTCCATGGGCGCTTAGCGGCGAACGTAACCGCAGAAGCCGATCAGATCAGCGTGGATGGCAAGGCAATTAAAGTTCTTTCGGTGCAGGATCCGGCCGCGATCCCCTGGTCGGAGTATGGTGTTGAGATTGTGGTTGAGGCCACGGGTATCTTCACCTTGAAAAATGACGGTGTGAATAAGAAGGGGCGGCAGGTGCGCGGCGCGGTTAACCACATTACCAAAGGTGGTGCCAAGAAAGTGATCATTACGGCGCCCGCGAAGGAGGAGGACCTGACCATAGTGATGGGGGTCAACCATGACCAGTACGACCCGCAAAACCATCATGTTGTCTCCAATGCGTCCTGTACCACCAACTGTTTAGCTCCAGTCGCAAAAGTTTTACACCAAAAATTCGGTATAAAACGGGGGCTAATGACAACCGTACATAGCTATACCAATGACCAGCAAATCCTGGATCTGCCCCATAGCGATCTACGACGGGCCCGGGCGGCTGCTTTATCAATTATTCCGACGACCACCGGGGCGGCGCGCGCCGTGGCTTTGGTCCTGCCGGAGTTGAAGGGGAAACTGAACGGGTTTGCCATGCGGGTGCCTACGCCCAACGTCTCCGTGGTCGATCTCGTCGTTGAGCTTAACCAGTCGCCAGTGAGCGCGGAAACGATCAATGCGACTTTAAAAGCCGCGGCGGAAAACGAACTCAAGGGGATTATGGCCTATAACGAACTGCCGCTGGTTTCTTCAGACTATAACGGTGATCCCCACTCGTCCATCGTTGACGGGCTTTCGACGATGGTGATCGAGGATAACCTGGTGAAAGTAGTCGCCTGGTACGATAATGAATGGGGTTATTCCTGCCGGGTGGCGGATTTGGCTGTTTATATGGGGGAAAAAGGTCTTTAATATAGCAAAAAATCCGAGAATGAAGCAAGGAGTGGTGTGCTGATGAAAAAGATGACCATTAAGGATCTGGCGGTTAAAGGAAAACGAGTCTTAGTCCGGGTCGATTTCAACGTACCGGTGGATGACAACGGACAGATCACCGATGACCGCCGAATTCAAGCCGCATTGCCGACCATCAATTATCTGGCCGAGCAAGGCGCGAAGGTAGTTTTGGTCTCCCATTTTGGCCGGCCCAAAGGGGTGGACGACAAATTACGGATGGACACGATCGCCCAAAGGCTGCGGGAACTCAGTGGCCGGAAGGTGATTAAGGTCAACGACTGTATCGGTGAAGAACCGCAAAAAGCCGTGGCCGAAATGGCGGAAGGCGACATCTTACTCTTGGAGAATGTGCGCTTCTATAAAGAGGAGACCGCGAATGATCCGGAGTTTGCCCGGCAATTGGCGGCAGTGGCTGATCTTTATGTGAATGACGCGTTTGGGACGGCGCACCGCGCCCACGCTTCGACCGCCGGGGTGACCGCCTACTTGAAACCGGCCGCGGCGGGCTTCCTGATCGAAAAGGAACTGGAGATTATGGGTAAAGCCATCAGTGACCCTGAAAAGCCCTTTGTGGCCATCTTGGGCGGGGCGAAAGTGGCCGATAAATTAGGGGTGATCACCAATCTTCTCAACAAAGTTGATACTTTGATCATCGGTGGCGGAATGGCTTACACCTTCTTAAAGGCGAAAGGTTATGAGATTGGTAAATCCTTAGTTGACACCGAAAAAATTGACTTTGCCCGCGATATGATCGCCCAGGCAGAAGCAAAAGGGGTCAACTTGTTGCTTCCGGTGGACGTGGTCGTGACCGATAACTTCAAAAATCCAACCATGCATAAGACGGTGGCGGCCGACGCGATCCCGGCGGATCTGCAAGGTGTGGATATTGGGCCCGAGACGATCAAAGCGTTTGCGGCGGCGATTAAAGCGGCGAAGACAGTGGTCTGGAACGGACCAATGGGGGTCTTTGAGAATCCTGACTTTGCCGTCGGAACCAATGCGATCGCCGAAGCCATGGCCGAAGCCGACGCGACGACGATCGTCGGTGGCGGGGACTCGGCAGCGGCTGTCGAGCAATTAGGCTATGCCGCGAAGATGACCCATGTTTCGACCGGTGGCGGAGCCTCCCTGGAGTTCCTGGAAGGGAAAGTGCTTCCGGGTGTAGCGGCCCTGACCGATAAAGAATAAGAGGTGGTAACAGTGAGAAAACCAATTATTGCTGGAAACTGGAAGATGTATAAGACCAATACCGAAGCACAGGCCTTGGTCAATGGGTTGAAAGAGAAAACACTGCCGGAGGCGGTAGAAGTAGTTCTTTGCCCGCCCTTTACGGCCTTGTCGACCGTTGCGGAGCTCATCAAGGGGACCGCGATTGGCCTGGGTGCCCAGGACCTGTTCTGGGAGGATGAAGGGGCCTATACCGGGGAAGTGTCACCGGTGATGCTCAAGGAGTTGGGCTGCACCTATGTGATTATCGGCCATTCGGAGCGGCGGCAGTATTTTGGCGAAACCGACGAAACGGTGAACAAAAAGGTAAAAGCGGCGCTGAGCCACGGCCTAAAACCCATCATTTGCGTAGGTGAAAGTTTACAGCAGCGGGAAGCGGGCGAAACTAACGCTTTCGTCGCCGGGCAAGTGGAAAAAGCCCTGGACGGTCTGGCACCGGAGAGCATTCCGCAGGTGGTCATCGCCTATGAACCGATCTGGGCGATCGGCACCGGCCGTTCCTCCAGTGCTAGCGATGCCAATGAAGTAATCGGCATGATCCGCCAGACGATCGCCAAGAAGTTCGATGCAAACCTGGCCGCTCAGGTGCGCATCCAGTATGGTGGCAGTGTGAAACCGGGGAACATTAAAGAATTCATGGGCCAAGCGGAGATCGACGGCGCATTGGTCGGTGGTGCCAGCCTTAAGGCGGAGGACTTCTTTGGGATTATTTCCTACTAACTTGGCGCTGTTTATTTAAAGCAAGTTAGGCAGTGTTGAACGGAGAGATGAAAAATGGAAATTAAAAACAGACCGGTTACGTTGATTATCTTGGACGGTTGGGGCCATAATCCCGAGCCAACCCATAATGCGATTAAAGCGGCCCATACTCCTTTCCTAGACCGGTTGATGGCAGAAAATCCCCATGCGCTAGTCGAAACCTCCGGCGAGGCTGTTGGTCTACCTGAAGGACAGATGGGCACCTCGGAAGTGGGACACCTGAATATCGGGGCCGGGCGGATTGTCTACCAAAGCCTGGTCCGGATCAGTAAAGCGTTGAAGAGCGGAGAAATCAAGGAAAACCCGGTCTTTTCCGAACTAATCGATTACCTAGTAGCCAACGGTAAACCCCTCCATTTCATGGGGCTTGTCTCCCCCGGCGGCGTCCATAGCCACACCGAGCATTTATACGAATTCATCCGGTTGGCGGTGGAGATGGGTGTGAAAGACATTTATGTCCACGCTTTTCTCGATGGACGTGATACCCCACCGGCCAGCGCCAAGGAATATTTGGCGGAACTTGAGGCGCAGCTGCAAAAGATCGGGACCGGCCGCATTGCGACCGTTGCCGGACGGTACTACGCCATGGACCGGGATAAACGGTGGGACCGGGTGGAAAAGGCTTATGCTGCCATGGTTGATGGCGAAGGAGAAAAAGCCGCCGATGCCTTGGCTGCGGTGGAAGCTTCCTACCAAAAGGGTGTCCACGATGAGTTTGTGCTGCCGACAGTGATCGAAAGCGACGGGAAGCCGGTGGCGACGATCCAACCCGGTGACGGAGTGATCTTCTTTAACTTCCGTCCCGACCGGGCCCGGGAGATCACCAGGGCCTTTGTGGAACAGGACTTTGCTGGTTTTCCCCGGAAAAAAGGCTTTCTCGGGACCCGCTTTGTCTGCTTGACCCAATACGATGAGGAGCTGGACGTTCCCCTCCTTTTCCCGCCGGAGGAAGCAATGGAAAATATCCTCGGGAAATACCTCAGTGTTTTAGGGCTGAAACAGCTCCGGATCGCGGAGACCGAGAAATACGCCCATGTGACCTACTTTTTTAATGGTGGGGAAGAGGTTCCCTTCCCGGAGGAAGAGCGGGTGTTGATTCCTTCCCCGAAAGTGGCCACCTACGACTTGCAGCCGGAGATGAGTGCCGTGGAGGTTACCGACCGGGTCTTAACCGAGATTGCCTCCGACCGTTTTGATGTGATTATTATGAACTACGCCAACTGTGATATGGTGGGTCATACCGGAGTCTGGGAGGCGGCAGTGAAAGCGGTGGAGACGATCGATGCTTGCCTGGCGCGGGTCGTACCGGCGATCCTGGAAAAGGGTGGGGTGGTGCTGATTACGGCCGACCATGGTAACGCTGAGTTGATGGTTAATCCGGAAACGAAGGAACCCTGGACCGCCCACACAACCTTCCCCACACCGGTCCTCCTCGTTGGTTACGAAGAGAAATGTCGGTTAAAGAACGGAATTTTGGCGGATATTGCCCCGACTGTGCTTGAACTTTTGGGCCTCGACAAACCGGCGGAGATGACAGGGAATTCCTTAATCGAACGCCTTTCCTAAGGTCGTCGCCGTGCTGGTTACCGCCAAGTTATTCTTGCCAGCGACATTAACTTCACGAAGTTAATTGAATTAAGCCAGGAGGTCGGCAAGCCTCAAAGGCGGACAGCAGTAGGTCATTGGCCGCGGCGTCTAGGCGCCGGGAGAATGACAGACTATTATTAGCAGAAACCCCAAAGGTTTGGAGTTAAACATAAATCATCAGATAAGCTGAAGGAGGAATACGAATTGACTTCAATTATTGATCTTCATGCCCGGGAAATTTTGGATTCACGTGGAAACCCCACGGTAGAAGTGGAAGTCGCACTGGCTGGAGGCGCGGTTGGTCGGGCGGCGGTACCGTCTGGCGCTTCGACCGGCGCTTTTGAAGCGGTTGAATTAAGAGATGGGGACAAGAACCGTTACTTAGGTAAAGGCGTCCAGACGGCGGTTAATAATGTTAATGAGGACATTGCCGGCGAAGTGATCGGTATGGATGCTTTAGACCAGACCGAGATCGACCAGTTGATGCTCGACCTGGATGGGACCCCGAATAAGGGGAAATTTGGTGCCAACGCCATTCTCGGGGTTTCGTTAGCCGTAGCCAAAGCGGCCGCCAATGCGTTGGAGATCCCCCTCTTCCGTTATCTCGGTGGGGTCAACGCGAAAGAGCTTCCGGTGCCGATGATGAACATTCTCAACGGCGGTCGTCATGCGGACAACAGCGTTGATCTGCAGGAGTTTATGGTCATGCCCGTCGGCGCGAAGAGTTTCTCCCAGTCGTTACAGTGGGGGGCCGAGATCTTCCATGCCCTTAAAGCGGTGTTAAAGGCCAAAGGCTACGCTACGGCTGTTGGGGATGAAGGCGGCTATGCCCCTAACCTGAAGAGCAACCAGGAAGCCCTGGATGTGATGATGGAAGCGATCACGAAAGCCGGTTTAACCCCGGGCAAAGAGATTATGTTCGCGATGGACCCGGCCTCGACCGAGTTATGGGAAGCGGCAAAGGAGAAAGGCGAAGAAGGTAAGTACTATTTCTGGAAATCGGATATGATGAAGAGCCGTGAAGAGATGGTGGAGTTCTGGGTTGATCTGGTCAATAACTACCCGATTATCTCGATCGAAGACGGTATGGCCGAAGAGGATTGGGACGGTTGGGCCATGCTGACCGAACGGCTGAAGGGTAAAGTGCAGCTGGTGGGCGATGACCTCTTTGTGACCAACACCGAGCGTTTGGCGAAAGGGATTGAGCTGGGCGTAGCCAACTCGATTCTGATCAAAGTCAACCAGATCGGTACCCTCACCGAGACCCTGGATGCGATTGAGATGGCAAAAAGAGCCGGTTATACGGCGGTGATCTCCCACCGTTCCGGTGAGACGGAAGACACCACCATTGCCGATATCGCTGTTGCTACCAATGCCGGTCAGATCAAAACCGGGGCTCCCTCCCGCACCGACCGGGTGGCCAAATACAACCAGTTACTGCGGATCGAAGATATGTTGGGTGACCGGGCGGTCTACAGCGGACTGGCAGCTTTCTACAACTTGAAGAAATAAGCGGATAAAAAATGTAAACGGAAAAGGTACGGAAGGTTGGAATAACCCAACCTTCCGTACCGCTGGAAACATCCGTACAAAAAATCTCTGCACAGGCCTTGTTAAGGGTGGACAACTTTGATACAATAAAACAATAAGCAACCCAGCAGGGGGTGAAGATGTGAATTTCTTTTCAGTCCTTTTATTAATTGTCTCCTTGGCTTTGATTGTGCTGGTCACGATTCTACCGAGTAAGGAAGAAGGCCTGGGCGCATTGGGTGGCGGGTCTTCCCGTTTTTTTGGTAAAAACAAAGGATTAGAGGCGCTCCTGACCAAAATAACAGCCGGGTTAGGTGTGGCTTTTTTCCTGCTGGCGATCATTGCCAATCTAGTTTAACTCCCGAATGGGAGTTTTTTCGTGTTCCAACTGGGATCTTTTACTTAAGAAAAAACAGTGTTAAACCGAAGTTATTATTGAGTTGACCTGGACTGTTTCGTCCACCGGGGTATAATACACTTTCCGCCCGAAGAAAGCAGGATAAAACTACCTTGACGTAGAATAGAGTTATAGTTTAAGGATGTTATAGGTTTCAAAGCTTTAGTTTCGGGAGAGTATTAGGCCATAGGGAGGGATTCCTTTGGAATTTACCAGTATAAAAAAGCGCCTGATGATACGGATCGTTGCATGTTTCGCGGTAGCGCTCCTGCTCAGTAATCTCTTGGGAAATCTAATCTCCAGCATCTTTTTTCGTATTCTCCTCAATTTGCTGATGGTTGTGGGGTACTATAAATTAGCAGAAGGCTTTTTTAACCAAGGAGTATTAAAACCAGTATACCAGATCAACAAAGTTGCCGAGGAGGTTGCCGAGAACAACTTCAGTAACGAAGTTGCGATTCTCACCAATGATGAGTTTGCCATCCTCGGCTATAATATCAACCGTATGCTGGAAAATCTCCGTCGTATTCTCCAAGAAAACCTGGAAGCGGCGGAAAAATTGACATTGGCAGCCCATGATATGTCAACCATGGCGGAACAGGCCAATATTTCCTCGCAAGAAGTGACGAACTCAATCGACGTCATTGCGCAGGGTACCGAGGAACAATCCCACCATGTCAAACAATCATCCCTTGCCGCCCAACAGATGGCCTCAACCGCCCAAGAAGTGGCGGCGGAATCGCAAAAAGCGGCCTCCTTCTCGAGTAAAGCTTCGGAGCGGGCGAAAGCCGGCGGTGAAATTATTCAGACCGTGCGCGCTAAAATTCTTCAGGTTAAAGAGACGGTTGACGCCTCGGCCGATACTGTTCGTCGTCTCGGACAACGTTCACAGGAGATTGGAAAGATCACTGACGTCATCCGGGGGATCTCTCGCCAAACCAACCTTTTGGCATTGAATGCGGCCATTGAAGCCGCCCGGGCCGGGGAACACGGACGCGGTTTCTCCGTGGTTGCCGATGAAGTTCGGGCGCTGGCCGAACAAACCACCGAATCCACGGGCCAAATTGTCGAAATGATCGATGAGATTCAGAAAGAGACCCAAGCCGCCGTTGCGGCCATGGAATCCGGGAAAAACGTGGTTGATGAAGGTGCTGCTTTGGCCATCCAAGCGAACGAAGCCTTTACGGCAATCGTTACCGCCGTTACCGAAACCGTTCAGACGATTCAGGAGATTGCCGCGGCTTCGCAGGAACAGGCGGCCAGTAGTGAAGAGATGACCAGCACGATGACGGGTGTGGAGGAGATTGCCCAACGCAACGCGACGGCAGCCCAACAAGTGGCGTCTGCAACCGAACAACAAAGAACCGTTATGGAGCAGTTAACGAGGTCTTCCAGCGCCCTTGTGGAGATGGCGGAGCATTTGACTTCGATGGTTGGCAGATTCAAGGTTGCTTCCGACTTCCAACGGTGCTGGCGGGTTCATGATTGTAACTGGGTTGATTGCCCAGCCTACCAAGCGAAAGAGGAGAAATGCTGGTTGATTCCGGACACCTTACAGCGGTGTGGAATCCCCGCCGGTTCCGTCGAAGAAAAACGGGCCACGTGTCACCAGTGTGAAGTCTTTAAAATTAACACCTCAATCCGGGAAAGAGAAGAAGGACAACTGGTTGATGTCTAAGGATTCAAGTAAAATGTTTTTAAGGAGAAGCCAGTATAATGCTGGCTTCCTCTTATGTCCATTCCCAACAGTACAATTGGGTTAATAAAGGGAGGTGGTGGTTGAGAGGGGTGATTTAGGCTCAGTTTTCCGGCGCATATTAAATAGAAATAATCCTGAAAGGAGTTGCGTACGATGAATATATTGGTGCTAAATAGCGGTAGTTCATCGCTGAAGTACAAACTGTTTTCCACCGTAAAAGAAGAAGTATTAGCCTATGGTTTGGTAGAAAGGATTGGAATGCCGGGGGGACTGGGCAAGATTACCCACCAAGTTCAGCAGAATGGTAAGTACGAGGCTGAAGAGGAGATCTCCAACCACCAACAGGGTTTACGTATGATCCTCGAACTGTTAACCGATGAAAAGTGGGGTGTCGTCAATGACCTCAAAGCGATCGACGGCATCGGGCACCGCGTTCTGCATGGTGGTGAATACTTTAAGGAGTCGATCTTAGTGACTCCCGATAGTATACAGAAGATGGAGGAACTGATTGAGCTTGGGCCGTTGCATATGCCCGCCAATATAATGGGGATCAAGGCTTGTGCCGAATTGATGCCTGGTGTTCCCCAAGTCGCGGTCTTTGACACGTCTTTCCACCAGACGATGCCGAAGAAGGCCTATCTCTATGCCCTACCCTATGATTTATACGAAAAACACCGGATCCGTCGGTATGGGTTCCACGGAACTTCCCACCGTTATGTGTCAAGTCAAGCGGCAAAGGTGCTTGGACAACCTTTGACAAGTTTGAAGATGATCACCGCCCATCTCGGTAACGGGAGTAGTCTCGCCGCAATCGATGGGGGTAAAGTAATAGATACATCGATGGGTTTAACTCCCCTCGAAGGTTTAGTAATGGGGACCAGATCCGGTGATCTGGATCCGGCGATTGTACCGCTGATTGGGAGTAAATTAAAGCTCACTCCGGAACAGGCCGATGAGTTTTTAAATAAAAAGAGCGGCTTTGCGGGGATGACCGGTTACTCCGATATGCGTGATATTCAGCGGGAACGCCAGGCCGGTAATCCGCGTGCCCAGGAAGCCTATGATCTGTTTATTTACCGGATCACGAAGTACATTGGGGCCTATACGGCGGCATTAAAAGGCCTAGATGTGCTGGTCTTTACGGCTGGGATTGGTGAAAACGACTGGCAGGCGCGGGCCGACATCTGTCGGGAATTGGAGTTCTTCGGGGTCAAGCTCGACTACGCCAAAAACGAGCAGCTGCGTGGGGAAGAGACCATCCTAAGCCTTCCCGATTCGAAAGTGAAGGTTCTCTTGATCCCAACCAACGAAGAGCTGGTGATTGCACGGGATACGGTGGCTTTGATATCGTAAACAGCCCGCTCTCTTCTATTTCTTGACATCTTCGGCGGACCCGGATATAATGGAAAATGACAATTTTGAGGAGTTGGCACTTTTGGAGGTCAAAAAAATTGCCACGAATCGTCGGGCCCGACACGATTATTTTATCGAAGAGACCATCGAAGCAGGAGTGGTTTTAACGGGGACCGAGGTGAAAGCTTTACGGCACGGGAAGGGAAACCTCAATGACAGTTATGCTCAGGTCAAAGCGGAGGAAGTCTTTCTTTACAACTGCCATATAAGCCCGTATGATTATGGAAACCGGTATAATCATGATCCTTTGCGTCCCCGTAAACTGCTTTTGCATAAAGCGGAGATTCGCAAGTTGGCGGCGAAAATTAAAGAGAAGGGTTATACCTTAGTGCCGTTAAATTTGTATTTCGACCGGAATAACCGGGTTAAGCTTGAACTGGCGCTGGCCAGGGGGAAGAAACTCTACGATAAGCGCCATGACATCGCGAAACGGGACGCGGCGCGCGAAGTGGCTCGGGCGTTAAAAGGAAGGCCCGATTATTAAAGTTATGTTGATTTTGCCCAGCGGTTATTTGCCAAAACCCTGCGGATCGAGTATAATGAGGATGTAAACCATCTTCCCGTTGGGGGCGACTGGTTTCGACGGGGAGTATGATGACAGGGGTAGCGGGTCGAGGTGCTGTGGCCTCGTTAAACTGCAGCAAGCACATTAAGTGCCGATAACAATTTAGCTTTAGCTGCTTAATTAAAAGTAGCCGTCCAATCCGGATTTAACCTGGGAGTCTGGTGCGGGCGTCGCTTAAACCAGGTTGCTCACCGGCCAATTCTCGGAGGCAGGTGCTAAGATCATCGAGATAGCCTAAGTCCAGTTTGTCCGTAGACGGGATCACGGTGAAAACTAAAGTACGGACTGCACCCGGAGAGACTCCTGTGGTCATCTTTTCGGACGGGGGTTCGATTCCCCCCGCCTCCACCATAAAATCCACAAGTGCGACTATCTAGGCTACTAGAGAAAGAGTCTACTAGCGAAAAAGTAATATTACCACCAACAGGTCATACATATTAACCAGTAGGCTGCGCTCGCAACTAACCGTAGGAAAGGAGACGTTGTGCGGATGAACCATAAAATATCTTCGGCGATCGGAGAAATGTTAGAAGCCCAGGGCTCCTCCCTGACGGCAGCGGAAGCCATTGCTAAACTAAAAGGAAGTTTTTCCGATGCAGAGTTGGAGGAGTTTTATAAAGCATTGAATTTTGGCAATCTAGAGCAAGCTGTGGAAGCGCTAATAAAAGACATAAAAGGATAACCCCGTACGGGGTTGTTTTTTTACCCTTTTGTTGCTTACGGGCAAAATGAAGTTAACTGTTTTTTGCTATAATAAATGCAGACAAACAAACAACCTTTTTTCATTTTCCTCCTTTTTATTTAGATGGGGTTTGTCCACATAACCCGCACTTGCCGAGTAAGCGGGGGCATAAACCCGCTGATGATGTGGAACTTTTACCTTTGCGAAGGCCTTAGGCTCTAAGGCCGGAAAACAAGAAGCGCCAACGGCGCTTTTTTTTTATGGACTGGGAACAATTAAGGAGGAAGAACGTTTTATATGATATCACCTCCTTTTATATATTCCTGTTCCCCTCGGTGAGGGGATTTTTTTATTTAGGCGAGCAGGAGGCCGCAGAGGGCCGATAACATGATGACTGGAATCGGGTGGAGACGCCCTTTGATCAGTAATAAAAGCGCACCTAGAAAAATGAGAATGGATTTGAAATCAATCAACGCCGCACTACCTAGACGCCAAAGGGCGATACCGATTAAACCGATGATCGCCGGTTTTACACCGCTAAAAAAGCCTTGCGCCCAGGGTAAATCGGTTAAACCTCGGAAAAAACGGGCGATGAGGAGAATGATCAGGAAAGAGGGCAGAACCACCCCTAAAGAGGCAAAGACGGAACCGAAAACGCCTGCGGTACGGTAACCAACAAAAGTAGCAGTATTTACCGCGATTGGACCCGGAGTCATCTCGGCAATAGCAATCACCTCTAAAAATTCCGTCAGTGTTAACCAACCGTGTTTATTGATCACCGCATCCTGAATCAAAGGGAGCATAGCGTAACCGCCGCCGAAGGTAAAAGCGCCAATCTTAAAAAAAGTAAAAAACAGGTCACCCAAGAGTTTCATGGTTGCCATCACCTACTTAAGAAAATATTCGTCTAGCTACTGTCTGCTTTCGGGGCTTGTCGCCCCCGGGTTTAGCATTATTAGCTTTGATTGATTAGTCTGCTTCCCGTTCTTCCATTTGTTTCTGGTGCCGATTAGAATAAAGGATTCCCGCTCCGGCGGCCATGAGCAGCGCGGGAATGGGCGGAATCTTAAATAAGAGTTGAACTAGGAATACGCCGAGGGCGACCGCATAGGCAAAGGAATTGGTCAAGATCTTACGGCCTAAATTATAAATGGCATAGCCAATTAAGGCCACGACCGCTGGCCGGATACCGTAAAAAATCCGTTCGACCACGGGGTGACCGGCAAAACGAGGCAGAAAAATGGCGATACACAGGATTATTAAGAAGGAAGGAAGCACGACGCCCAGCGTCGCCGCGATGGAGCCGAGGACGCCGACGGTCTGGTAACCAACAAAAGTGGCGGTATTAACCGCAACCGGTCCCGGTGTCATCTCGGCAATGGCCAGTAACGCGGTGAACTCTTCCGTGTCTAACCATTGATGTTCCTCAATGACTTCCTTTTGGATCAGGGGGAGCATGGCGTAACCGCCGCCGATGGTAAAGGCTCCGATTTTAAAGAAGGTGAAAAACAGATCGAACAGCGAGGTTTTTTTCTTCATAGATTATACACCGTCCTTTTCGGGGATCGTTGCTTGAAAAAAGAACCTGGGCTTAGCCCAGGTTCTTTTTTAGCACGTTTAATTACCAGCTAAAGTAGGTTTTGATCCGTTCGACGACCGCATCTGGGGTGAAGCCAAAGAGTTTCTTCAAGTCTCCTGCTGGTGCGCTTGCTCCGAAGCGGTCGAGGGAGATTACCAGGCCGGAGGGGCCAGTTAGTTGATACCAACCACTGCTAACGCCGGCTTCGATCACAACGCGCGGTAGATCGGTACCGAGCACACTATTGATGTAGTCTTGATCTTGGGCCATAAAGACTTCGCGGCAAGGCATCGAGACCACGCGGGCCTTTTTACCCTGGGCGGCCAGTTTTTCCGCAGCGTCGAGGGCCAGGGAAACTTCGCTGCCGGTGGCGATGAGAACAAGGTCGGCACCGCCTTCCGGTTCGCTGATGACGTAACCACCCCGTTTAAACCCGTCCAGACTAGTGCCGGAAAGGGTCGGGACACCCTGCCGGGTTAAGAGGAGGGCAGTGGGTCCATCGGTCCGCTGTAAAGCTAGTAACCATGCCCAGGCTGTTTCATTGGCATCGGCCGGGCGGATGGTGTGGAGCCCGGGAATAACCCGTAACGCCTCGGCATGTTCAACCGGTTGGTGGGTAGGTCCATCTTCGCCCACGTAGAAAGAGTCGTGGGTAAAGACATAAATGACCGGTTGTTTCATGAGCGCGGCCAAACGGATGGTTGGACGCATATAATCGGAGAACACAAAGAAAGTCGAACCGTAAACCCGGAACCCGCCGTGGAGTACCATCCCGTTCAAGATGGCGCCCATCCCGTGTTCGCGGACGCCAAAACGGAGGTTTTTTCCGCTGTAATCATCGCCGCTCACATCACCCGCACCGTTGATGTAGGTTTTGGTGGAAGGAGCCAGGTCGGCCGAGCCCCCGACCAGTTCGGGCAGTTTTTCTGCGAGCGCGTTTAATACTTTTCCGCCGATTTCGCGGGTGGCGAAGGAGGTTCCAACTTCGTACTTGGGTAGTACCGACTCAAGATCAGCAGGGAGTTTCTGCTGCATGATCCGGTCCCAGTCCGCCTTCAAATCGGGATGGGCAGCAGCCCAAGCTTCGAAGCGGCGCTCCCAATCCTCGCGGTTTTTGGCCCACGCGCCCTGTTTTTCTTGGAAGAATTTCTGTACTTCGGCGGGAATGTAGAACTCTTCATCGGGTAAGCCCAGGTTCTTTTTGAGGGCGGCTAAGTTTTCTTTACCTAAAGGTGCCCCATGAACATTGGCATTATTGGCCAGAGGACTACCATGACCAATTTCAGTTTTGGCCACGATTAAGCTCGGGCGGTCAAGATCGGTTTTGGCTTCGGCGATGGCCTTGCGGATCTGTGCGGGATCATGGCCGTCAATGCGCAGAACCTGCCAGCCATAGGCTTCAAACCTTTTGGCCACATCTTCTTTAAAGGCGAGGTCAGTCGAGCCTTCGATCGTGATCGCGTTATCATCATAAAAGACGATAAGCTTACCGAGTTTAAGGTCACCAGCTAAGGAGCAGGCTTCAGCCGAAACCCCCTCCATTAAACAGCCATCGCCGGCAATCACGTAAGTATAATGGTCTATGATCTCATGCCCAGGCCGATTAAAGCGGGCGGCTAACATTCTTTCGGCTAAAGCCATCCCCACGGCGTTGGCGATACCTTGCCCCAGGGGACCGGTGGTGGTTTCGATGCCAGGAACTTCCCAGTACTCGGGATGACCGGCGGTTTTGGAGTTTAATTGGCGGAAACGTTTTAGTTCTTCCATCGGCAGTGGATAGCCGGTCAAATGTAAAAGGCTGTAGAGGAGGGCAGAACCATGTCCAGCGGAGAGAACAAAACGGTCCCGATCGGGCCACGCAGGGTTAGTCGGATCATGTTTTAAGGCCTCGGCATAGAGGACAGCCGCGATATCCGCCGTACCCAATGGCATACCGGGGTGACCGGAATTAGCTTTTTCGACCATATCTGCGGCTAAACCTCGAATAGTGTTGGCAACTGTTGTAATCATGGATAAACTCCTTTCCTATTTTTTTGGATAAGAACCCAAAATTATTATTTCTTCTTTATGCGGTGATAATCCTTTTTGAAGCTATGTTACGAAATTAAAAAAGAAAATGTAAACTAATATTCAGATTGGAAGAGCCCGAGATCGTGCAGTAATGTTTCCAGATCCGGCGGCAGCGGCGCACGAAACTTGATGCGCCGTTGGTGACGGGGGTGAATAAAGCTAAGACTGACCGCATGGAGGGCTGGACGGGAAAAAGTCGCGTCGGCCTGTCCGTACAGGGCATCGCCCCATAAAGGAGCCGCTAAATGCGCAAAGTGTACTCGAATCTGATGGGTGCGTCCCGTGATTAACTTGACAAGGTGCAGGCCCGCTTGGTCCGTACGTTTGAGTGTCCGATAACGGGTACGGGCGGGTTGACCGTCAGGGGCGATGAACCGTTTAACGCCAGTAGCACACTTTTTGATTGGGGCGGTGATCAAGCCGTGCGTCGAAGGCGGAAGGCCGGCGGATACGGCCAGATATAGGCGGTCGATTGCTCTACTTTGCAACTGTAAAGAAAGCTGCTGGTGGGACCAGGAACTCTTCGCGATCAAAAGCAATCCGGAGGTCGGCTGGTCTAACCGGTGTACTGGATGGAAGGCGGCTACTGACCCCGTACTTTGCCAGTGGTAAGTTAGGGCATTGGCCAAAGTTCCGGTGCGGTGGAAGCGAACGGGATGGACCAGCATTCCGGCGGGTTTATTCACCACGATCAGATCGGGGTCTTCGTAGATAATGGCTAAATCGATCTTTTCGGCGATGATCTCCTGGGGGTTAGGAGGCGGAAAGCGGATGAGCAGATCTTCTCCACCCCGGAGAAGGGTTTTCGCGTAAACA
Source organism: Hydrogenispora sp. (assembly GCA_012837705.1). GTDB lineage: Bacteria > Bacillota > UBA4882 > UBA10575 > UBA10575 > Capillibacterium. The sequence goes on from DUQQ01000083.1 coordinate 46,224, forward strand.
GGAACGCCGTTGAGGATAATTCCATCACTCTTTTTCAGGGCAATAACTTGGCGGCGGGAAAAGGAAAACTCATGACGCAGGACGGACTCGATGGTCCGACCTCGCCAAGCGGGGAGAATTCCAATCCGGAGAGGAGGGGGCTGGGACAGGGAATGAGACTGAGACTGAGACCGAGACATGGGTAACCTCCTGCTGAATGCGTAATCAGCTATATTATAACATAGTCGTAGGCGCTTGTTACTTGTACCTTCCGCCCGGGGACAAATAGATACTCCTTCGAATATGCTAAATTGAAAGCCGTACATCTACTGTTATCATCACTGGAAAGCAAAAAAAGCTATTCGGTAGAGATTTAGTTTCGCATTAAGGAGGGAGAAGCATGTACGTAAAGGACGGAATCGAAGGAGGAGGTCATCATTCTCCTCTGGTGCCGCCTTTTTGTCCCCAAGGACAACTATACACGGTCATGGCCGGTGATACGTTGTTTTTTATTGCCCAACGCTTTGGCGTATCCTTATCGGCTCTGATCGCTGCCAACCCGCAGATTGCCGACCCAGACCTGATCTTCCCCGGACAGGTAATCTGCATCCCCATGGAAGCCACCCCGGTTCCCCCCTGTCCGGGTCCGACTTACACCGTCGTGCAAGGGGATACCTTGTTTACGATCGCACAGCGCTTTGGCGTTACATTGGAGGCACTGCTGGCGGTTAACCCGCAAATCACCAACCCCGATCTGATCTTTCCCGGGCAAGTAATCTGCTTGCCACCGACGACAGAGCCACAACCGGTTTGTCCGACCGGTTTGACTTATATGGTGATGCCTGGAGATACGCTCTTCAGTATCGCCCAAAGGTTAGGGGTTACCGTCGAGGAGATCTTATTCCTCAACCCACAGATCAGCGATCCGAATCAGATCCAAGCCGGCGATTTGCTCTGTGTTCCGCTGCCCATGGCTCATCCGTGCCCGCCGTGTCCTCCGCCGCCCATGCCGCCCATGCCCTGTCCACCACGGGAAGAATGGTCACCCCATCCGCATCCGGAACCGCCGGTGGTGAATCCCATGCCCTGCCCACCGCGGGAGCAAGAACGCTACCCCAGTGTGGCCGGGACAGCGCCGCTGCCAGAGCCCTATTACCCGGGAGCTTTTGTTTACGCCAGTCCCCAGGTGCGGTGGGAAGACTGCCCCTATCGCCCCCGCCGCCGTAGACGACTCCGCCGGAGAAGAAGGTTATTCTAAAGAAAGGAGGCAAAGCCTCCTTTCTGCGGTTCTTTCTTTTTAGGGGGGCGTTTTATCTTCGGGAGCGGAGACCGTTTTTTAAGGTGCCAACTCTTGGGTGGGGCCGGATAATTCTATAGTAGCCTCTAAAACCGGGGTTCCGGTTAAAGCGTAGCTTCTGGCATCCGGTTGCCGTCCCCCCACGTAGATCTGGATTTTGCCGGGTTCCAGCCGGAAGGTACCGGTCTCATCGACCACCGCCAGCTGTCGCGGTTGGAGGATAAACTCCACGGTTTGCTTTTCGCCAGGAGCCAAGGACAAGCGTTTAAAGCCCTGCAGCTCCCAGATGGGGGTGTCCACCACAGCTTCAATGTGCTTCAGGTAGAGTTGGACGACCTCGTCCCCGGCTACTGGTCCCGTGTTTTCCACCTCCACGGTGATCCTTACGGTTTGGTCTTGGCCAAGCGCAAAGCAGGTCTTGTCAAGGGCCAAATTACGATAGGTGAAGGTCGTATAGCTCAGACCATAACCAAAGGGGTACAAGGGTTCTTCTTGCATATAACGGTAGGTCCGGCCCTTCATGCTGTAATCGGTAAAGGGTGGGAGCTGGTCAAGGGACTTCACAAAAGTCACTGGTAACCGACCACCCGGATTATAGTCGCCAAAGAGCACCTCGGCGAGGGCGGTTCCGCCTTCCTCTCCCGGATACCAAGCCTCAATAATGGCAGGAATATTCTCTTGGGCCCAATTGATGGCAATCGGACTGCCGTTGAAAAGGGCTAAAACAACCGGTTTGCCCACGGTCATTACGGCCTTGAGCAGTTCCTCTTGCATACCCGGTAATTCCAGGCTGATCCGGTCACCGCCACCGTCGGAGTTAGCGACGGCCCCTTCTTCACCCTCCAGTTTCGGGGACAGTCCCAGACAGAGGATGGCTACATCCGCCCGTTCGACGGCGGCCAAAGCCTCGGCAAACCCGCTGGTGGGTGATTCTCCCCAAAAATCGGGCGTGTTGGTTTCCAAGTCGCACCCGGGCGCATATATAACCTGTACTTCCGGGCCGACATGGGCTCTAATCCCGGCGAGGGGGGTCACATACTGGGAAGGAATACCGAAGTAGTTACCGAGAAGAATATCTTTGGAATCGGCATTCGGCCCAATGACCGCGACCTTTTTAATCTTCTCCCGGTTCAACGGGAGTAAATTGTTTTCATTTTTCAGCAAGACCATCGATTCCCGGGCGGCCTGCAAAGCTAACTGCCGGTGTTCCGGACAATCATTGATTTCATAAGGGATGTTGGCGTAGGGGACAAGCTCCGGCGGATCGAACATACCCAGTTTAAACCGGGTCTTAAAGAGACGCGCCACTGCCTGGTCAATTGTTTGTTCGGAGATTAGCCCCTGTTCGACCGCTTTTTGCAGCGCAGTAAAGACCCGCCCACAATTGAGATCACAGCCGTTGTTGACCGCTAAGGCCGCGGATTCTTCAGGCGAGGATGTACATTTGTGGTGTTCATGGATGTCTTGAATCGCACCACAGTCAGAAACCACATGACCGTTAAAACCCCATTCTTCCCTCAGGATCTTCTGCAGGAGCGTTGGCGAAGCACAAGCGGGCTCGCCATTGACGCGACTATAGGCGCCCATGACCGACTCGACCTTCGCCTCGATAACGGCATCCCGGAAGGCGGGTAGATAGGTCTCCCGCAGATCTTTGGGCCCGACGACCGCATTGAACTCGTGCCGCAGGATCTCCGGCCCGCTGTGGGCCGCAAAGTGTTTGGCACACGCGGCTACTTTCAAATACTTTGGATGATCCCCCTGCAGACCGCGGATGAAAGCCACGCCCAAGCGGCCGGTGAGGTAAGGATCCTCCCCATAGGTCTCCTGGCCGCGTCCCCACCGGGGATCACGGAAGATGTTGATGTTCGGAGACCAAAAGGTTAACCCCTTATAAATCCCGCGTTCTTCTTTTTTGGCAAACTCATGGTGTTTAGCCCGGGCTTCATCGGCAATGGCGGAGGCCACTTCGTACAATAAATCCTGGTTGAAAGAGGCGGCCATGCCGATCGCCTGTGGAAAGACCGTAGCTACGCCGGCGCGGGCGACCCCGTGTAAGCATTCATTCCACCAATTATACTCTGGAATCCCCACGCTACTCAGGGCGGAGGAGAAGTAAAGCATCTGGCTGATCTTTTCTTCCAGTGACAACCGGGAAATTAGATCGTTCACACGTTCGTCGATGGTTCGGTTCGGGTCTTTGAAAACCGGCAACGTTTCATTCTTCGCCATCCTAAAGCCTCCTTGTGTGTATAATGCCTTTTCTTGGTTACTATCGGTTTTAGTTATCAAACGGGTATTCTTTTGACAGAGTTACCCTTTCAAAGCGCCCGCCAGTGTGCCCTGGATAATCCAGCGGTGACCAAAGATGTACAGGATTACGGTTGGTGCTGCCGCAATAATGGTGGCTGCGGCATAACGCGGCATGTGGTCAACACCGTATTGGTTCATAAACTGCGCGATCCGTAACTGCATCGTATAGTTCTTGGCGCTATTGATCATGATTAAACTCAATAAGTAATCGCTCCAGGCTCCCATAAAGACAAGCAAGGTGGCCAGGACAGTTGCCGGTTTGGCAAGGGGTAACATGATCCGGACAAAGATATTGGTATGGCCCGCGCCGTCAATCCGCGCGGCTTCGGCCAACTCATTGGGTAAACCCGCGAAGAAGGAACGGTAAATGATGGTCCAAAAGGGAATCCCGAAGGCGGTCATCGGTAAAAACAGCCCGGGAAGGGTGTCGGTGATATTCAACAATCCGCACAGTTGATATAGGGGGATTAAAACCATCTGTACCGGTACAAAATAACCGGCTAAAATGAAGTAGAAGATTACTTCCGTCACTTTACTACGGTACCGTGCGAAGATATATCCAGCCATGGCGGCCGCCGGTACCGTACAGACAATGGCACCCAGACAAACATAGAAGGTGTTCAAAAGCCCTTGTCCGATCTGGATGGCCCGCCACGCCTCAACAAAGTTGATCCAACGGATCTCCGTCGGCCAACTCCAGGGGTGATAGTTGTACTCCAGTCGTGTCTTAAAGACGAACATAAAAGGGAGGAGTAGCGGTAAGATTACGGCTAAAGCCAGTATAATCAGGATAATGGTTATGAGGATCTCCGAGATTTTGGAACGGATTGGAAAAGCTCTCCCCATCGCAACGGAAATGGCCGGTTGTTTTCTCATAGCACATCACCTTCCTTTCTCTGTAAAGAAAATTGGATTATTGTAAAGAACAGAGAGAGTAAGAAGATGACTACGCCGATCGCGGCTGCCCGACCATACTGCCAGTTAACAAAGCCGTTTTTGTAGAGGACAATCCCCAAGGTTGAGGTGGCATAACCCGGTCCGCCACTAGTCATCAGCCAAGGCAGGTCAAAAATTTTCATACTGCCGACGATACATAAGATGGAGACAATCCGCAGGGCATAGGAGGTCATTGGGAGAACAATAAACCGCGCGTATTGCCAAGGTGTTGCTCCGTCGAGCTGAGCGCTCTCTTGAATATCCTTGGGAATCTGTTCGATATTGGCCATCAGGTAGATAATATAGAACCCACAATAGGCCCAGGTTGCGACGGTAAAGATCGACCAGAAGGCCAAATCGGGATTGCCCAAAAAGTCAATCCGCGCTAGCCACTGCCAGTTGAACTTGTTGGCTAGGGAGGGAATGACGCCATGACGGGGGGCAAAGACGAAGCGCCCGAGCATGGCGGTGATTGCCGACGGAAGCACGTTTGCTAAGTAATAGATGACCCGTAATGGTTTGGTAATTCTGTTTTTAAAGACTGATAAGCTGAAGGCGATAAAGAAGGAAAAGGGAATCTGGATCACTACACTCCAAAAAGCCCACAAGAGAACGTTTTTTAAACCCATCAGAAACTCTTCGCTTTGAAAGAGGCGCACATAATTCTGGAAACCGATGAAGACAGTCGGGCCGAGACCGGTCGAACGGGTCATCGAGAGCCGAAAGGTTTCTTCAATTGGGTAATACATAAACACGACCAGGAAAAGGATGGCGGGGGCCAGGAGCGCAGCCTTGAAGACCAGTGCATTCCAGTCCCGCTTCTTCTTTATCCTGAACTGTTCAGGTATCATTGAGTAAGCTTTGGCGTTTTTGTTCACCAAAAACACCTCCAAATCAAGATAAATTATATTTAAGCTAGAAGTGAAAGCGAACTGGGGACGAACCGGAACCCACAGAAATTTTCGCTTATTATTTATGGGAAAAACATGAAACGGGGGCCAATTTAAGGGCAGCGGGGGTGGAAGACTCTTCCTACCCCCGTCTGCTTGTGTTCCGGTCTTATTTGGCCGGACCGACGTTCTCTTCGACTACCATCTCGTAGTTGGTTAAGAGCCGTTTTACGTTAGCGTTAGGCAGTAAGAATTGCTGTAGCGTATCGGTGAGCGGTGAAGTGACTGTGGGCGGGAGGTCTTGGTCCCACCAGAACTGGATCGCTTCGGCTTTGGTGAAGGCCGCGGAAGCCATCTCGGTCAGGCGGTTCGGCGCCTTGACCCCCGGAACGGAACAGATCCGTCCAAGCTCGGCGGAGCAGGCTTCGACGCTCATCGCATATTTCATGAAGCGTACAACAGCCTCTTTGTTTTCCCGCGCCATTCTGGTTGCGGCGAATCCAATATCGGTCTGGCCCATAAAGTCGGTGGCTTTCCCTTTTCCTCCTTCTAAGACGGGGAAGGGATAGAAGCCGATCTTCTGGTCGGTAAAGCTGGGATCGGCGTATTGGGCGCACATCCAGGAACCAGTCACGTGCATACCAGCTTTGCCGGTTGCCATCAACTGTTGCGCATCACCATAGGCTTCACCCAATGGGGTCGGACCAAAGTAACCTCTTTTTGACCATTCTTGGTACAACTCGGCGGCTTTGACCATGGGTTCGGAGTCAAAGCGGGCTTTTCTGGCCTGCGCGTTATCAAAGGCTTCCATGCCGCCAAACCGGTTGACAAAGTACATGTACATGGCAAGGACCGGCCATTTATCACGGGCACCTACGGCAAAGGGTTGGATCCCATTGGCCAAGAGGGTGTCGGCAACTTTTTCCATTTCAGCGATGGTCGTGGGTACTTCCAGGTTATACTTGGCAAAAACATCTTCATTCACGAACACGCCAGCAATGGCAAAGAAGGGTGCCACACCGTAGATCTTACCTTTCCAAGTCATGGCCTGTTGGGCGGCGGCGCTACCCGGAATATCCTTCAGTTCCTTGGTCAAATCATATAACCGGCCTGCATCGGCATAACCGCCCATCACCGAACCGCCCCAGCTTTGGAAGATATGGGGGAGGTCGCGGTTATTCGCCATCGCTACCTTGGTTTTGTCCATTAAGCCCGGATCCCCTAAAGCTAGATATTCCAGTTCAATATCGGGGTTCTTCGCGGCAAAACCATTGACCAACGCTTTGATATATGCGTGGGCCGGATCATCGTCGGGTAGATCCCGACCCCAAACCACCAGTTTAAATTTGCTGGCGGCTGTCGCCGAAAACACTCCCACGAGCATAGCAACAACGAGAAGCAGCGCCATGAAAACGGCCTTTTTCGACTTTAACAAACTAATCCCTCCTCAAAATAATCACTATACATGTGTCCGCACGACCAGGCGGGGTAAATCATCCGTCGGTCTCTCACCCCCTCAAAAACCTCTGCTTCCTTGACCGGAACATTTCACAAACGTTTGTGATGACCAAAAAATTTTTATGCGGAGTTACGAATGACTAATTCGAAAGGAAGGCAAAGGTTGATACCATTTTTCTCCTCACCTTGGAGGATTTTTATTAAAATCTCCATTGATTTTTTACCCATTTCATAACGGGGCTGCCGTATGGTGGTCAGGGGAGGATTGGTAAACGCGGAGAACTCCAAGTCATCAAAGCCTACTACAGCAATATCCTGTGGTATGGCAAAACCCGCTTCGTGAATTGCTTGGAGGGCACCATAGGTCATACTATCGTTGGCAACAAAAACCCCGGTACAATCAGGTTGCGCTCTTAGGATCTCTTGCATGGCGCGGTAACCATCTTCACAAACAAAGTTACCATGAATGACCAAACGGTTCGGTTCGGGCACACCACTTTCCTTTAAAGCCTGCGTATAGCCAGCCAGGCGTTCAATGGCCACTTGATTCTGTAAGTTTCCAGCAATATGGGCGATTTTTTTATGCCCTTTTTCGAGCAGAAACTTGGTGGCCGTGTAAGCGGCTTTTTTATTATCAATCCAGATACAATTGACCTTATCTTTCTTGAAATTGCGTTCAATCAGGACAAAAGGGATCTTTCTTTCAAGTAACATCCCAATAAAACTGGTGTCTTGCCGATTGCTACCAACAATGACTAAACCATCGACATTTTCGGTGACAATCATTTTTTGTAAAACGTTTGTTTTTTCCAGGTTGTCATAAGAGTTGGAAAACAACAAGGTATAGCCGGTTTGACTGGCCACATACTCCATACCTTTAATGATCTGGGTGTAGAAAGGTTCGGAGATGTCCGCCATCATGACGCCGATCATGCCGGATTTGCGGGTCACCAGGCGGCGGGCGGCCGCATTCGGGTAGTAATTCATTTCGCGGGCGATGTTTTTAATTAACTGTCTTGTACTTTCTTTTACACCATATTTGTTATTTAAGGCCCGTGACACCACACTAGGGCTTACGCCAGCGCGGCGGGCAATATCTTTAATCGTTACCATGGAAAACCCCCAAAAATACTCCGCGTTTTGGTGTAACTGTTTTACTTCTCCGAGTAAGTAGGGAATAAAACCGTTACGATCATCATATGTTAATGAAATGTAAAAAACCACTCATTTAATAAGTTCGAACTGTTTGGCAATAATCCTTTTTTTATTTTCAAAAGACGAATAATCCGCCACCCGTTGACGATTTAGAGTCAAATCCAGTCAAATCGCCGTGCTTTAACTTTGTATTAACAACTTTCTATGTGAGTTTTGAAAAGATTTTTCAAAAGTATATATTCAAGATTTCTCCCTTGATCCAATTTTTCCTGCTGATATTAAAAAAATATTTATTTTTTTTGTTTCAGCTGCTAATGGGGTTTAAATAAAGAAAAAACGTTAAGAAACAAATTGACGCGGTTACTTAAATATAGTAATATTAAACCATATTAATAAAAGGTCGTGTCATAAATGGATATTGAGTTGCTGGACCTCACAATAAAACTCTTTGCTCTGGCTCTAGAAAAGGTGGTGTATGAACCACTGACCCAGGACGGGGAGGTTTTAACGCCAGTTCAAGAGAATTGTCTACGTTTTATCTATTACCACCAGACGCCGATGGTGAAAGAAGTCGCCGCTGGGTTGCAAATTAGTAACGCTGCGGTGACTAAATTGATTGACCGGTTGGAAAAGAAAGGCCTGGTGCGTCGGGAGTATTCTTGCACCGACCGGCGGCAGATCCTTTTACACCTCACCCCGGCCGGAAGCAAGCTTTTAGAAAACGCCCGGCGGCAATCGCTTCACCGGCTCCAAGCGATTGTTGATCGTCTGGACCCGGAAAGTTTGGTCGCTCTCGAAGCGAGTCTACAGAAATTTCTCGAAGCGGCTTTGATCAACACCGAAACGCTTGATCAGATTTGTCTACGGTGTGGTCTTGCGCATCTCAACGAATGTCCCGGAAATCTGATCTGTCGGGAATTAACCGGAAAGGATCGGTTTCCGCACTAATAAGAAAAGAGAAAAAGGAGGACTAAAGATGAAAAAGTGGTTATGTGGCGTTTGCGGGTACATCCATGATGGGGAGCAAGCACCCGAAGCTTGCCCGAAATGTGGGGCACCGATGGAGAAGTTTAGCGAGATTCCAGCCGAAAAAAGTGCCCTGATCGACCGATCCCGGAAGACCAACCAGATTTATATGGAGATCTCGGCCTTGCTGGAGCAGGTTAGAGAGCTCTCCGAGATTGGCCGGGACGATGATTTGGATCCGCCCTGTGTTGCCCTTTTCAAAAAAGCCATCGTCTATTCGGTTGAACTGCAACAAGGGATCAAAGCGGAGCTGGCTTCGCATATGGGGAAAGGAAAATGGGGTTAAGGGAAAAGGCCTAAAGCATCTTTGTGAATGTAGAAAAAACCCGCCACACGGCGGGTTTTTTAATTTAGAAGGGTCATTTTCAATTTAAACGGTGCAAACCAACTTCTGTACACGCGGTTTAGAGCGGTTTAACCCAGGAAGAACTGGCAGAGGTAGACCGCGAGAGAAGCACAGATCGCAACGGTCATCAGCCCTTTTTCGTAGAAGGCAAGGAGGAGGGCAACGCTAAAACCAACTAAAGCCGTGACCGTATTCCCGGTGGCACTGAGGATGGCGGGGAAGGTCATAGCCCCTAAGACGGCGTAGGGGACATAGTAAAGAAATGATTGGATAAAGGGAGATTTGATCTTTTGGCGGAGAAAAACCAGGGGTGTCACGCGCGGGAGGTAAGAGACCAGCGCCATGAGGAAGACCGCCAATAGGATCCGGGCCATTATTCAACCTCCTTCCTGGGAAAAAAATACGCTCCGTAGAGACAGGCAATGAGGGTGGCAATCATGATCCGCCATCCGGCCGAGAGCAGTCGTAACCCGGGTAGCCAGGTGAGGGCGGAACTGAGCCCGACCGCCACGGCAGCAACCCAGCGGACGGCGGGGGATTTCTTGGCGGGGGGAAGCACTAAGGCGATGAACATGGCGTACAAGGTAATGCCCAGGGCGTTCTGGAGATTGTCGGGCAGCAGCGTACAGACAATCCCCCCGAGGAGAGTCCCGGTTCCCCAACCGGTATAGGGACCAACGATCAATCCTACCATATAAGGAAAGGAGATCGCGGTTCTTTCCAGCGAAGCGACGGTGAAGGTCTCGTCGGTAATCCCGAAGGCGATCAGGCACCGTTGGCGTAAGGTCATGCCGGGGGACAGTTTCTGTCCAAGGGACAAGGACATGAGGAGATAACGGAGATTAATAATCAAGGTGGTCAGCGTAATCTCGAGGAGGGAGGCTCCGGCGAGAATCAGGTTTGTCCCGGCGAACTGTCCAGCCGAGGTTAGATTCGTAAGGGAAATAAGCGTGGCCACCCAGGCGGGGAGTCCACCCTTCACGGCCAATAAGCCGAAGGCAAAGGAGACCGGGAGATACCCGAGGGCGATGGGCAGCCCGTGGCGGAGACCGAGGCTAAATTCATGGGAAGGTCGGTTTTCCGCTGCTGTTGAGTTCTGATAAGTTAAAGATGAGTTCGGCAAGTTTCGTCCCTACCTTTTTATGATATTTCGGAAATCATAGTAAGTGATACCTGGCATCTGTCCTGTACACCGAAGGAAGAGATTAATTTCAGTTATAAGCGCTACCGGGGCGGAATGGTATTTCCTTTTTCCGGTGAATTTCTTGGCATTTTCTAGAGCGCAGCTTCGTACCACGGCCTGTTGGCGGGATTTGACATTGAGTTTTTGGTCAATTCATGATAAACTATTGTTCCTGGAACCAACCGAACCGGGTAACCGCGGGCGCAAGGCCGTAAGGCTGCGCCTGAGGAAAGTCCGAGCTCCAGAGGGCAGGGTGCTGGATAACGTCCAGTGAGGGTGACCTCAAGGAAAGTGCCACAGAAAAGGAAACGCCGACTGGGGCAGCAATGCTGGTCCAAGGGCAAAGCTGAAAAGGTGCGGTAAGAGCGCACCAGCGGTTAAGTGATTAACCGGCTTGGTAAACCCCACCTGGAGCAAGACCGAATAGGAGGGGGCGTCGCTTCGTCAGACGCAAGAATGGCCCGTTCTACCCTCGGGTACGGTCGCATGAGGCGGCAGGTAACTGTCGTCCCAGATAAATGGTTACCGCCGACTGCCGTGCGTGGTCGGTACAGAACTCGGCTTACAGGTCGGTTGGGAACAGTAGAAAAGAAGCTATCCCCGGGGATAGCTTCTTTTTTTTGAATCTATCAGCGTGGTGCGTTTGGTTGTGCCGTCCGCGGTGGTGTCAAAACGGTTCGGTAAAAGATGTATATGGATTAATCTTGGTTAATCAGACCCAAGGCGGTGTTAACCGGAAGCGAGAAACAGATCCCGCGACCGGTGGTGTTCAACCCGGCCTCGTGGGTGATTTCTTCCATGATCCGGGCCTTTTTCGCTTGGGGGGCCAGAATAAGGATCACATCTTTTTCCGGTTGGATCGTGATGCCAAGAAATTTTTCCGCTTCCTTCGAACCCAACCCCAGGCCGTGGAGGAGCGTGCCGCCGGTGGCACCGGCCGCTTTGGCGGCGGTCATCACCAGGTCGGAATGGCCGCGGTTTACAATGGTGACAATTAAAGCATAAGGTTCTTTTAATTCCATGGTCTGATCCTCACTTCCCATATATGTATTATCCTCATCCGCTTGCTGGCATATTTTCCAGAGGACACTGCTGGAACTATCCAGAGGAATGGTGAAGGCAATGCCCGTTCCGGCCTGGTACAGATCAATCCGCGCGCGGAGTCGCGCGAGGATCTGCGGTGTTAAGTTGACACTTTGGATGCTGATGGCAACTAGTTTCTTGGGACTACCAAAGCCGAGAAGCTCATAGATTTCCGAGTCGGCAGAGCCGTACCCATGGCTTAAGAGATAAAAGGGTAATTCATCCCGTTTATATATTTTTTTCAACAGGTTTCCCAGACTATAATCGACAATGGTAATCAATGCTTCTAAGGGACGACCCACTTTTTCTTCCATTATTAGTACCCCCCTGTTTCCTTCGCGAAAGGTAGTCATCAATCGGTTGTTGGTGATTTAACCGGTGGTGCTGCCGTTTTTCCACCCTTTATTGCTGTGGTGTGTTTTCTTCTTTATCATATATAATAATCGAGTCTTCAGCAACCGGAATTACGATATCTTTCTCGGCCCGTTTGGCTTTTATCCGATAAACCAGGCCAAAAAATTGGATGGTGAGCACCGGAGTCAACGCAATCAGCGCCACGATGCCAAAGGCGTCAGTGAAGATGTTACCGCCAATGGTTTCACAGGCCCCCATCGCTAGCGGTAACAGAAAGGTAGCGGCTAAAGGTCCGGAGGCGACGGCACCGGAGTCGAAAGCAATCGCCGTAAAGAGGGGCGGGACAATCAGCGCTAAGAGTAGTACGATAATATAACCGGGGATCACGATATAAAGCAAGGAAGTTTCCGTTAAGATCCGGAACATGGATAGCCCTACGGAGATGCCTACTCCGATGGAGAGGCCGATGCCCATGGTGCGACCGGGAATCGCGCCGTCGGTAATGTCTTCAACCTGTTCTTTTAGGACAAAAACGGCCGGTTCGGCAGCGACGACAAAATAACCGGTGATGAAGCCGATCAGGATTAAGGCCCAGGGCGGCGTATTTGTGATTAAAGATCCCCCCAGTTGATACCCGGCGGGCATAAAACCCACATTAACACTGGTTAGGAACAAAACAAGACCAATGTAAGTATAGATTGTGCCGATCAGGATTTTTAACAATGTTTTATTCCGGAGACGAAGAGAGACCAGCTGAAAAACGATAAAAAGCAGGATAATAGGGAGAAGGGCTATTGCCACCTGCCCAAAATATTCAGGGAAATTAGCCAGGTAAAGCCGGAAGATATCGCCCAGTGCGAAGAGCTCAGGAATGGTGAGAACGCTACCGCCGGATGGTTCAAAAAAGAGACCTAAGATTAACATTGTAATAATAGGCCCGATCAAACAGAAGGCGACCAACCCGAAACTGTCTTCTTCGGAGGTTTTATCACCCCGGACCGCAGCCAACCCAAGTCCTAAGGCCATGACAAAAGGGACCATAATGGGGCCGGTGGTTACGGCACCTGCTTCCCAAGCGATAGAAAGAAAATTTTTACTGGTAAAACCCGATAAGATAAAGGCCAGTATATAGCAGATGGCCAGGATCCGGGAGAGACGAATCTGAAACAGGATCCGGAGGAAAGCACCGACCAGAGCAATTCCGACGCCAGCCGAAATTGCCGAAATAATAATGGGGTTGGGGATCCCACTGATTTGACCGGCTAAAACATGCAGGTCCGGTTCGGCGATACTGATAAAAGTGCCAATCACAAAGGTTAAGACCACAATCAGTCTCAAGTTTCTGCTCTTCACTAACCCGGAGCCGATATGCTCGCCAATGGGCATCAAAGAAACATCGACCCCAAGGTTAAACAGGGTGATGCCAAGAATCATCATCATGGCGCTCAGCAGAAAAAGAACCATGCTATAAAAGGGCATCGGTGCGACTGTTAGAGTTAAGACCAAGACAATAACGATAATCGGTAGTACCGCGAAAAAAGATTCTTTGAATTTTGCCAAGAGCAATTTTTTCATTCCCCAACCGCCTCCAACTTCATTCTTCTACGGACATGCCAAAAAGCCGTGCCTTTTTTAAATCACAGCGAATACATCCCAAATAGGGCATAACATAATTATATATTATCTTTATCCATCCATTCCACTCATTTAAACGAATCTTTAACGATATTTAAGCATTATGGCTTATTCTGTTTTGTATTTGGGGTTAAGAAAACCCCGGGGGTTGAACCCCGGGGTTTTTAGGGGAATGTGGGAACATGCTAATATTTGCAGTTTGACTTCTTTTCGCCTTACCACCGTATTGCCGCGGCGGCCCAGGACAATCCACCCCCAAAACCAATTAGGAAAAGGTAATCACCCTTGGTAAAGCGCTGTTCGGCCCAAGCTTCCTTTAAGGCCAGACCGATGGAGGCGGCTGAGGTATTGCCGTATTTGGCGATGTTGGAGATAAAGCGTTCCTCCGGGATGCGTTTGTTCCGGGCGACAGCCTCTAAGATCCTGCTGTTGGCCTGGTGCGGAATGATGAAATAGCGGTCATCGTCCTTGAGGCCAAGGCGGGCTTTTAAGAGGTCGATCAGACTACCCATTTTTTCCACGGCGAACTTAAAGACGTTACGCCCGTCTTGGCGGAAATAAAATTCATCGCCCATCCCGCCCATCACGACCAAGTCGGCACCACTCGGGTCGGCACCCAGTTCAACGGTGAGAATCTCATGTTCGGGCTCGTCGGCACTGAGCAAGAGGGCCGCGCCCGCATCGCCGAAGAGGACACAGGTGGCGCGGTCTTTGTAGTCAACGAAGCGGGAGAGTTTTTCCCCGGCGGTGATTAAGGTATGGTCATAGCCTTGGGTCTGCATTAAACTCCAGCCGACGGCTAAGGCGTAAACCAGACCGGAGCAGGCGGCATTTAAGTCAAAGGCCGCCAAGGGGGAAAGGTTTAATTTCTGTGCGATGATACTGGCCTGGTTCGGTACGTTTTTCTCGGCGGTACTGGTGGCGGCGATGAGCAACTGCGGATGGTGACGGGTAGAAGTTTGGGCTAAGCAATCGGCCGCCGCTTTTGCCGCCAGGTCGGAGGCGTGCATATGGTTGGGAGCAATCCGCCGTTCTTTAATCCCCGTCCGCGACGTGATCCATTCATCGGATGTATCGACCATCTTCTCCAGGTCGCCGTTGGTGAGCTTCTCTTCCGGTACATAACTGCCGACAGCGGCAAGTCCTATTTTTTTCATTTTCGGTCCCTTCTTTTCGCTTTTTTTTGCTGAATTGCGCCTAAAGCGACTGGTTTATTAGAACCAGGTATTAATATTTACTACCAATTATAAATGATTCTCCCCGTTGGGGCAAGAGTTTTGGGGAAATAATTGCGAAAAACGACCGAAAAAATGGTTACAGTAAAGACAGTAAATAAGCGTTTAAGCGTTGTTTTGTAGAAAAAAGGCCTCTGTTGCTTGATTTTATTGCAATCCGGAGCAATCAAGCTTAATGAGGCCTTTCGCTAATGTTATGTGATCCGGAACTGTTCCGGATCGAGCGTCCCTTGTTTTTTCAGGACGGATATGGTAGTCAGGTGGTGTTTTTCCCCACTGACCAGAATCTTGACGAGAACCGGCGTGTCCCAAGGATGGTCGCTATAACGGCAGGTTAAGTGGGCGAGATTTTGCCGGTCGTCGGCGGAGGGCTTGCCCACCCCTAGCGTTAAGGGGCCGGGTGCACCCAAAGCTTTGAAGAGATAAAGCCCTTCGGTGTTGCGTTGCCGGTAAAAGTAACGGAAGAGGATCTGGTTTTCCCGGTGGTTACGGCCGATAATTCCCTTAAAATGCGGACTTAAGCGAAAATGGCGGCCGATCCGCAACAAGCGAAGGCCGTCTACGGTCAGCCCCCCCGTTTTGATCAGGTCCTTAACTTTTCGGCCGTACTCCACATTGGTGAGGAGACACCCCCCGGCGGGTGCTTCATACTCCAACCCGTATTTGGCGGCTAATTCCAGTTGGACTTTGCGCTGCCGTCCTTGGATCGATGGACAGTGGTCCAGTGAAATCCAGCCTTTCTCCTCGGGGATCGTCGGCGGGAGCAGGCGGGCGGAGAGGGGACGGACGATTAATCCGGCCAGTCCGGTCTCTTCGTCAATTTTGGGGAAAGCGCCCCGGTTTTGGGATTTGGGCCGTTGCCCGACGACTTCACCGGTGACTAAAAAAGAAGCGCCCAGCTTGTCCAGCATCGCACCGGCTTTGCGGAAAAAGAAGATATGACAGTCCAAGCAGGGATTGGCCGCTTTACCATAACCGTGTTTCGGGTTTTCCAAGATCTGGAGGTATTCCTCGTCGAGGCGGACAATGTGGAGTTTCACCCCCAGCTGCGCAACGAGCTTTTGGAGGTGGGCAATGAGCTTTTCTTCTTCGGCGGGTGCGAGAAAAGGTTGGAGGAAATAAACCGCCTCGACCTCGACCCCGGCTTCTTGGGTTAGTTTAATCGCGAGTAAACTGTCGAGCCCCCCCGAAAAAAGGGCGAGTGCTTTCAACAGGGATCGCCTCCTTCGTTTATTTTTGAGCGAATATAAATTATTCCGGGTTTACCCCCTTTTTCCTGCCGGCCCCGGTGGTTGGATCCATTCCCTTTATAAATTGATTACAATCTGATTACTTCTCGCTTCTGGTGTTGATTTCATTAAGAAAAAATGTTAATCTAATTTCGACATCCGGGCATGACATAATATTATTATGAATGAGGGTTGGTATAAAGTTGGAAAAAAGTTTGAGGGAACAGATCACTGAAATTAGCGAAGCTTTACGCCGAAAGGGTTACCGGCTGACTCCCCAACGAGAGGCCGTTATTAAAATCCTCCTTGAAAACCCCAATCAACATCTGGCGGCGGAGGATATTTACGCCATGGTCCGAAAGACCCATCCAGAGATCGGGATGGCCACGGTCTACCGGACACTGGATCTCTTAAGCAAAGAAAAGATTATTAACCAATTGAGTTTTGAGGAAGGGCATTGCCGTTACGAGATGGAAAGCCAAGCCCACCATCATCATTTAGTCTGTCTGAAATGCGGAAAAATTACCGAATTCAATATCCAACTGCTCAAAAAAATGGAGGAGGCGCTCGCCGCCGAACATGAGTTTCAGATCGTTGGGTATCTACTGAAGTTCTACGGATATTGCGCCCAGTGTACCCCGGCGGAAGAATGAAACCGTACTTACCGAAGAGCTATAACCAGAAGATTTTGCGGGCCATCCATGAGTTTGGCCTGATCGCCCCCGGCGACCGGATTTTAATCGGTTTTTCTGGGGGTAAAGACAGCGCCCTGTTGGTATGGGTCCTGGGTTTAATGGCGCGGCACCGGATTATCCCGGCGGAGGTAGCGGCGCTAACCCTTGACTTAGGGCTTGAACCGCGGCTTGATCCCGAACCCCTGCGGGAGTTATGTGCCCGGGTTGGGGTGGAGTTTCATTACCTCCCCACCGAGATCGGGGCGGCGGCTTTGGCAGCCGATGACCCCTGTGCCACCTGCTCGTTTCTGCGGAACGGGCGCTTGAACCGTTTTGCCAACCGGCACCGCTTTAATAAGGTTGCTTTGGCCCACCACCATGATGATGCGGTGGAGACCTTCCTGATGAGTATATTGTACTCAGGGCAGATCCGGACTTTTCTCCCCAAAACCTACCTTGACCGGGCAAAAATTACGGTAATCCGTCCTTTGGTCTACCTCCGGGAGGCCGAGATCAAAGCAGCACAGGAATTTATCCCTTATCAACCGGTGGCGCGGAGCTGTCCCTACGATGGGTACACCTACCGCCAAAAAGTGAAAGATTTAATTGCCGCCTTAAATAAAGAAAACCCGGTGGTTTACGCCAATCTAAGCAAAGCAATGCGGGCGGGGCGGCCTCTGGCCCTGTGGCCTCCGGCGCTGGAGTATTCTCCCAAGACACGATGAAGGTTTGGTCAAGATGCGATGAAGATTCGGTCAATATACGATGAAGGTTCTTGACACGCAGCTATGATCATACCTATAATCGGGGAAAGGACTGGATAATCAAGAAAGATTCACGGCGGGCTGAATATGTTATACGGACCTTGCCCACCGGGAATATAACAAGAACAAGGCGAAGACCGGGAGAGTAGTCTGGACGGGACGGACAGAGAGGGGAGACCAGCGGCTGGAAGTTTCCCCCCGGAACTACAGACGAAATGCACCCGGGAGCCTTAGGGCTGAAGCGGAAGTAGGCCCTAACGGGAACGCCCGTTACAGCGTGCTTAGAGGGGGACCGCAGGTGCGGTCCAACCAGAGTGGAACCGCGAAGTAAGGACTTCGTCTCTGTCGAGAGGCGAAGTTTTTTTTATTCAAGAGGAGGTGCAAAGATGTTTACCTATATTCGAGAGGGGATTAAAGCCATCTTTGAGCGGGATCCGGCGGCCCGTAGTACTTTGGAAGTGATCCTCTGTTATCCGGGTTTCCATGCCCTGTTGGCCTACCGGATTGCCCACTGGTTTTATCGGCATAAATTATTCCTGATCGCCCGGCTCATCTCGCAAATCGCCCGTTTCTTTACGGGAATCGAGATTCACCCGGGAGCGAAGATCGGAAAAGGACTCTTTATCGACCACGGAATGGGGGTTGTGATTGGGGAAACAACGGAGATTGGTGATAACGTCACCATCTACCAGGGGGTGACCCTTGGGGGAACGGGAAAAGAGAAGGGAAAACGCCACCCCACCATCGGTAATAACGTAATTATTGCGGCGGGCGCGAAGGTTTTAGGCTCGATTACGGTAGGGGATAACGCCAAAATCGGGGCGGGGGCGGTGGTCATCCGTCCGGTCCCGGCTAACTCAACAGTGGTCGGGGTACCCGGCCGGGTGGTGGTGCAGGACGGGGTCCGGGTCGGTCCCCCCGATCTGGAACACGGGAAACTGCCCGATCCCATGTTAAACTTCTGCGAACAAACGGCGAAACGGATCGAAGCAATCGAAGCAAAGCTCGGGATCAAAGGAGGTTTTTAAAATGGCAATTATGGTCTATAATACTATGACCAAACAAAAGGAAGAGTTTATCCCGCGCGAACCAGGGAAAGTAAGTATTTATGTCTGTGGTGTCACCCCATATAACTATGCCCACATTGGGAATGCCCGGCCGCCGGTGGTTTGGGATTGTATCCGGCGCTTCCTGCGTTACCGGGGGTATGAGGTGACTCTGGTCCAAAACTTTACCGATGTGGATGATAAAATCATTCAACACGGGCGCCTGACCGGCGAAGAACCCTTGGCGCTTGCTGCCCGCTTTGCCCAGATTTATCTGGAAGATATGGCGGCGCTGGGGGTAGAACCGGCGACCCATTATCCGAAGGTCTCCGGCCATATTCCCGAGATTATTGAGATGGTCCAAGGGCTGGTCGAGAAGGGTTATGCCTACCCGCTGGAGGGGGACGTCTATTTTTCCGTCGACGCCTTCCCGGAATACGGCAAACTTTCCGCCCGTCCGCTGGATGAGATGTTAAGCGGCGCCCGGGTGGAGACGGATGAACGGAAGCGTAACCCGATGGATTTTGCCCTGTGGAAGGCAGCGAAGGAAGGTGAGCCTGCTTGGGATTCACCATGGGGGCCGGGCCGTCCCGGCTGGCACATTGAGTGTTCGGCGATGTCCCTGAAGTATCTGGGGAGTGGCTTTGATTTTCACGGCGGGGGGACGGATCTGGTCTTTCCCCACCATGAAAATGAGATTGCCCAGGCTGAAGCGTACTGTGGCACCAAACCTTTCGTCCGTTATTGGCTCCATACCGCCTTTATTACCATGAGTGGCGACAAAATGTCCAAATCCCTGGGGAATGTGGTGACCATCCGGGAGGCCTGCACCCGGTTCTCCCCGAAGGTGGTCCGGTTCTGGCTGCTGGGGACCCATTACCGTAACCCCTTAAGCTACGGTGAAGAAGAATTGACGGCGGCCGCCAATGGTCTGGCTCGCTTGGAAACCGCCCGGGAGAACTGGCGGCATCTGTTGTCCACACCCGTACAGGCGGGGGCGGATGAAGCGCCACCGGCGGTGACGGCCTTGGTTACCCAGGTGCGGGAGCGTTTTATCGCGGCGATGGAGGATGATTTTAATACCGCGTTGGCTTTGGGGATCCTCTATGAATTGGTGCGTGAGGTCAATAAATGGGCGTTAAGCGAAGACTTTACTCTGACGGCCCCTTGCCAAAAGGTGCTTCGTGAAGCTTTGTCTCTCCTGGAAGAGTTGGGCGACGTTTTTGGGATCTGGTTTACGGAAGAAACGGCCGCTACCGGCCTCAGCGATGAGGAGATCAATGCCCTGGTGGAGCAGCGGCAACAGGCCCGCCAAAACCGGGATTTTAAGACCGCCGACGAGATCCGTGACACCTTAAAGGCTGCGGGCATCGTGGTGGAAGACACCCCCCATGGGGTACGTTGGCGTCGCACCTGAGGTAATTGGGGTTGGTTAAAAACATACCGCCTTTAGGGGCGGTTTTTCTCCGTCGGCGGGGGTGGTCCGGACGTTCCGGATGGCCTAGAAGTTTCGGTTGGATGTAGATGGGTGCGCCGCCGGAAACGCCCGTAGAGCAGTGTGGCGACGGTGGCCAGGCCGAGAAGGAACAGTCCGGCCAGGCTGGCTTCTGGACCGAAGGCGCCGCCGGTCCACAAGGGAGGGCCGGTCACTTCTAACTGAAAAAGGGTAGGAAAGGCGAAACCGCTGACCCGAAAGCCGAAACAGTTTTGCCAAAAGTTCCAACTAAAATGGAGCGCCACCGGAAGATAAAGAGTGCCGGTTTCCAGGTAGGCAAAGGCAAAAAGTACCCCGGCGAGTAAAATGACGAACAAACCGCCAAAACTAAGGTGCGGGTTGTTGAGGTGGGCGAGACTGAAGAGAAAAGCGGAGAAGGCAATGGCCGGTGAAAGCCCCCAGTGGGCGGCGAAGACTGGCAAATGGAGCCCACGGTAGAACAACTCTTCAAAAAGGGCCGCCACCATAAAGGTTAGAGCCATCCAGAAGAGATCGGGCGACACCACAAGCGGGGTGGCCGTGAAACGGACCCACCCCAGCGCGAAAAAAACCAGGAATAACAGGGCAAAAAGAAAAAAGCCCAGAGCTAACCCGAAAAGAAGATCCCAGTGCGCCCAAGGGGAGGGTGGGAAGAACCGGGGGAGAAAGCGGTGGCGAAAGAAGGTTTTTTCCGCCAAATAGAAGGCGATGAGGAGCGGGATCAGGCCCAGAAACAGATGGAGAATGAAATTCGGAAGGACAACCCCTGCGGTCAGCTCCTCTAATTTCCACGCGATTTTCAGCAGGGGACTGAGGAGCCGACCGAGAAATAAAAAAAGAAATTGGATGCAAAGATAAAGAGTATATACGACCCCGATCACCAAGAGCGGGTAGAAGAAGTGGCGTAATCTGGAGAGTTTAGTCTTCACTTTTTTTAAACCTCGCTTGCTAAATTTACAGGGGATCTTTTCGCGATAAAAAAGAGGAATCCTTTTCCTTGGTAGAGAAGTTTTTCCGGAGAAAATGGTGATCGTAGGCCGAGATTGAAGCTGGTGACGGAATGATCAAGACAGAAATCATCACGGTTGACCCGGAAGCGATTGACCAAGCGGCTTTGGCCCGGGCAGCGGCGATTCTCCGCCAGGGCGGGCTGGTCGCTTTTCCCACAGAGACAGTATACGGTTTAGGTGCCGTTATTTATAACCGGGATAGTGTAAAAAATATTTTTACCGTTAAAGGGCGGCCGGGCGACAACCCGTTGATTGTTCATATTTACCAATGGGAACAAATGACGGAACTGGCCCGGGAAGTGCCGGAAACGGCCAAGATCCTTGCCCAGCGGTTTTGGCCTGGCCCGCTCACCATGATCCTCCCGAAAAAGGCGGAGGTTCCGGCGGAGGTCAGTGCTGGCCTCCCGACGGTCGCCATCCGTCTGCCGGCCCACCCGGTGGCAAAAGAGCTGCTCCGCCTGACCGGGCAGCCGGTGGCCGCGCCTAGCGCTAATTCCTCCGGACGGCCCAGCCCAACCAGGAGTAGCCATGTGATTGCCGATCTCGACGGTAAAGTCGAGTTGATTATTGATGCCGGTCCCACCGGAGTGGGAGTGGAATCGACCGTTCTTGACCTGACCGGTCCGAAGCTGCGGATCCTCCGGCCCGGCGGGGTGACCCGTGAGATGCTGGCAGCCGTCTTCGGTCCGGAGATGGTTGAAGCTCCATCCCAGATCAATTGTGTGCGACCATTGGCACCGGGGATGAAATATCGGCATTATGCACCCCAAGCTCCTTTACGCCTGCTGACTGGGGAACCCGAACCCGTCCGCGGTTTTCTGCAGAAGGCCGCCGGCGAGGCACGGTCCGCCGGGAAGCAGATCGGGATCATCGCATACGATGAAGACCGAAACCCGGCCTTTACCGCTACTGGGGTTAACTTTTTCTCCTTGGGCCAGCGGCGCAATCCAACGGAGGGGGCCGAACGGTTATTTCATCTTCTCAGACTCTGCGACCAGGCCGGAGTGGACGAAATTTATGCGGTAGCCCCACCCCGCCAGGGCGTGGGGGAGGCGGTCTTTAACCGTCTGTATAAAGCTGCCGGAGGGAAAGTCGAGGAGATAAAGTGAAGCAAGCCCGTATGCGCTGGGGGGTAACTCTTTTGGTCCTGTTAGTCCTCTTGGGGAGTAGCCCAGGGGCACACAGCCAGGAAAAGCAGTTACCGGTGGGGGAAACCTTAGAATACCAGGTTTATGCCAAAGGCTTGCCCGTTGGCGAGCAGACGCTCCGGATCGTGGGGGAAAGGGTTTACCAGAACCGGCCGGTGCTCGAAGTACGGATGAGTCTAAAGAGTTATGCCGCCTTAGCTTTTCTTTTCTCCTATGAGGAGTATAACCTTTTATACCTGGATTGGGCGACGCGAACTCCGGTCTATCTACACAGAACCATTAAGGAACAAGGCGACCACTGGGAAGAAGAATACCATTTCGGGGCGGAAACAGTCGAAAAACGGGTGATAAAAGCGGGACGGGAACCACGTGTGCGGCAATATGAGGCCAAGCACCCCCTGCTGGAAAGTCTATCCCTGGTTTATTACCTGAGGCAACGCCCCTGGCGGCAAGGGGAGAACCAGTTCTATTATTTAACGAACCGGGGGCCACAGGCGGTCACCTGTAAACTGCAGGGAACCGAACGGATTCGGGTTCTATCCGGTCATCAACGGGCGGAAGTGATTTACGATCCCGTCTCCCGGGTTACGATCTGGTTCTCCCAAGATGAAGCGGTGTACCCTTTGCGGATCAAAATTGCCGCGAATGTCGGGGATCTCACCGCCCGACTGGTCAAGATCGGCCATGGTCCGAGGGAATGATGTTGAACAGGAGGAGAAAATGGTCCGGAATATACTCTTTGTTTGTACTGGAAATACCTGCCGTAGTCCGATGGCAGCGGCTTTGCTGCGCCAATTATTAAATGAACGCGGTGGTAAATTCAAAAACATTCGTGTCTCTTCGGCCGGGCTTTACGCCCAACCTGGCGCACCCGCCTCCCCCGAAGCGGTTGAGACGATGCGTGGCTACGGGGTGGATCTTTCCAACCATTTGGCACGGGAACTGGCTCGGGAAGAGTTGGCCGCAGCCGATTTGATTTTAACGATGACGAACGCCCAGAAAAACCAGATTATTAAGATTTTTCCCGGCGTCAAAGACCGTACTTATGTCCTAAGAGAGTACATCAAGGCGAAAAGCCCGGCCGGGAAAGACCAGTGGGACGTACCGGATCCTTTCGGACAACCTTTGGTGGTTTACCAGAAGTGTGCCGCCGCGTTGGAGAAGGATCTGCGGGCGTTCATCGATTTGCTGGCCTCCGAAGCAGAAGCCGGCGGCGCTGAACAACAGAAAGGGGGGGAGAAAATGCGGATTGCTTTGGGCGCAGATCATGCCGGTTTTCATTTGAAAGAGGAGATCGCCAAGTATTTACAGAGCAGTGGTTATGAGTACAAAGATTTTGGCGTTTTCTCGACCGATTCGGTGGATTACCCTGATCAAGCTGCGATCGTAGCGAAAGCAGTGGCGAAAAAGGAGTTTGATCAGGGGATTATTATATGTGGAACCGGAATCGGGGTAGCGATTTCGGCCAATAAAGTCAAAGGGGTACGGGCCGCGCTGTGCCATGATGTCTTTTCGGCGCGGATGGCACGGGCCCATAATGACAGTAATGTCTTGACGCTGGGGGCCCGGGTCGTCGGAACGGGGCTGGCGCTTTCCATTGTTGAAGCCTACCTGACCGGAGAGTTTGCGGGGGGACGTCATCAGCAGCGGGTTGATAAAATAATGCGACTGGAAAAAGAATAAAGGAGGATTTACCGATGGGATCCGTACATGTAATTGATCATCCATTAATCCAACATAAATTAAGTATCATTCGGGACGTGGCGACCGGCCCGAAAGAATTCCGCGAACTGGTTGAAGAGATTGCTACCCTCATGGCGTATGAGGTCACGCGGGATTTCCCCTTGGAGGAAGTGGCGATCCAGACGCCGATTGCGACGGCTAAAGCGAAGGTGATCGCGGGGAAAAAGATTGCGGTCGTCCCGATTCTCCGCGCCGGTCTGGTGATGGCCGATGGGATTATGAAACTGATTCCGGCGGCGAAGATGGGCCATATCGGTCTGTACCGCGACCCCGAAACATTGCAGCCGGTGGAGTATTACTGTAAATTGCCTTCGGATCTGCAAGAACGGGATATGATTGTGGTCGATCCGATGCTGGCCACCGGCGGTTCGGCGGCGGCGGCCATTGATTTTCTGAAAAAGCGGGGGACGAAAGGGGTTAAATTAGTATGTTTGATTGCCGCCCCGGAAGGAATCGAACGGGTGCAGCAAGCCCATCCCGATGTGGAGATTTTTGTGGCGGCGATCGACGATCATCTCGACGAAAACGGTTATATCATCCCCGGTTTAGGCGACGCCGGTGACCGGTTATTCGGAACCAAATAGGCATTTAACAAGTGCGCGCAAGGGCGACGCGGAGGGGGTGAGTGGGTTGCAGTGGTCGGTTTTCGGCTGGAATCTGGCTTTACTGACGGCAATTGGCTTTGGTTTGTCGTTTCTCCTGACCGCATTTTGGGCGAAAAAAGGGGCCGCCTGGGGGCTAATGGATCTGCCGCGAGAACGGCGGGTTCATGACATCCCCCGCCCCTATACGGGGGGACTGGCGATTTTTCTTGCTTTCAGCTTGACGCTCCTGCTCACTGGTGGTCTGAACTTTCCTTACCTGGGGCCGATTTTAATTGGGGGTTTGGTCATCTTTCTCTTAGGGCTGGTTGATGATAAATATGATCTGTCGGCTGGCCAGAAACTAGTCGTCCAGATTCTGGTGGCGACCTTCATTACGGGGGCGGGGATCCGCATCGGCTACCTGACGAACCCTTTCGGAGAGATGGTGGCTTTAGGGTGGAAGGGTTATCCCTTGACGATTATATGGTTAGTACTGACGATTAACGTGATCAACATCATTGACGGTTTGGACGGTTTAGCGGCCGGGGTTTCCGCGATTGCCGGTCTAAGCCTGTTGGTCATCGGGCTCAGTCTGGGGCAGTCGGCCGCCGTGTTTCTCTGTGCCATCTTGGTCGGGGTCTTACTAGGGTTTCTCCCCTATAACTTCTGTCCGGCCCGGATCTTTATGGGCAATTCCGGCGCTTACTTCCTCGGATTTATGTTGGGCGTCATCTCCGTGATGGGCGCATTGAAGTTGCCGACCGTCTTGGCCCTGGTAATTCCGGTTTTTGCCATGGGGATCCCGTTTCTCGATACTTTATGGGCGGTCTGGCGGCGTTGGCGAAATGGTGAACAGATTACACGGGGCGACCGGTACCATATTCACCATCTCCTGCTCACTTCCGGACTGGGGATGAAAAAATCCGTCCTCATCCTTTACGCTCTAAGCTTACTCTCGGGGCTAGCCTCGATCTTTCTTTCCCAGGCCACGCTCCGCTTAGGTTTCTTGATTGTCCTGGTCGGCATTGGCCTGATCTTTCTGTGCCTTTATGGCCTGATGAGTCTGCAAAGTGCCGCCCGGGAGCAAGAAGAAGAGGAAAGGCGGTCTTGGTAAGGAGGTGATGGCGATCTGGCGGGAATTATCCTTTACAACCCGGGCGGCGACGGATTTTCTTGATATTACCCGGGATTTGGCGGCGGATCTACAGAAAGCCGGAATACGCACGGGGACGGGTACGGTGTTTGTCCCCCATACGACGGCAGGGATCATGCTGAACGAGAACGCCGATCCGGACGTGCTTTACGATTTAAAGCAAGCACTAGATAAGATCTTTCCCCATTCCTTAAACGTGGCTCACGCCGAAGGGAACTCGGCCGCCCACCTAAAAGCGGCTTTGATCGGCTCGTCGGTCACTTTACCGGTGGAAGACGGCCGGTTAAGACTGGGGACCTGGCAAGGTGTTTATTTCTGTGAATTTGATGGGCCCCGTCGGCGAAAGCTATTGGTTAGATGGGAAGGGAATTAAAAACGGGGTGATCAAATGCCCGCTTGGTACCGGAAGAGTATTTTGGAGGCCGCCGCCGAGCTGGAGACCGATTTGACGACGGGATTAACCCACAGTACGGCAGCGGGCCGGCTGGAGAAGTACGGCCCGAATGAGCTTCAGGCGCAGCAAGGCCCGACGGTTTGGCAAAAGATCCTTAGTCAGCTCAAGGACTTCCTAATCCTGCTTTTGCTGGGGGCGGCGGTTATTTCCCTGTTTTTAGGGGAAACCAGCGACGCCATCGTCATCTTTTTGGTTGTCGTTCTCAACACGGTGCTTGGGGTAGTCCAGGAATTAAAAGCGGAAAAGGCGCTTTCGGCTTTGGAAGAGCTCACCGCCCCACTGGCCAAGGTCCACCGGGAGGGGCAGACCCGTGAAGTGGCTGCCAAAGAGCTGGTGCCGGGGGATCTGATCCTCCTGGAGGCGGGCGACTTTGTTCCGGCCGACGCCCGGTTGGTGACGGCCGATAGTTTACAGGTGAACGAATCGGCGCTGACCGGTGAGTCGGTGCCGGTGGCCAAGGAAGCGGAGTTTACCGCGGCGGAAGACCTACCGTTGGGGGACCAGAAGAATATGGTCTTTAAAGGGACCATAGTGACTTTTGGCCGGGGGCGGGCGCTGGTGACCGGAACCGGGATGGATACCGAACTGGGCCGGATTGCCGGGCTACTCCAGACCGGACCGGAGGAGAAAACACCGCTCCAGAAGCGTTTAGATAGTTTTGGAAAGCAGATCGGGCTCCTGGCGATTGGGGTCTGTCTTTTTATTTTCCTCGTGGGGATTCTCCGCGGGAATCGTTTCTACGAAATGTTTTTAGTCGCCGTCAGTCTGGCGGTGGCGGCGATCCCCGAAGGTTTACCGGCCATTATCACCATCGTTTTGGCCTTGGGGGTCCAACGGATGGCTGGGCAGAAGGCGATCATCCGCCGCCTGCCGGCGGTGGAGACGCTGGGTTCGGCTACGGTGATCTGCTCCGATAAAACGGGAACCCTCACCCAAAACGCCATGACGGTCCGGCGGATTGTTACCGGAACGGCCGATTACGCGGTAACGGGAGAAGGGCTTAAGGCCGAGGGAGAATTTCGGCGGGGCGAAGCGCCGGTGACCGTGGAAGAACAGCCCCTCTTGGACTTAATTCTGAAGATTGGTGCTTTGTGTAATGATGCCGAATTTCTTCCGGAAGAAGCCCAGATCATAGGCGACCCGACCGAAGGGGCGTTGGTGGTAGCAGCCGCTAAAGCGGGCATGACCCGGAAGGAACTACAGGCCACTTATCCCCGGACGCAGGAGTATCCCTTTGATTCCGTGCGGAAGCGGATGAGTACGGTCCACCAGGGGACTTTAGTGCCGAAACTAGCGGGGGAAAAAGGAGAGGACCGCCACTGGCTCCTGGTGAAAGGGGCACCCGATCTGGTTTTGGAGAATTGTCAATGGTGGTTGGGGGAAGACGGGCCGCAGGAATTAACTGCCGCGCGGAAAGTGGAGCTTTTGAAGGTGAACCACCAACTGGCCACCGAAGCGCTGCGGGTCTTGGCCTTTGCCTTCCGCCCGGATCCACCGTCCGGTTCCCCGGTTGAAGAGGTGGAAAAGGATCTGACCTTTGTTGGCTTCATGGGGATGATCGATCCACCCCGTCCCGAGGCAAAAGCGGCGCTTCAAGTCTGCCAGGAAGCAGGCATCGCCGTCAAGATGATCACGGGGGACCACCGGGATACGGCGGTCGCCATTGCCGAGCAGTTGGGTTTGGCCGGTTCGACAGAGGCGGTCCTGGTTGGGGCCGAACTGGAGGCACTGGACGGGGCCGAGTTGGCGCAGCGAGTAGATGGGGTCAGTGTCTTTGCCCGGGTTTCGCCGGAGCATAAAGTGCGGATTGTCGATGCCCTAAAACAGAACGGGGCGATCGTCGCCATGACCGGGGATGGGGTTAATGACGCCCCGGCGTTGAAGAAGGCGGATATTGGGGCCGCCATGGGCCAGACCGGTACCGATGTGGCGAAAGAAACGGCCGATATGGTTTTGGCCGATGATAATTTTGCCACCATCGTCCGGGCGGTGCAAGAAGGCCGGGTCATCTTTGAGAACATCAAAAAAACCGTCTATTTTCTCCTCTCTTGCAACTTAGGGGAGATCGTTACCATCTTTACGGCGATTCTGTTGGGGTGGCCGGTCCCCTTGTATCCCATCCAGATCCTCTGGGTGAACCTGGTCACCGATTCGTTACCCGCATTGGCGCTGGGGGTCGATCCCCCGGAAGGTGATATCATGAAAAGGCCGCCGCTCCACCCGGAAGAAGGGCTGTTTGACCGCAAAGCGCGGATGTTACTTGGGGTATTCGGCGTCTTCATTGCCGCGGTGACCCTGACCGCTTTTCGCCTCGGGTTAAGGGAGTCGGTCCCGAAGGGCGAGACGATGGCCTTTGCCACTTTGGGCCTCTGCCAACTGGTCCACGCCTATAATTTCCGTTCGCTTACCACCAGTCTGTGGCGACGGGGGATCTTCCAGAACAAACAGCTGGTCTGGGCTTCCGCCACATCCGCCTTTTTGCATCTGATCGTCTTCTTCACCCCTTGGCTCCGGGGGATCTTCCGGACCGAGCTGTTACCCTTGAATGATTGGTTGATTGTATGCGGTTTGGCGCTGACCCCGCTGTTGATGGGGGAGATCTGGAAGCTGGTGGCCAAGGGCGGGCCGGAGTCGGATTAGTGAACGGTTTATTTTGGCCGCCTCGATGGTGAAACCTTTTTGCTGTGGAGACGTTATGTATATTTGGGTAATTGCCTACGCTGGCAAGCTAGTCACTTGATAGGGATGAGAATAGAGGAGATTGTTTTCTTTGCCGGATGGTTGGCAGGGCGGCATTATTAGTGACGTGTGACGTCGTTGTTTATTGCGGGCGGTGCTCGATATACATTAGGATTTATAAAGAGGGATTTAGATGGAGAAGGAAGCTTGGGTTGTTGATGTGAACGGGGATGAAGTCCGTCTGCGTTATACGCGCCATTCGGCCTGTCGCAAGTGTGGGGCTTGTCTGGTTTTGGGGAACAGCCTTAGTGAACAGGAAATCGTCCTTCCTAAGGACCAGTTGGATTTGGCCAAAGGCGACCGGGTGGCGATCGGGCTGAAGGAGAGCTCTATCCTCAAGGCCAGTTTTATGGTGTACGCCCTGCCGCTCATCCTCTTTTTACTGGGGTACTTGGGCGGAGCGCACCTTGGTTCCGGCTTTATGGGCGAAGCTTTGGCGGAAGCGGCCGGGCTGCTTGGCGGGGTTCTAGCCCTGGCCCTTGCTTATGGTGGGCTCTACCTTTATGACCGGCGGCTGCAGAAAACGGAGCGCTACCAACCGTATATCGCGCGGGTGCTGGAGCGTTCGCTCCCAGAGTAAACCCGGTGCTACATGGTATAACTGGCCTGGGTGAGGTAGGTGGCCAGCACTTCGGCGAAGAGCTCAAGGGAATAACTGACTTCCTCCCAGGTTGATTTATCGTCGCCGAACTCGACGATGATGGACTGGGGATGGAGATGTTGATTATAACGGGCTTCAGCCAGAATCACTCCGTGGGCTAAATTGGGGTAGAGGAGATCCATCACTTCCAAAAGGGCATTGGCGAAGCGGTGATTCTTCTCCCACTGGGGATGGGGCAGCCCCAACCGATCGGAACCGACGACGAGGATAATCTTGGCGGCGGTTTTTCCTTTAATGGGGACTTTATGGTTGAGCCCGGGCGTTGCATCCCGGTGGAGGTCGAGCACCACTTCAACCTGGGGGTGATCGGCCAGGAGTTTCTGGACGGTCTCGGCCGAGCGTTGGTAGGCCTCACGGAAGGGATAATGATCGTGGATCGTATCGCAATGTAAGGTTTTCAGGCCGTGTTTTTCATTGAGGAGCTGGCT
Organism: Hydrogenispora sp.; assembly: GCA_012837705.1. GTDB lineage: Bacteria > Bacillota > UBA4882 > UBA10575 > UBA10575 > Capillibacterium. The sequence continues at coordinate 76,221 of DUQQ01000083.1, forward strand.
AAGTAATGCGCCGGCCCGGACGATATCCCCGCGGCCGTTGTGGATGTGGGTCTGGCCACTGACGGGAATATAAGATTCGGAAGTATGAGTATGGTAGATGAGAATCCGGGGTGGTTCGATCCGCGACGGCTGGACGGGCGGTGCGGTCGGTGCCGGACGGGTCGGGGGGACAGGCGTCGGGCGTTGGATGGTCGGCTCTGAAGGAGGCCGGTGGGTGGCGGCATGGCGTAGGGTATAGGTTTTCGCCATTTCTTGGCGGGCGAGGAGGGGGAATTGGGCCTTAAACATCTCCTGCGGGGACGGATTACGGAGGTTGACCAGAAACCGCAGGAGGAGATCGGCGGCTTTGGTGTCGAGAATGAAATCCGGATCATCTTCGAACCGGTAACGTTTGAATCCGGGGATCACTTGCGAAAAAAACTGGTGCCCGACTTTGGAATCAAGATGGTAAAGGCGCTTGAGATAAGCAAGGGGATAAGAGGAACCTTGCTGATCAAGGGCGACCAGATAAATTCCGATCGTGATAAAAAAGGTGAAGAAAGTCAGACCGATTACTAAAAGGTAACGGAAGTGTTCCGGTGGCAAAGATTTACGCGGGAGAGATTCCATTGATTACCGGCCCCCTGTTCTTAGATAATGCCCATTTACCCGCTGCGGGTTTTTGTATTGACTTTTGACTTATTGTAGAATTATATGCCGAAGGTTGGCCGTTTAAAACAGCGGTTTTGGCGGCCGGCCGAACGGCAGAAGGAATGTTCGGCTTAACGTCGAAGGGGGATTATATTAAAAAAGGGGGGAATCCCGTGCGACAACGCAGAGTTCCAGATGTGGTCATTAATCGTTTGCCTTTATATTTACGGGTGTTATCCGATATAGATGTGGAGCAAACGCCGATTATTTCTTCCTACGAATTGGGTGAAAAAACGGGGGTCACCCCGGGACAGATCCGGAAAGATCTGAGCCTGTTCGGGGTCTTTGGGAAACAGGGTGTCGGTTATGAGGTTAGCATTTTACGGGGAGAGTTACGCCGTATACTCAAGCTTAACCGCGTCGTTAATGTGGGGTTGGTCGGCGTGGGGAACCTGGGACAAGCCTTTCTCCATTACGGTGCCGACCGCCAAAGGGAGATCCTCAACCGGGAAGGCCTCCGGATGCGCGCCGCCTTTGATACGGACGCGCGGAAAATTGGGCAGCGGATTGCCACGGTCGAGGTTTATCCGGTCGCACGGATGCCGGAACTCATCAAGGAACTGGATTTGACGATTATGATCCTGACTGTCCCCGCGGGGGTGGCCCAGGAAGTTGTGGACCGTTGTATCGCCAGCGGGGTTAAGGCCTTTCTCAACTTTGCCCCGGTTAAATTGACCGTCCCCGCAGGGGTCCGGGTCCACCACGCGGACTTTACTTTACAGTTGGAATCTTTGGCTTATTATAGTGAAGAATGGGAAGGCAATGAAGAGAAAGCAAACATCGAGTCGGGAACGGATTAGAACGCTCACGAAAATCAGCGCCTATATCGCTCTGGGGGTCACCCTTAACCTTCTGGAGACTTTTTTGGTGCCCCTGGGTTTGGTGGTCCCGATCCCGGGAGCGCGGATCGGGTTAGCCAACGTGGTGACGCTGGTTCTACTCGTCACGGAGGGACCACGGATGTTGTGGGGGGTGACCGGGGGCCGGATCGTACTGGCCGCGCTGTTGACTGGGACCTTGTTCTCGGTCTCTTTTGCGTTGAGTGTTGGGGGGAGTATTGCGGCACTGGTGGTGATGGGGCTTTTATGGCGGTACCTCCCACGGGTCTTCAGCCTCAGTGGTATTAGCGTGCTCGGTGCCGTTGCCCATAACTGTGGACAGCTCTTTACGCTGTATCTGCTCATCCCTGGAACCGGGATCTTTTATTTATTACCATGGGCATTGCTTTTGGCGTTGCCCTCCGGTTGGCTGACCGGTTATTTGGCCCAACGGATCCTCGACCGGCAACCGTGGGCAGGGGAAGGGGGGGACAGCCATGGTCGAGCTTGAAGGCGTTGTGGAACGGATTACTTTTTATAATGAAGAAAACGGGTATACAGTGGCCCGTTTCAAAACAGCGACGGAGCAGTTGACTGTAGTAGGTGTTCTCCCTAATATCAGTGCCGGAGAAAGTCTGCGCCTGGGTGGGGAATGGACGCTACATCCCACTTATGGACGGCAGTTTAAGGTGGAAACCTTTGAGATCCTCCCTCCGGTGACGGTAGAAGGGATCGAGCGGTACCTGGGGTCGGGTTTGATCAAGGGAATTGGTCCGGTGACCGCCAAGAAAATTGTGGCGACTTTCGGCCTGGAGACACTGAAGGTGATTGCGGAAACGCCCGAACGCCTCCAGGAAGTGGAAGGAATCGGACCACAAAAAGCAGAGAAGATCCGGACAGCCCTAGAGGAACAGCAACAGATCCAACGGATGATGGTCTTTTTACGGGGGGTGGGGATCACCCCCGCTTTAGCGACGAAGATCTATCGCCATTATGGGGAGCAGGCGGCGGCAGTGATCCAGGAAAACCCCTACCGATTGGCGGACGAACTTTTCGGGGTCGGCTTTAAAACCGCCGACCATATTGCTGGCCTCCTGGGGCAGAAAGACCCGACTGCCTTGGAACGGGTGCGGGCTGGTGTGCTCTATTTTCTCCGGAAGGAGACGGAAGACGGTCACGTCTATGTGCCGTTGGCCGCGTTTGTGGACTCCGTCGGCAAGGAACTGGCGGCTCCGGAAGAGGTGGTGCACCGGGCCATTGCTGCTTTGGAAGAAGAGAAAGCGGTTATTGTGGAAGCAAAACGGCTGTATTTAGCCCCTTTCTACTGGTTTGAACGGAAGGTCGCCGCGAAACTACTGAAGCTTTTACAGATGCGCCCGGCCGACCGGCCGCTGCTTTTTCCGGCCGAAGAACTGAAGACGCTCACTTTTGAACAGCGTTTGGCGGTGGAGAAAGCCTTGCAGGAAGGCGTTTTAATGATTACTGGTGGGCCGGGGACCGGGAAGACGACAACGATCCGCAGCTTGATCCGCCTGTGCCAATTGCGCGGGGAGAAAGTCTTACTGGCGGCCCCCACCGGACGGGCGGCGAAAAGACTGAAGGAAGCCACCGGTGAAGAGGCGAAGACCATCCACCGTTTACTGGAGTTTGGTTACACGCCGGGAAGTGGTTTAAGGTATGGACGCAACGAGAACCGGCCGCTTGAGGCCGATATTGTCATCATCGACGAGGTCTCCATGGTCGATCTGCCGCTCTTTTACCAATTACTAAAAGCGCTGAATCCCGGGACCCGGCTGGTTTTGGTGGGGGACCAGGACCAGTTACCCTCGGTTGGTCCCGGCTCTGTGCTCCGGGATTTAATTACTTCGAATGCGATCCCTCTGGTCCGACTGCAGACCATCTTCCGGCAGGCCAAGGAGAGTAAGATTGTGACCAACGCCCACCGGATCAATGCGGGTAAAATGCCGACTTTTCAAAAGGCAAGTGACTTTTTCTTTATTAATGCGGCCGCACCGGAGCAGATTGTGGACGAGATCATCCGTTTGGTGACGGTACGGCTTCCCCGCTACTTAAAGTGTGATCCGGTTGAGGATATCCAGGTGCTTTCCCCGATGCGCAAGACCACAACCGGGGTGGAAAACCTCAATACCCTTCTCCAACAGGCATTAAACCCGGGCGGTGGCGCCGGGGCCGAGGTACGCTTCGGCGAACGTGTTTTTCGCCGCCGCGACAAAGTAATGCAGATCCGGAACAATTACGGAAAGATGGTCTTCAACGGTGATCTGGGGCAGATCGTCGAGATCGATCCGGAAGAACAAGTCCTGACCGTGGCGTTCACCGACGAACAGGAAGAACGGTTGGTTACCTACGCCTATGAGGAACTGGATGAGTTGGTCTTGGCCTATGCCATCTCCGTCCATAAGAGCCAGGGCAGTGAGTATCCGGTGGTTGTTATGCCGGTTACCACCCAACATTATATTTTGTTACAACGGAATCTGCTGTACACCGGGATTACGCGGGCGAAAAAGATGGTGGTTTTGGTGGGCACGAAAAAAGCGTTGGCGATTGCGGTGCAGAATAATAGGATCGAGGACCGTTATTCCTGGTTGGCACCGACCATTGCCGAGCTGGCGCCCGAGATTGGACGGCAAGGATTTTAGGAAGGTGCCTCCGGCGCGCTGGATAAAGCGCCGGACTTAGGAAAGGCGTTTGCTTAGATTGTTTGGTATTACCCTAACGGATCGGTTTGATTAAGTTCATCTTATCTAGCAGAAATTTATAGAAATCAAGCCAACGGCGATGAACAACGAATGACGAGCATAATTACGAGCAGCCGGGTAGCAACAAGAAGGCAAGGGTGCCACGGTATACGGTGGGATTGGCGAGTGGGGGAGGAATCCTGATGTTACCGGTTACATACTACCCGATAATCTTGCAAAAAAGCGGGGAATGGATGGTTAACCTGACCTCCGATCCCGCCATGGCCTGGTGGTGGGCAGAAAAGAATGAATACAACCGGGTTTGGTCGTGGGACCGGCCTTTTCCTTTATGGCTTGCGGAGCGGATTCGCGAAAACCTCAATCTTCAGGCGCAGGCTGGGAAGGCCGGTTTTTCTCTGCGCCGCTGGCGGCGGGTGGTTACCAAGACCATCCGGCGCCACGGCTGGCCCGGGGGCGGGACCTGGGTGCCGGTGACGGGTCCGGCAACAGATCTTACCCGGTACCTGGCCGCCAGCGCCGAAGAGAATACTTTGCAGATCAGAAAAATCCTCCCTAAAGTTCTTTTGGGCCGCGCTTTGACCCCACAGGAGCTCCAGCGGGCCTTGGACCGGGCCGGGGTTAAGGTGACCGCTTATCTTTTCACCATCGCCCTTCAGGAACTGATCTTGGCCGGAAAGGTGGATTTGGTGGCGGCGGTTGGTCTGGACCGGTGGGGCCGTTTCTATTGTCGCCGTTGCGGCGAACGCGAACGCCTTTGCACAGAGCGCCTGACCGGATCCCCTCAGCCTAGCCGGATCTGTTCCGCTTGTCGGACGTTGGGCGTTTTGACCGACCAGACCCCCCTTTACTACTGGCGGGACGAGCAGCCCAGGGGTGAGCCGCCGCCAGCCCCGCCTGAGCTCGTACTTCCCACCCTAACCAGCTGGCAGGAGCAGGCGGTAACAGAAATCCTGGCCTTCTGGCGCAACCCGGAAGAACGGACGATGTTGGTCTGGGCGGTCTGTGGGGCCGGCAAAACCGAGGTGGTTTTTCCGGTGATCCGGGCTGCTGTGGCCGAGGGGAAACGGGTCTTACTTACGGTCCCGCGGCGGGAGATCGTGCGGGAATTGGGCGAACGGATCAAAAAATGCTTTCCTGGTTTGCCGTTTAGCCTGTTATACGGTGGGTATAAAGCGGAGGTACCCGCTTCTTTACTGGTCGTGGCGACCACCCACCAACTACTCCGTTTTACCTCCTATTTCGACCTGGTGATCGTCGATGAGGCCGATGCTTTCCCTTTATATAACAACCCGATGCTCAATGCGGCTTTAGACCGTGTTGTGCTCCCGGCGGGCAAACAGATTTATCTGACGGCGACGCCCGATCGGTCCTGGCAGCGCCGGGCCGAACGGGGGGCGATCGCCGTGACCAAGATTCCCCTCCGCCACCACGGTCAGCCTCTTCCCGTTCCCCACCTGGTCCGTACCGCAATGCCGAAGAAGGAACGTCTGTTTCTTCCGGCGGTGGTCCGTGATTTTGTCTCTACACGGAAAGCCCAGGGGCGGAAAGGATTGATCTTCCTGCCCACGGTAGAAGCGGTCGAAGCTTTTTCCACCCACCTGAAGAAGGCCTTCCCCCGTGAAGCCCCTTACATCCACCACATCCACGCGCGGGATCCGTTCCGCCAAGAAAAGGTGGAGCGCTTTTCCTCCGGTGCTCTTTGGCTTTTAGTCACGACCACCCTCTTGGAGCGGGGGTTGAATTTTGACCGGTTGGACCTGATGATTCTCCATGCCGACCAAGAAACGATCTTTTCGGTGGAGACCTTAATCCAGATCGCCGGCCGCGTTGGCCGCAAAGCCGACGATCCCGGCGGTGAGGTTTACTTTGTGGCGGACAAGATTACCCCGGCCATGAAAGCCGCGCGTAATGCGATTTGCCGGATGAACCGCGAAGGGGCGAAAGTCCGGGTGAAAGCAAATGAAACCAAATGATTATTAAGGAAAAAAGACGATTAACCGATATAAATAGGGGGATTGCCTTGCGGATGCTTTGGCAAGCACTATTAAAACTGTTCTATCCCCCGCTGCCTTCTTGTGTGGCATGCGGGGAACCCTTTACGTCCGTTTATCCCCTGGCTTTGTGCCAGGGTTGCTTGGAGCGGATCCCCTTTGTCACCAAACCGGTCTGTTCCCGTTGCGACCGTCCCTTACGCGGTGGAGAAACTGATCCCTGCCGCGAGTGTCAAGGCGAAACTTACTTTTACGAGCAGGCAATGGCGGTAGCCGTTTACGACGGATATATGCGGGAATTACTTCATAGCGCGAAATACGATTTCCGGCCTGATTTGGCTCGCGGACTAGGCACGATTTTTGCGGTTTGGGCCGAAAACGAAACGCGATTGGAGGAGATTGATGCGGTAATTCCGGTTCCCCTACATCCAGAAAAATTAGCCACCCGTGGTTATAACCAAGCTGAACTGATGGCGGAACCGCTGGCTGCGGCCTTGCGCCGCCCGCTGTATACCGGGGTCTTGCAGCGGGTACGAGCGACGCTCAGCCAAAGCAAGCTAAGTCGGCGGGAGCGGAAGGAGAACACCAGGAACGCTTTTGCCGTCGTTAATTGTTTGGCGGTTGCCGGTAAAGAGGTGTTGTTGGTTGATGATATTCGCACGACGGGGTATACCCTCTCCGCCGCCGCCCGTGCTCTGTTGCTTGCTGGTGCCCGGGGAGTGAAAGTATTAACCATGGCGGTTGGGGTTACTCCCGCGCAATGGAAAAATTGAGGATAAAAATTGTGATAAGAGTTTAAAGGTAAAAACTGATTACGGATTATACAAAGACTGAAGGTTATAAGGGATAAAACTTCGTCTTTCTAAGGGATGGAACAAAAAGGCAGGAGGGGTCCTCTTTGAGTTTGAAGAACTGCAAACGCTGCGGGAAGCTTTTTAATTCGCAGGGACATAGTGTTTGTCCACCTTGTCTGGAAAAGGACCGTGTCGACTTCGAGCGGATTCGGGAATATATGTTAACGCATCCATACGTTTCTGCCTTAGAGTTAAGCCGGGAAACGGGGGTAAAACCAGCGGTTATTACCCGTTTTCAACGGGAAGGCCGCTTTATCAGTCGTGAGCAACAGGAGGCGGAACTGCGTTGTACTGCGTGCGGTGAAGCAATCACAGCCGGGCAGATTTGTAATGATTGTCTGAAGAAACTTGGTTCGCCTCGGCAAAGGCCGAAAAAAAACAAACAATAAATTCCACTAAACATCTCTTCCGGGTCAACCGATATAACCCTTGAAGAGATGAACCTAGGAACTGGGGAAAGGGGTAAAGATAAATGCTCATCTCAAATCAACAGGTTAATTCGGTAATTAAAGCCTATGAAGTGGCTGGAAAACAAAAAAACCGGACTATCCAATCAACCGAGTCCGTTCGGCGGGGTGATTCCTTGTTGCTATCGCCAGAAGCAAGGGAGCTTCATTTGATCCAAAAGAACATTGCGCAAACTCCGGAAGTTCGTTCGGATCTTGTGGCCGATCTTAAGGAAACGATTGCTAAAGGAGAGTACAAGGTCACCAGCGAACAAGTGGCCCAACGGATGTTGGTACGGAGTTTAGTCGACCGGATCGTGGGGGGATGACGTTGTCTACTGAAGTTGAAAACCGGATGGCGGAAGAACTTAATCTCCTTCAGCAATTAGTGGATTTAGCGGTCGCCAAAAAAGAGGCGCTTTTCAAAAATGATTTAGAAGCCTTGAGAAAGATTGTGGACGACGAAGAGCAAACCCTGGCCAAGGCGGAGAGTTTACCCCCCCAGAACAACGGGGAGATCAGCGTTAGTGCGGAAGGTCAGCGGTTACGGCAGGAAAGAGCAGCCTTGATCGACCGCCTTAAGGAGCTTAATCTGTTAAACCAACAACTACTGGAAGACGCTTTAGCGATCGTGGATTACTCCTTAAAGCTGATCCATGGTGATGAAGAAGGTAATATGTATGGTTCCTCCGGTCAGGTTGAAACCGTGGGGAAGAGTTCAGTATTAAATTGGAGAGGATAACATGCGTTCCACATTTGGCAGTATCGAAACAACCCTAAGGGGGCTGCGGGCTCAGCAGATCGCCCTCGATACAACCGGGCACAACATCAGTAATGCGAACACGCCCGGTTATTCCCGGCAAGCGGCGGAGATGACGGCGACTGCCCCGTATGCGGTGCCCACGATGAACCGCTACCAGATTGCCGGGCAGATCGGAACCGGTGTTACGGTGACCCAGATTCGCCGGATGCGGGACCAGTTTGTCGACCGGCGGACCCAATATGAGAATTCATCCTTGGGTTACTGGGACGCCAGGCAGCGTAACTTCAGCCATTTAGAAGTAACGCTGGCCGAACCGGCGGATCTCGATACCGGATCAAGTATTGGTTACCATCTTAATGAGTTTTGGTCGGCTTTGCAACAACTGGGGAACGCGAACCGCCCTGATAATATCGCGGTCCGTTCGGTTCTCCGGGAGAAAGCAAATAACCTTTGTGATTCGATCCGCAGCACCTACCGGCAACTGACGACTTTGCAGCAGGACATCAGTGCAGAGATTGGGGTGAAGATCGGACGGATTAATTCACTGGCCGATCAGATTGCGGGGCTAAACGCGGAGATTGCGAAGATTACAGCAGTGGGGGATAACCCCAATGATCTTCTGGACCAACGGGAAGTCCTAGTGGGCGAGCTCTCCACCTTGACTTCCATCTCAATCCAGAGTGATGAGCTCAACCGGTACAGCATTAGCATCTCCGGGATGCTTTTGGTGGCAGGCGACACGCCATACCACATGGCCGTCGAGGACGATGGCAGCGTGGTCTGGGCCCACAACGGGACAGATGTTTATTTTGCCAATGGTGAGATCAAAGGCCTGATGGAGATGCGGGACGTGGAAACCCAGTATTATATAGATTCGCTGAATGAATTTGCTACGACTTTGATTACAGAATTTAACACTATACATGGTGAAGGATACGATTTGGATGGTAACAACGGAATTAATTTCTTCGCCGGAACCAGTGCGGAGGATATTACCCTTGACAGTGCGATCTTGGCCGATGATGGTCTGCGGAGGATTGCGGCGGCCTATATTCCCGCTTCCGGCAGCTGGAACGGTGAAGTCGGTAACGGGGAAAATGCCTTGCGTCTTGCCCGTATAATCAAAGAAGAAGAGTTGATTGACGGTACTA
>DUQQ01000055.1 GCA_012837705.1 Hydrogenispora sp.
TAAGGATGCGTCAGCCCCCGTTGCTTTACGGGTGGAAGATCTGTTATCCCGGATGACCCTTGCCGAGAAGATTGGGCAGATGACCCAGGCGGAAAGGGGAGCAATCAAGCCCGAAGAGGTTCAGAAGTATTATATTGGTTCTGTGTTGAGCGGCGGCGGTTCGGCGCCCTGGCCGAATACCCCGCAAAGCTGGGTGCGGATGTACGATGATTACCAAAAAGCGGCGATGAGCACCCGTTTAGCCATTCCCATCCTCTACGGGACGGATGCGGTGCACGGCCACAATAATTTAAGGGGTGCCACGATCTTTCCGCACAATATTGGTCTTGGTGCCACCCGGGATCCGGAGCTATTAGAGAGGATTGGCCGGATTACCGCCTTGGAAACCAGAGCGACCGGTGCGAATTGGACTTTTAGTCCTTGTGTTGCCGTTGTTCGTGACATCCGGTGGGGCCGAACTTACGAAAGTTTTGGGGAAAACCCCGAACTCCAGCGTTTACTGGTCGGTGCTTACATAAAGGGCTTACAGGGCCCCGACGGTGAGATGGGCGGGGAATATGTGGTCGCAACGGCCAAACATTTTTTGGGTGATGGTGGCGCGACGTGGGGAACTGGCGATGCCGGGTTCCGGATTGACCGGGGTAATGTGGCCGTCAGCGAGGAAGAGCTAAGAGCCGTTCACTTACCCGGCTATGAGGAAGCGATCAAGGCGCAGGTTGGCACCATCATGGTTGCTTTCAACAGTTACCAGGGGCTAAAGATGCATGAACACAAGTATTTAATCACCGATGTCCTCAAAAACGAACTGGGGTTTAGCGGTTTTGTGGTGACCGACTGGGAAGGCATCAGGGAGATCCCCGCTCCCGATTTCTATTCCAAAGTGGTCCGGGCTGTTAACGCGGGGATTGACATGTTCATGGAGCCCAACCGGTGGCGGGAGTTTGTTGTTACCTTGGAAAAAGCCGTGCAGAACGGTGATGTCAGTGAAGCGCGGATCGATGATGCGGTGCGGCGGATCTTACGGGTTAAGTTTCAAGCGGGTCTTTTTGAAGCCCCTTATGCCGACCGGGATCTTTTAGCACAAAAAGTAATCGGGTGTGACGCCCACCGGGCCATTGCCCGGGAAGCAGTACGCAAATCCTTGGTTCTGCTCAAAAATGAGAATAATCTGCTGCCACTGGCCAAAGAGAGTCGGATTTACATTGCCGGTTCGAATGCGGACGATATCGGGAACCAGTGTGGAGGTTGGACCATTACCTGGCAGGGGAAGAGTGGTCCGATCACAACCGGCACAACCATCCGGGCGGGTATTGAAGCCGCGGTCAAAAATTCCGGCCGCATCGTCTCCCGCTTGGACGCGGCAGATGTGGCGGTGGTGGTGGTTGGCGAGAAACCCTATGCGGAAGGGGCGGGCGATAACGGCCGTTTGACGCTGGACGCGACGGACCTTATGGTTCTCAAAGAGATCAAAGCGGCGGGTGTCCCCATGGTCGTAATTATCGTCGCGGGAAGACCCTTGATGATTTCGGAGTACCTAGACGACTGGGAGGCGTTGGTGGCGGCATGGCTGCCGGGGACAGAAGGCCAGGGCGTTGCTGATGTGCTATTCGGTGATTATAATTTTACGGGAAGACTGCCGCTAACGTGGCCGAAAAATCTGGACCGGTATCCGCTCAATTACGGTGCTGCCGATTACGATCCTTTATTCAGTTACGGATATGGTTTAACCATGGATTTGGGCGAGTAAGAGCGGCTCTCTTCGCCGGTGCGCGTTTTTGGTCGAATACCACCAGCGGTGAGGTTATTGTTGGTGATGGAAAAAGATCCGTGTGCAGCGGGTCTTTTTTTGTCATTTTCGGTTTTAAGCAGTGGAAATAATAAAAAATGTGATGAGCAAAAATGGTCAACAAGCCCGTCTCTTATGGATTGATATTGCAAAACGCGTTCCGGAAGTCATTACCAATAAGTATGACAGCGTAGCTAATGCGGCTGTGTCCGCAGA
>DUQQ01000104.1 GCA_012837705.1 Hydrogenispora sp.
CATAGAGTTCATCCAAGCCGGTAATGACTTTCTGGAGAACCTGCGGCGTAGGTAACAGAAAAAGCGCATCCTCCATATACCGGGAGAAGGCAGACTCCCCATCCCCGTTCAACTTTTTAATAAAGGGAAAGACTTTCTCCCCAATGATCTCAAAAATTTCTCGCGCATCTCTATCCTTAAACTTGGACCATCGCATGGCTTGTCCCTCTGAGGTCTGGGGAAAGATCTTTGCTACTTCCATGCCCAGGGCTTCCATATGTTCATGCTCAATCTCTTTCTCATCCAAGGCGCGGATGAACATTAAGTAAGTTAATTGCTCAATTACGGTCAACGGCTGGGTAATGCCTCCCGCCCAGATGTCGGTCCAGATTTTATCGACTTTGTTCTTGATTGCACCGGTAATCATCTTTTCCAGCTCCTCTAAGGTGTAATATCCGGATCTTTTACGTAAAGATACACTTAATTTCAATAATATTCGTTTTTCTTTGGAGATTTTCCTGCTCTTGCCGGGTTTTCCGGGTCTCCCGTCAATTAAAGATTTCAATAGCCTTCTTTAAAGGTTATTTATGGTAAAGGCGGAATAAGTAAAGAATGAGGATCTTGTAAGGAGATGACGTTCGTTGAAGATTACGGTTTTACATGGACAAAACCACCATGGTAGTACCTATAACATCACCAAGCTCTTCTTGAATAAATTGGCCGATGAAAATACGGAAATCATAGAGTTTTTCATGCCGCGCGATACCCCTCCATCCTGTATCGGTTGTTGTAATTGTTTTACCAAAGGCGAGCTCCAGTGCCCCCATGCCGAGAAAGTCCAGCCGGTGGTCAGGGCAATTGAGGAAGCGGATCTGGTGGTCCTGGATTCGCCATGCTATGTGTTGGGGATGACCGGCCAACTCAAGACCTTCCTTGACCATATGGGCTACCGTTGGCTGGCGCACCGGCCCCATCCGCAAATGTTTGGGAAAATCGGGCTCGCGGTTTCGACCGCGGCGGGCGCCGGGGCAAGAAAAGTCACGAAAGATCTGCAGCGACACTTTTTTTACTGGGGAATCCCCCAAAGTTTTGCCTATGCAAAAAACATCAGAGCAACCAATTGGGCGATGGTATCGGCCAAAAGGAAAGCCCGGATCGAAAAAGACGTTACCCGTTTAGCGAAGAAGATTTTGCAAAGGCAAGGAAAAGTAAAGCCGGGAATAAAGACCAAATTCATCTTTAAAATGATGGGCTTAATGCAAAAATCTAACGATTGGAACCCAACCGACCGGGAACACTGGGCGAACAACGGCTGGCTGAGTGGGAAGAAGCCCTGGTGAAGTCGGCCCCACAAAGGTAAAGCAAGATATAAAAACCTCCTCACCTTTACACAAGTGAGGAGGTTTTTCTGGTCCGCAGCAATCGCACCAAAAACTAGACAACGATGGTTTCACAGTTTAATCTGAGTTTTTAAAATTGGCAACACCCGCTCATACTCCCTTTTCACTATGCGGTAGGCCGGTTGTTCCCGGAGCCGGTATAGTTTGCTGTGGTGAACCGGACGGACCCCGCCGGCCAGATAACTTTCCAGATATCTGCGCCATACTACGTTATTAAAAGGAAGAACTCCCTTTTCGGCACAGACCGTAACGATCTGGAGATACTCCAGGAACAGAGGTTCGGCCTTTTCCTTATTTCCAGAGGCCGAATGCCGAAAGATTTGGAACAGCCATTCCGGTGGCAGCTGCCAATACTTCCAAGCGGCCAGGTTACAACGGCTGTAGGCAATGGAGATGGGCTCGAACACTTCGATCTTCCGGGGGAGGGTCCGTTCAAACTCGGCCATTAGATTGGCCCGGGCCTGCGCCGGAGCGGTCAAAAGATGTTCGGCCCCAAAGGCCGCTTGAAAGCATAACTTCACGCCATCCTGCGGTGTCATACTCGGATGCAGTTTTGCCTGGTGTTTGAGGTAACTGGCAAACGTTGCGTTCCGCATGATTTTACCGCACCGGATAACGTTCCGGGATCAACCTTGCTTTCATCAGGGCGACAACAATGGCCGGGATGAAGATCAGCTGGATGACGAGGCCGGGCCAGCTGGTCACAAAGTAGCTTGTGATCCAGGCGGCCATGGAGTATCTCCCCGCCGCGAAGATCAGCGCTCGCGCAACCCCGGCAACAATACGTCCGGCAATAAGCGCCACCACCAAACTAATGTAGAGATCGGCATAGAGCTTTTTCGTATGTACCAGGTTAATCATGAGTCCACAAACTAGCCCGTAGGCAGCCAGCTCAACCAGCATCGACGGCAAATAGGCCATCGGCGGCATTCCCGTGAGCAGGCTGGAGAGCAAGGGTCCGGCGAGTCCACAAAGGAGTCCAAAAGACCAGCCACAGATCAGCCCGCACAACAGGACAGGAATGTGCATCGGCAAGAGAATACTACCGGCGTTCGGAATGGAATGGAACGCCATCGGCAGGACAACACACAAGCCGATGCAGACTGCGGTAAGCATCGAACGTTTTACCGAAGACATTTTGGACATTGGATCTTACCTCCTCACTGATTACTCATTTATATCAAGGCACACGCCCCGGTTACCGCAGCAAAAACTGGACCAGGCAGATTAAAGCACAGACCGCCAAGGCACCGTAATCGTGTCGCTCCAGGGGTTCTTTCTTGCGCTTCGTACGGTTCTTAGCATTGCGATAACCGCGCGCCTCCATCGCCAGGGCCAACTCCTCCGCCCGGCGGAAAGCGGAGATAAAGATCGGCACGACCAAAGGGAGAAAACTCGCCGCCCGCTCCGCCAGCTTCTTACTCTCAAATCGGGCGCCGCGGGCGATCTGGGCCATTTTGATCAGCTCCGCCTCTTCCATTAATGTCGGGATAAATTGAATGGCCACACTGATGATCATCGCCACCTCTTCCGTGGGGACACCGATCAACTTTAACGGTTTGATCAGACTCTCCAGCGCCGTGGTGACCTGTGTCGGTAAGGTCGTCATGGTGAGCAGATTACCAAGGAGCAGAATAAGAACCACATTGCTGACCACACGGAAACCCTGCCTCATCCCACCGCGCGAGAGCTGAAAGATCCCCCAGGAGAACAGGGCGTCTTCCGCAGCAAAGAACAGGGCATTCATCAACCAGATCACCAGCAAGAACCAGCACACGCGGCGGACGGAAGCAAAAACGCAGCGCAGCGGTAACCTTGAAAGCTGAATGCAGATCGCGACCACCATCAACACCAGGACATAGCCCTGGACTGACGAGGCCCCAATCACGGCGGCCATAAGGAGAAAGAGACCAAGAATTTTCACGCGGGCATCCAACTGGTGGAGGAAAGAATGCCCCGGAAGATATTGACCGGTCGGCAAGGACCTCATCCCCGACCACCTCCGGTCAGTTCATGTTTTAAAGCCGCGAGCAAATCACCATAGGTGACGACCGCCGGCGGGAGCTTCAGTTCCCTCTCAGCGAGCAGGGTGACGATTTTTTGTGCTGCCGTTTGGCCAAAGGCACCATCCTTCCTTTGCTTTAGACGGATGAAAACCTCCCGTGTCGGTCCAGCATCAATCAGCCTCCCCTTCTCCAGCACCAGCAGATGCTGGGTATACTCCGCCAGCGCCTCCATGTTATGGGAGACCATAATAATGGTAGTCCCGGCTTGGTTCATCTGCGTCACAAACTGTAAAAAGTTTTCGCGACTGTAGGGGTCAAGCCCCGCAATAGGCTCATCAAAGATGAGGATCTGCGGCCTGGTGGCGATCACACCGGCAATCGCGACCCGCCGTTTTTCCCCACCGGATAGGGCCAGTGGCGATTGGTTACGAACCTTTTCAAAGTCAAAGCCCATCGTTTCCAGGGCCCACCGGACGCGAGCAGTGACCTCCTGACCACGCAAACCGCTATACTTCAAACCAAAGGCCACATCCTTCTCCACTGTTGTAGCAAAAAGCTGATATTCCGGATTTTGGAACATCACCCCCACCGTTTGCCTTAAACGGTTACGGTCATAGCCTTTGGCGTTAATGTCCTCACCATTTATATAGATCCGCCCGCTGGTGGGCGCGCGCAATCCGGCCAGTAGCTGAATCAAGGTGGTTTTACCACACCCGGTATGGCCCATGATCCCGACAAAGTCACCAGCTGCGATGGCGCAAGATATATCTTGCAGGGCTTCGACTTTCTCCCCCGCCGGCTGCCCATATTTATAGCTTAGGTTTTCGATCTGAATTGACATATTGCTTCGACAAACTCCTCATTGGTTAGTGGACAATTGCTCAGATTAACACCTGCTTGCTGCAGGTCATAGTAGAGACGCACCGGCAGCGGCGGAATCAACTCCGCCTTCTTCATCAGATCAAGGTCGGTCAGAATCGCCCGCGGATGGCCACAGGCCAAAACCCGGCCTTGATGCATCAAGATGATTTTGTCGGCGGCCACCGTTTCCTCCACATAATGGGTGATGGCGATGATCGTTTTCCCGGTTTTATGCAGCTTATGCATGATCTTAACCACTTCCTGCCGTCCACTGGGATCAAGCATGGCGGTGGCCTCATCGAAGATGATGATCTCCGGTTCCAGAGCCAACACGCCAGCCAAAGCCACGCGCTGCTTTTGCCCGCCGGAGAGGGAGTTCGGCGCCCGCTTTTCATAACCGTCCATCTCCACCAGCGCTAGGGCCGAACGGACCCGAGCCGGAAATTCACCACGGGGCACTTCGTAGTTTTCAAGGCCAAAGGCGATGTCTTCTTCCACCACGGAGGAGACAAACTGATTATCGGGGTTTTGAAAGACCATACCACAAAGCCGGCGCAAAAGCCAGATCTCTTCCGTATTCCCGACATCAATCTGCGCCACCTTTAGCGCTCCCTGCTGCAATTGGAGCAAGGCGTTGAAGTGTTTGACCAGTGTGGATTTGCCGGAGCCGTTACAGCCCAGAATCGCCACAAACTCGCCCTGTGCGATGGTGATGTCCACATCTTGGAGGGCAAAAGCCGCACCTCCAAAGTCATATGTGAAGCTAATATTCTTTCCCGTAACCAGCACCCTTTTCTCCTCCTCGGGCCAAACAAAAACCGCAAAGGCAATCCTTCCGACAGGAAGTCAAATCACCTTCGCGGTAATCGGTTCGTTATAAATATAAAATAATACAAATTCGAAATTGCTAATCCTTAGTAGGGCACAAAGCTTTCTTCGGAAAGCAAACATTCCTTCGTGGAATGTATCACATCAAATTATACGGTATGAACCGAGAAAAAGCAAGCGGCGGCACCATTTGATTGCAGAGCACTGTATAAAAGCTGTCTGCAATTTGAATGAAGACTTTAACGACCCTAAATAAAAATGATATAATACAAAAAAGTGATAATCCCCATAATTTGATCATAATACGCCTACAGCGCTCTGCTTGTAGGTAAAACACCCCACGTTAGATCGTATAGAATAGCAAATCTGGGTAGGTGATGGCATGCGTGATATCTTTATTCCTAATGAACAGTTTACGACCGATCTTAACATTTACCATTGTGGAATGGAACCCTGCAAACCGGGGCACGCTTATGGTCCGGCGGTACGCGATCATTATCTCTTCCATTATATTTTAGACGGCAAGGGCTCCTTTTTCGTTAATAACCAACACTACCCGCTCCAGCGCGGGCAAGGATTTCTTATTTATCCGGAGATCATCACCTATTACGAAGCGGACCAAAGCGATCCCTGGCATTATGTTTGGGTCGGTTTTAACGGTCTCAAAGCAGAAACCTATCTGGAGGCGGCAGGCTTTTCTCCGGATAATCCGATCCTGACGAAACGGGCGGGGAATAAGCTTGACGATTACCTATTAACACTGGTGAAGACGGCTGAAGAGTATAACAATACCAGGTACAATTATAGTAAAACCCTGCACTTGCAGGGTTTATTGTACATTACGATCGCCGAGATGATCGAAAACGCGGGAACCCACCGGACTTCAACCGCGAACGGCGGTCTACAGGATATTTATATCCAAAAAGCCCTTGAATTTATCAAAACCAATTATTCGCGTCCCATCAATATCAAGATGATCGCCGCCAGCCTCGGGCTAAGCCGTAGTTATCTTACTGTTCTCTTCAAAGAAAGACTCAAGATGGGGCCGCAGGAATATCTGATCCAATTTCGGGTCGAACGGGCCTGCGCTTTTCTCTGCAATCCGCTGCTCGCCATCGGCGATGTGGCCCGCTCGGTCGGTTATAATGACCCGCTTGCTTTCTCGAAAATCTTCAAAAAAGTGAAGGGGCTATCCCCCAGTCAATATCGGCAAAACCTTATCCTGGCCTCAAAGGAAAAAGGATAATTATCGATTGACCCCGGAAAACTGAATGCCCTTCACGAAATATTTCTGGGCGAAAAAGAGGATGATCAACATCGGTAGAATCGCAATGATCACTGCTGCCATTAAGGAATTCCATTGGATATTGCGGAATAGACGAAAATCGGAGAGCCCGACCGCCAGAACCTTAAGGGAGGGGCTCTGTGTAATCACTAAGGGCCAGAGCAGACTGTTCCAATGATGGACCAGCGTCATTACGCCTAAGGTCGCGACCGCCGGTTTACTGAGGGGAAACATCACCTTTAACCAGATTTGGAAGTACCCTGCCCCATCGATTGTTGCGGCTTCAAACAGATCCTTCGGGAGTGTCATATAAAACTGCCGGAGGAGAAAGGTGCCAAAAGCACTACCGAAGAAGAAGGGAAGAACCAACCCGGCAAAGGTGTTGGCCATATTCAACCTTAAAATAATGTAATAGGATGGAATTAAGGTCACCGCTCCGGGCACCATCTTGGTAACAAAACCATAGTTCAGGTCGATCAGAACCCACCCGAGCTTCCGCCCGTCTAGATCGGTAATTCGCTGTGCATAAGTAACAACTTTTGAGGTGTTGAAATTAAGGGCACCAGCATAATCATCTTCATGGATGTCGGTAATAAAAAGATGTTCGTTGGACTTGACAATCTCTTGGTACCAGTCATATTCCTGTAAATAACTGATCAGAATCGGAGGCCCGCTTGAGTAGATTCTTTTCTCATCTTCGGATATTACGTAGATACCTCTGACTTCAGCCCGTGTACTGGTGAGACTGGCGAGAAAATGTTTTAATTTGTTATTGTAGTTAATCTCCTTCCACCGGTCTAAAAATGTTTCTTCCCGCAGAGCAGTAAGCAAATCATTGTTTACTGAGATCATATACGCCAGACTCTGCAAATCGCGGAAGTAGTACTCAATGTTCTCCTTCACCTTAATAATCATCTCTTCAACATAGATCTGGACCTTGTTGTTGATTATGCGCGAAGAGGTAGAGTAAGTAATTATACCCAACAGAAAAGTGGGGATGACAGCGATAATAATAAAATACAAAATTAGAGTCCCTTGTACGCTCTTGGAAAAACTCCGGAGCAAACCTGCTGGGTGTGTTTTTTTTGTCAAAGGTTTCAAATTCCTTTCCAAATGGTTTTCCAATTGTTAACATGTAATGATTTCTAAAAAAAAACTGAGGTTCCTTCAAAAAAAGAACCCCAGTTCGGAAATGATTATTGATACGGAGGTGATGACACTTACATCAGCGGCTGTTTATTAAGTCAGTAAATCTGGCTAATCAGCATTTTATCTTGCGACCACTAATATAGCTTTCAGTTAAAATGCTTAAACTGAGGCAACCACTTTTCATTAACCCTAAA
>DUQQ01000082.1 GCA_012837705.1 Hydrogenispora sp.
CCGAATCCATCCTTGTTCAAGACTGGGCCTACCTAGATACGATCAGCCGGGACCGCCTGACAAGCGCCCTCTCCGGTTATCTGGGGATCACGAAAGACCTAAGCGGTGCTATCTTAGCACGGGATTGGGAAAGGATTAAAGAGTTTGCCCGGATCGAACTGACCGCCATGGCTTTAGGAAAAATTCTGGGTTAAAAAAAGAAGACAGAAACCGCCCCAATCATTACAGGGGCGGTTTTTATTCTTCCTCAAGGTCCAAGGGTGAGCACCCACTGTCCAGCATCGAAGTTTACTTCCAGCTTTGGCCAGCACGCCACAAGGGTGGACAAAGGGAGCCACCGGTCTTCCGCTATGTCCGTCCCCAACAGTTCTGGCCGGTCCGGTGGCCCTAAATCACGTGCCAGGAGTTGGGCGAGCTCCCGGGGGATATAAGGTTCTTCTTGAAACCAGCCGCGCTGGGGAAACAACCAGCCCTTATAGTAAATGCGTAATGTATGAAGGTTGATCACCTTTGCTTGTTGGTCAAAGACGCCATAGACTTGTCCCGCCCGGGTCCGCATGAATTCCACCAGTTCAATGTAGGGCGTAGCGCTGACGTCACCCCATAAACCATTGAGCGTTGCCGGAAGATACGCCTGGTCGCCCCAGAGAAAAGCGGTCTCCGGGTATGCTTTTCCATCCAACACTAATTGGAGTTCTTGGGGAAGTTCAATCACCTGCGGCCGGTCGTCTTCCAGCAACCACCAAAGGCCGTCCCAATGCACCGGATACCGCAAATTCTTCTGCGTCAATGCCGCTAAAATCTCCTCTTGGAGCCTGGGATACCGCTGATAATAATCGGGGTAAAGAGTTAACCAGCTTTTGTCCCCAGCCGTATCCACCTTAACGGTCTGGTAGATTATCTCCACCGGTGTTCCGACCCGTACCAACCCCACCAAAAGCTCCACATCCTGGTTGTGCATGCGGATGCAGCCGTTGGATTGCGGATAGCCAATGGAAAGTGGATTATTATTCCCATGGATTCCATAGCCTTTAAGACTTAAACCCAACCAGTAGCGGCCTAAAGGATTTTCCACCCCCGGCGGGATGGGGGACCGGCCCATCGGATACCAGGTGGGATTCTCAATAATAACGTCAATCGTAAAGCGACCGAGCGGCGTCGGGGTGGACTGTTTCCCGACCGCAACCGGAAATCGGCGCCACACTTCCCCATACCGCAGCAACTCCAGGGTGCTCGCCGGAATGTTAATGCGAATCATCCACTCGTCGTTGGTTTCGGCTGCTACCCCTCGTCCGATCATCAGCATAAAACAGAAAAAGAACACTAGCTTTGCCCGCTTCAGCTCGGCCACCTCGCTCTTGGTTGGATTCCTATCCTAACTAGTTATCCTCTCCAAGAGCGTGGTGTTTATTCCTCCAGACTGAACTGGCGGGCGGTCCTGCTCCTACTTATTTTAAAAAGCGCGCCCGGGTAATGGCGGTCTCGCCAAAACGATCCCGGATCCGGTCGAGGGTCTGATGTAAAGAGCGCAGATCCTCATCATCCGCCGCGGCAAACAACGGTTCCTGGCTGTTTTCGCGGGTTTGTAAACCCGAAACACTCACCCCAATTAAGCGAAGGGGTTTCCGCCCCCAAGCATTCTCCTCCGCCAACTGGCGGGCAGTTTGGAAGATCACTTCTTCAAAATCGGTTGCTTGGTAAAGGGTAGACCGCCGGGTTACCGTCTGAAAATCCTGATCCCTCATTTTTAGGGTGATCACCTTCCCGACTAAGCCTTGACGGCGGAGACGCCGGGCGACCTTTTCGGAAAGGCGCCACAGAATCCCTTCGAGGAACTCCCGGTCCGCGGTATCTTCTTGAAAGGTGGTTTCATGACCGATACTTTTTACGGTCTGGCCGGGTTCAACCGGACGGTCATCAATCCCGCGGGCTAAATGATAGAGGTGGATACCGAGATCACCCAAATTATCCCGCAGGTAAGTCAGGGAAAGCTCCTGTAGATCACCGATGGTCTTCAGGCCCATTTTCTTTAATTGGGCCGTGGTCTTCGGACCTACCCCCCAGATCCGTGCGATGGGCAGTGGCGCGAGAAAAGAAAGAACCTCTTCTTCCCCGATCACGACGAACCCGCGCGGTTTTTTCAAGTCCGACGCCAGTTTGGCCAAGAATTTATTGGGGGCAACGCCAACCGAAGCGGAAAGCTTCAGTTCGGAAGCAATGCGGTCAACAATTTGACGGGCGATTGCTTCCGCCGGTCCAAACAACTGCTCGGATCCGGTCACATCAAGGAAGGCTTCGTCGCAGGAAAGGGGCTCGACCAAGGGTGTGTATTCCCGGAGAAGTTGCATAATCGCCGCGGAAACTTCCTGGTATCTTTGCATCCGTCCCGGGACAAAGATCCCGTGGGGACAGCGGCGGGCCGCCTCGCGTAAGGGCATCGCCGAATGAATCCCATATTTCCGCGCTTCGTAGGAACAGGTAGAAACCACACCCCGCGCATGGGGAGAACCCCCGACAATCACCGGCTTGCCACGGTAGGACGGATTGTCCAGCTGTTCGATGGCGGCAAAAAAAGCATCCATATCAAGATGAATAATCCGACGCATCCCGCTCACCTCCATCTCCTTGCGCTTACCTCCACCTCCCCTAATTTTCCCATACCAAACACCTGTTCGTCAAGGCTAATCCGTCTTTTTTTCGTGGATCTTCAGACCGAAGCGGGTCGGGAAGAAAAGATCCTTATATTGTTGATTGAAAAAATCATCGGTCATGGCGGCAATAAAATCAGCGGCAATCCGCGCCGGTGGATTCTTCCGGCTATATTCCGGGGTCATATTCGTGATAAAGTGGCGATAAATCGGCGAGGAATGATTCTGTGCCTCAATATCCTGCACATAGCGGCGGAAGAGGGATTGAAACAAACCTTGAATCTTCTGGTCCTGGCTTTTGACCATCGGATGGAAATAGATCTGCTCATAATTGAAGGCTTTCAGGTCCTGCAAAGCCCGGTAAATATCTTTGCTGAAACCGATATAATTCTGCCCATAGCTTTGCTGGATCACATCCAAGGCTAAAGTATTGATGATCTGATCATTACGGTCTCCAAGGACACGGACAATACTCCGGGGGAGATCCGTACGTTTGATCAAACCAACCGTAATCGCATCCTCAATATCCCGGCCAATATAGGCAATGATGTCGCAGACCCGCACCAAACAACCTTCCAAGGTCATGGGGTAGATCTCTTTACTATAGTCGGCAATCCGAAAACAGTTTTCATATTCGCGTAGAAACTGTTCCGCGGTCTTCCCGGTCACTGGTACCAAACGCTCGTTAAGAATCTCTCCGTTATGGGCTAAAATCCCGTCCAAGACCTGAAGGGTCAAGTTTAAGCCCCGTCCCCCCTGCTCCAACTCCATCAGAAAACGGACACTTTGGGCGTTATGGCAAAAAAAGCCGACCCCCGCCTCGATGCAGAGCTGATTGAGAAAGTGCTCCCCGTCATGACCGTATGGGCTATGCCCCAGATCATGACCGAGGGCAATGGCCTCAATCAAATCTTCATTTAACCGAAGACAACGACCGATCACCCGGGCAATCTTCGACACAAACTGGACATGTAAAACCCGGTGGGTTATATGGTCATTATCAAACAAAGCGAAAACCTGGGTTTTATCAATATAGCGGGTATAGGCCAAAGAGTGAATGATTTTATCGGTATCATGAAAAAAGGCCGGGCGGATATTCTCGGCATCGGGAATCTTTTCCGCCTCAGGGTTAAAACGGACCCCCAGCCGACTGGGGCAAGCATAGGGCGAGAGCAGCAATTCTTCCCGCCGGTGATTCTCGGCAATGATTTTTTGGTGCAAGGTACGCACTTTTCCACCTCCGAACCGCAATACTCAAACTTTTACTATTTTCGCTAATCCCCCGGCAAGCCCTCTTCATTTCAGTAGAATCACCGCTTTCGATCCGGATTTGTCCAAAAAAAAGGTAAATAGTTATGTGGAGCCGAATTAATCTGTTACCGGATTGTTACCACTTTTCGCGAACAAAACGAAGACTCTTGACCGCAAATATCCTAGCTGAGGTGTTTGAAACATCTTGACGGGAGGGAACACAAGATGGTTGAAACCATTCCCAGGAGAAAGGATTTTCGGCTTCTTCCTGTTTTCGTCCTGTTGATCGCCGTTAATCTGAGCGCTACCATCCAGCCCTCTGCCGGCATGGAAGCGGCGGCGCCACCCGGGATCTCCCTCTCCGCCGTAGGCGATCTGATCATGCATATGCCGGTTGTCAACTCCGCCTTTTCCCCGGAAGACCAAAACTTTGACTTTCGGTCGATTTTTGCCCCCCTGAAATCCACTTTAAGTGCCGCCGATATAACAGTTGGCGTGTTGGAAACCGTGTTGACCACAAGGTACGATCAATTATCCGGCTATCCCCGGTTCAACACCCCTTACCAACTGGCGGAGGCCCTGCGTTGGGCGGGTTTTGATCTGATCTTTACCGCCCATAATCATTCCTTGGATCAAGGGGTAAACGGAATTATTAGTACCCTTGACCATCTAGAAACCGCCGGTCTCCCAACCACCGGCACCCGAAAGAGTCTTAAGCAAAAACCCTACTACATAATGGAAATCGCCGGAATCAAATTAGCTTTCCTCTCCTATACAACCATAACCAACGGTCTTTCCGCCCCGCCGGATAAACGTTGGATGCTTAATACCATTGATTTTGCGGAGATAGGGGGACAGATTCGCGAGCTAAAAGCCGCCGGAGTAGATGGGATCATCATGGCGCTCCATTACGGTGATGAGTACGTCCGTTATCCCACCAGCGCCGACCAACAGCTCTGCTACCGGCTCTGTGCCTTGGGCGTGGATGTGATCCTGGGTAGTCATCCCCATGTCATCAGACCCCTCGAAAAGGTAGTGATCACCGACCCTTTTACCAAATACCCCAAAACTTGTTTGATCGCTTATTCCTTAGGAAATTTCCTCTCCAACCAGCGCTGGCGCTATAGCGACTGCGGATTAATGCTCACCCTCCATCTCCGTAAAAAAATTTGG
Source organism: Hydrogenispora sp. (assembly GCA_012837705.1). GTDB lineage: Bacteria > Bacillota > UBA4882 > UBA10575 > UBA10575 > Capillibacterium. Next base: position 5,073 of record DUQQ01000082.1, read on the forward strand.
CCGCCCGGACTGGAAATCGAACTCCTCTCCTGTTCTCCCTTATGGGTCAACAGAGACCACCGTGGTTACCAGATTTTAAAGGTACCCCCGCCAGAACAGGCAAGAACGGTAGCCACTTCTCCCTTTCCCACACCCGTGCAAGTCAAGTTCCGAGAGGTTTGGGCCGATACAGAAGAAAACCTCACCACCTGGCCGGGCGGCCTTAAACAGATGGAATACCCCTTTTTTTAGTTGTTTGATCGCCATTAGTCATCCGCTATAGGGCGCTGCAGCTTAATCAGTACATACCAAAAACCGCCCGAAAACAGGCGGTTTTTCAGCAGTACACACGAGCGCCGGTGTTTACCTTTGCTCCAGCGTAGGCGCTTACCTGATCTAGTTTTCATTCAATTTCGCAATAATCGCATCAGCCATCTCACTGGTGCCGACCGCAGTCGGATCGTTCCGGTCTTCTTTCATATCATACGTTACCGACTTTCCTTCACGAATAACCGCCGCAACGGCTTGTTCCAGACGGTCGGCCGCTGCTTCTTCTCCCAGATGGCGAAGCATCAAAACACCGGACAGAATCATCGCGCACGGATTCACCTTGTTCTGCCCTTTATATTTCGGAGCCGATCCATGGGTCGGCTCAAAAAGCGCCGCTTCCGTTCCGATGTTGGCCCCAGGGGCCACCCCTAAACCACCCACCAGTCCAGCGCAGACATCCGAAACGATATCCCCATAGAGGTTGGGCATGACCAGCACATCGAAGTTCTCCGGCCGCTGTACCAGTTGCATACAGAGAGCATCCACCAAGACCTCGTTGTATTCGATTACCCCTTCGTATTCTTTGGCGATCTCCCGCCCAACCCGGTAAAAGAGGCCGTCGGTAAACTTCATGATATTGGCTTTTGCCACCGCGGTTACTTTGCGACGACCATGACGACGGGCGTATTCAAAGGCATAACGAATAATCCGTTCGCTTCCAGCACGGGAGATCGGTTTAATCGAAATGGCCGCACCCGGGTCGATCTTGCCCGCCGGAGCCATATCAATGATCTTTTTGGCTTCCGGGGTCTCGGCGTCGAACTCCACGCCCGCATAAAGATCTTCCGTATTCTCCCGGACCAAAACAATGTCAACATCGCTGTACCGCGAGCGTACTCCGGGGTAGGATTTGCACGGCCGCACACAGGCATAGAGGTTCAAAGCCTGCCGCAAGGCCACGTTTACACTGCGAAACCCGGTGCCAATCGGAGTTGTAATCGGTCCTTTTAAAGCCACCTTATTCCGGCGGATCGAAGCCAACACCTCATCCGGCAGCGGTGTTCCTTTTTCCGCCAACACGTCAACACCCGCATGTTGCACTTCCCATTCAATATCGACGCCCGTCGCTTCAATCACCCTTTTCGTCGCGGCGGTAATTTCCGGTCCGGTCCCATCACCTGGGATTAGAGTAATACGATACGCCAACCAAATCGCTCCTTCCGCAAATTAATTATTTATGTTTTACTTACGGACCCAACAAAAGATTAGCTTTCATCGGTCTAATAGCCACTGATGTTTTCATTGTTCCAAATCCCCCGGTCCTGTTTCACCCAATCCTGCACCGCGTAGCGACACACCCCCCCATCGGGCGCATCCGTCACCACCCACTCAATTCCGGCATTAATGATCATTCTCGTACATAGTTTACAAGGACGGACTCCGGTCACCCGCTCTCCGGTCTCGGGCGCTAGACAAGCCAGATAAAGGGTGGCCCCCAGCATCTCGGTGCGGGCGGCGTGAATAATCGCGTTCATCTCCGCATGGACCGAACGGCATAGTTCATAACGTTCGCCGGAAGGGATCCCCGCTTTTTCTCGCGGGCAATCATTCAAATCAATACAGTTAATGCTACCGCGGGGGGCACCAACATACCCGGTACTGATAATCTGGTCGGCCTTGACGATAATTGCCCCAAAGTGCCGACGTAGGCAGGTTGAACGTTTCGCGACCGCGGCCGCAATATCCAGATAATAGTGGTCTTTATCCGGTCTCTTCATCCTCCGTACCTTTTCCCCCCTTTTACTCTGGGACTTCCGTTTTCTTAGCCTCTGGCAGCTGAACCTGGATTTTAGCCACACCCGGTTGTTGGTCAAGACTGACCACTAATAACAGTTCTTCCCGGGGATAAGCCACCAGTTCTCCCTCTAGAGACAATGTTTTTACCTCTTCCGGTTGAAAAGCCGATAGCGCGATCCGGCGCCACGAGGTACGCTGAAAAGCATCGGCCCCCGGATGCCGTAAGGCAAACAACAACTCACCACTTGCCGCCGGAATGTTTTGGCTTGTTCGGTTCGCCACCGTGATTAGTAAGCGGTAAGATAGCCGGTTTGGGGCGTTGAAACCAACCGGTTCAAAGTTAAGCGCTTTTATGATCAGTCCAGGCCTTCCTTGGTCTAAAACTTGCTGTAATTCTTTGTTTTCGTTCTGTAACTGTTGGTTGCTTTCCTCCAGGTTTTTTGCCTTTTCCTGCCAAGCATTACGCTCCGCCAATAGGTGGCTGTTTTCACGATAAAAACTGTTAACGATCAGAAAAAAGAGGACAACAGCCAACAACATTCCAGAAATCTTTAACCAGTAGTATTTCTTAGACATCGTTGCCCCTCCTTTGCGCGGCCCAGTCCGTTTCCGCGATCACTTCAATCCCGTGTTTCTTCAGTAAAGCAGCGGTTACTCCTCGCCCCGCGACTAAGCGACGACTAAAGGTACCGTCATAGATCCGGTTACAACCACAAGATGGGCTATGGTCCTTTAAAATCGCCATTTTAACACCGTTTTTCTGCGCCAACTCCAGTGTTTTACTGGCCCCCGCCCGAAAAGCTGTCGTAAAATCCCGACCTTCTTTCGTATATACGCTGGCCTGATCTGCCCAGACCAGCTCTCCGTCGCCCCCCCTGAGTTCGCATGGCGGACGCGGTACCGGTAATCCCCCCAATACTTCGGGGCAGGCGGGGACAACGGAATAACCACTAAGGCTCTCAACCAAGTCGGGTAAAGTATAGCCTTTCCCATTATAACGGCATTTTTCTCCTAAAAGACAAGCGCTGACCAAAACCGTAGTGCTTGGTGGCGAATTTCCTTTCCTCAGTTTCTTCCCCTGCCTCTGCTTGAAAATCATCGTCGGTTCTTCTCCCGGTGCCAGAGGCACCGCTGCCAATGACCCGCTTGGTTAATAAACCAGCGTTAAAAGGCGGAAATACGATTCATCAGATCGGAGCAACCGTAATATTAATATAATTAGGGAGGTGCCTTCCTTGAAACAACCACTGGTCAGTTCGTTGGCTAAGAAAAATTTTATCCAATGGTTCCTCACCCATTGTGAATTCCGGGGTGAAGCCCCCCGGCGTATCCTTTTTGCTCTCCTTAAGGAAGAAGACACGTTAAAACGGATTAAAATCGTCGAAAAGGGGTGTATTCTCCGGCCGCTCTTAGTGATCTCAAGTCTTGGCACGGGAATGCCCCCGGCGGTGCTGCTCACATATAATTTGGTCCTCTCCGATCCCGCCGCGGTGATTGAATACATGTTAAACGCGGGCGCAAGTTGCTTTTATCTAACTTTTTATTTTCCCGGTCGGGACCGGTGCCTGCTCTTCCGCGAGGTTCTCGAAGAACTCCCGCTTCCGATCACACCGGAAAAAGTCGTCTGTCTCCAGATGGACCTGGAGATTAAACTCCTCTTAATCGAAGCCGAAAACGAAGTGCAAAGGACTAAATTGCTAGCCCAAATCGACGAAGCCCTCGCCAAGAAAGAGAAAAAGACCTTTCTCCGGCTCGCGCGTTTATTAAAAAGTCTTTAGAGAAAACGCCCTAAAAACGGAGCCTTTAATTCTATGGCATCGTGGGGACAAAACTCCTGACAACAATAACAACGAATACACCGACGGTCATCAATTTTCACTTTATCCGGGCCTACGGTGATCAACTGGGCCGGACAGGCCTGGAGACAGACCCCACATTTTCGGCAATTCTCCTTAATCACTGGGTAAGGCGAAACGAAGCGGCGGAAAAAGGCATTCACCACCGCCGGAACACGAAAGCCGATGCGGGTTGACGCCGGTGGCACCTTAAAATCGGCGATCATAAACGCGTCCAACTCTTCCCCCCGGATCTCAACCCCTGTTTCCTCAAGTCCGAGAAGCCCTCTTTTTTCGGCTAAAGCCAGGAGGGGAACGGTGGCGGGCTCGACGCCGATCAACCGGGCAATGGTCGCATCAACGGCGAAAGGATTGGCACCAGCAATGATTAAACCCATAAAACGTAAGGTCCCGTTGCGCGGGCCGGCTCCTTCCATCGCCATTACCCCGTCAACGATGTTCAGCACCGGTTTAACCGTTAAGGCCAGATCAATGAGCATCTCATGGAATACATCGGCGTGCTGAAGCCGAAAATGCATCTCTCCTTTGCGTAACCCGGCCACACAGCCGAAGAGATTTTTTACCGCCCCTGTCAGGCGGGTCAACCCGTGGGTTTTAACCCTTGGTAGATTAATTACCGCATCAACTTGGGCGATCTCTTCGACCAGAGGAAAACTTTTTAGAATCTTCCCGTGGGGTGCCTTCACCTCAATTTCGCGGTCAAAAACGCCCAGCGGAACACCGAGTTCCTGACAGACTTGGGTGATACCAGCCTTTTGCGCTACCCGCGCCAAACTCCCGAGACCAGGGCTGTCACCCACCAGCGGGTTCGCCCCAATGGCTAAAAGTTCTTTGAGGACCGCCCGGACAACTTCCGGATGCGTATCAACTCCCCGCTCTGGTGGTTCCGCCGCCAAGAGATTGGGTTTGACCAATACCTTTTGGCCCGGACGGACGAAGCGCGAAAGGCCACCCAGTTCATGTAGGCTTTTGCGGACCGCGCTTTCCACCTCGCTCCGCTCGTAACTGCCACAACGGGCAAGCGCAACTTTGGTCATCAGTACTCTCCTTCTCACTCTGCCGCTTAGAACAGAAAAAGTTCTCTGGTAAAATTTCTCCAAAGAACCGAAAGACTCCTTTGGCGAAATCCCTTTTTTACTTGGTCTTAAATATGTTCCTTCGCCCTTTGCGCCTGCAGAAATTCTTCGCCAACCCGAAAGATATCACCCGCCCCCATGGTCAACACCAAATCCCCCGGCGCGGTCTCCTTTAGAAGATGTGTTTTAATCTCTTCCATCCCACCGAGGTACCGGACATCGGGATGGTTTTTACGGGTTTCGTCCGCTAAAAGCCGGCTGGAAACCTCGCCCCGGTCAACCTCACGGGCGGCATAGATATCTGCCAAGACCAGTATATCAGCGTCACGAAAAGCGCGGGAAAACTCGGTAAAAAGGTGTTTTGTACGGCTGTAAAGGTGAGGTTGGAATACACACCAGACTCGGCCCTTATATTGTTTCTTGACGGTGGCTAGGGTATTACGGATCGCAACCGGGTGATGGGCGTAATCATCAACCACCACAACGCCACCGGCTTCTCCTTTTAATTCAAAACGACGGCGCACGCCAGTAAACGTTTGGAGATAACGGAGGCAATCTGCCAACGGCACACCGGCTTCCAACGCCACGATCAACGCCGCAAGCGCATTCCTCAGATTATGCTCGCCAGGGACTTTCAACACTAAATCTCCGCGATAATCCCCTTTGTAGTGCAGTTTACCTTTGATTCCCATCGGCGCAACCGGTTCAATCGCCGTACAGTACCAATCGGCTTCCGGGGATAAACCGAAAGTCAAAACCGGGGCCTTGGCCGCTTTCAACAATTCTTGGCGATTTGGATCTTCGTGCCAGAGAACAAGTTTTCCGTCTGGAGGCACCAGGGCGATGAATTCCTTAAACGTATCCACGACCGCACCCGCCGTGGGAAAACAATCGGGATGGTCCCAATCGACATTGGTAATTACCGCAATCTGGGGTGAGAGATATAGAAAAGAACAACGAAACTCGCAGGCTTCCACAACAAAGTAAGGACTTTTCCCGGTCCGGTGGTTCCCCTGTAGTTCGAGCATCTCCCCGCCCACTTCCACCGTGGGGTCTTTCCCTCCTTTAATGAGGAGCAAGGAAATCATTGCGGTCGTCGTTGTTTTGCCGTGGGTTCCAGCAACGGCAATACCCTTCCCTTTTTCTTTCATCAATACGCCGAGAAGCTCAGCCCCTTCATAAAGGGGAAGTCCTTTTGCTCTGGCGGCCAGTAGTTCGGGATTTTGCTCTCCTACCGCATTGGTATAGATCACCACATCAATATCGTCGCTAATCTGTTCTTCCCGGTGTCCGTAATAGATTTTAACCCCTTTGGCTTCTAATTCCGTAGTGTTGCGGCTGGACTTCCGGTCCGAACCGGTTACCCTGTAACCGCTTTCTAGCATTATCTTTGCTAAGGCGCTCAGACGCGCGCCCCCAATTCCAATAAAATACAGATGGTCTCCTGGTTTCAACCTGATCCGTCCCTTCTCGGCCAATCCTCTTTTTTTCCACATTTCCTATTCTATGACGATTGACTAAATAAAACAATAGTTCTTTTCGCAAAAAGGCCAAATCTTTCTTTTAAAACCCGTTTTAGATGAAAAGATTCCGATCAATTCCACATAAAATTATTCCTTATTTTATCCATTTTTGTTAAGTTTAATCATTTGGGCCTTTCACATATCCGCGCGCGCAAACCTGACTTTCGTCCCAAAATAAAAAGAAACCCGGTTTTCCGGGTTTAACGAGGCTCAATAATCTTCATTGGAAGAATATAGCTGGTGTTCTTCAACGGTGGTAACCTGTCCTTCACAGACGGGGCAAGTCACCACTTCGTCGTCTTCATCATAGCCCAAAAGAATCATTGTTCCACACATCGGGCATTTAATACTTTCTTCCGCGTTATCCGCCCTTTCGGAAAGGCTAAGCGGTTGACGACCATCTCTACCCATCTTGATGCTCCCCCCTTGGTTTATATTGTCCTTTAATGCCTGCTTGAGTATGCATCTTTTTTTTGTCACGTGTTTTCCAGCGGTGATCGGAAATACTATTCTTGGGAGGTGGAGCTGTGGCGCGTCGTAGTATCGTTTCGGATGAGGTCAAATACGAAATTGCCAAAGAACTTGGTTTCGCTGACCGGATTCAACGAAACGGTGATCATTACGACTACAGCAATCTCACTACCCGTGAAGCAGGCCTATTAGTACGCGGCCTCATTGAAAAAGCCGAGCAACTAATGGCCAACCAAAAATAGGGTTAGGGGGCGTTCGCGAACGCCCCTTAATCCTTAAAATTATCGTTCTCCTTTCTTTCTTGGAACGGCAAATTTTCGGGCCTGAACAATGTTTGCCATAAATTCCATTCCTGCCTTGAGCAGGGATTTTTACTAATTACGAGAATTTTAAAGAGCAAACGGGCGAAAAGACATTTCAGGCGAAACTTATAAAATTTGCAGAAAGAAACGGAGGAATTACCTTTGCTACGCCTTACTAAAAACCGTTTACCCTTCAGACCCCTTCTCTTTTTCTTATGCCTCACTTTGTGCGGTATTTTATGGGCAAACCCCGCCCATGGCGCCCCAGACAATATCACGAAACGCCTCTCCAACTTGGAAAGCCGCTGGGGCCATCTCCAGCTTGGCGGCGAATTCAGCTTGCTCGCCGATTATAAGCAGCGGGCTTTTGAAGAATACCGCACTCCAGATTTTAAAAACTATCTCAACCTCTATCTGGATGCGCAGATCGACCGTAATTTCTACTTTTATCTTTTACTTTCCCATTATGATAATTACGGTTATCTTAACCAACTTTATATTAATGAAGCCGCAGTCCGGTACCGGTCACCCCAACTATTAATGGATTTAGGTAAATTCCATTTTACCCTTGATCCGCTTGGTTTAATCGCCGACCATTCCGCTTCCCCAATTCAAGGTTTCGCCCTTCAAACCGGTAATACCGCTTTTTATCTCGGTGGTTTTTATTCCCGGCTCTTCCTGAACCCGGCCAGTATTGGTGAAGAAAAGATCGGTATTACCAGCGACGATCAGTTCGGGTTGCGAATTGCTGTACCGAAACCCGGCTATATGCTAGGTATGACCTTGGTAACCACCCCGGACGGCGACCTCAGTGAAACCGCAATTGGACTCGACTTCATCACCAATGTTGCTGGCGGGGCCCTCCAAAGTGAAGTGGCCTGGTACAAACCGGGAGCAGATAGTTTCCAAAGCTACAAACATGATGGCGCTTTCGGGGGCTTGGTCACGTGGAACAAGAACATTGCGGCCACAACCTATACCCTAAACGCCTGGTCTTTCCAGAAAGGATTTGCCCCGATCTCTTCGGTTTTAAACGATAGTTTCCTCGAAAAGGGCGAAATCTACGCCAACAACTCGTACGGGATCGGCGGTGGCTTCCAGCATAAAATGGCCAACAACTGGGAGGCGACGGTAAAAGCGGGGGTCCTGTTTTCCCCGGGCCAAACTTTCTCTGAACCCCAGTTGACTTTCTCCGGACGGCTCCGTAAAGCTTTTTCCATCGCCACCAACCTCGAATTCGGCTTTGACTCCGGGTTTGAAGCGGACGTTAACAAAATTGATCTCCACCGCTACAACCGGTTGTTTGTCGGGTTTAATACCATATTTTAGTTGTTGAACAAAAGGAGGAGTCCTCTTTGTTAAAGCATAAGCCTTTCGTCATTCTGATCCTAATGCTGGTCTTTCTGGTCACAACAGCAGCGACGGCCATCGCCGCCAAGCCCCTGGCGGGTGTAAAAGTTGTTGTCGATGCTGGTCACGGTGGTTGGGACCCGGGTGCCGTCGGTGTTAGCGGTTTAACCGAAAAACAAGTCAACTTACAGGTGGCCAAAGCGCTCCGCAACTGTTTGGTGGAATACGGGGGAGCCGATGTCGTCATGACCAGGACCGACGACACTTATGTGTCTTTAGCGGCCCGTGTGCAGAAAGCCAATAACAGTGGGGCGGACCGTTTCATCTCCGTTCATCATAATGGTTCAGTCAATCCTGCGCATAATGGGACCTCCGTCTATTCGGCCAAAGTCGCCAGTGCTGCCAGCCATGACTTGCGGAACAAAGTCCAAAAACGTTTACTCCAAATGACCGGTCTTCGTGATCTCGGTGCCAATACCGCAAATTATTATGTCTTACGTAACACGCGGATGCCCGCGATTCTCACCGAAGCCTCATTTATTACCAACCCCAAAGAAGAAGAGAAATTACGCGATCCGGGTTACCTTTGGCGGGAAGGCTACTATATTTACCGGGGTCTGGTCGACCACATGGGAAAATAAGTAGTTATCGAAAAGAAGACGGATACCTCGCATTGAGGGATCCGTCTTCTTTTTTTAACATATTTTTCCTCGCCCGCAGGATAAAAACAGGATTTTTCCGTTTTATGTCTAATGTTTATGTTAACCATTTTCTATCTTTTGGGGGTGTTTGCAGATCATGTCTTATCCGAGGCGAGTGGCTTTTTCCTTACTGCTCATGGCGGTCCTTTTCTGCGGCGGTTGTCTGTCCAAACCATATCTGCCCGGCAAAGATTTGGGTACACTACACCTTCGAATTCAGCGGGCAGAAACACCCGCCGGACAAGAGCAATCTTCAATGATGGCGCTAAATAAACCGATCAATAAAATCGCGATCGTTCTTACCAATAAAAAAACCGTCATGACGAAGACCGTAGAACCATACGTGGAAGGCAAAGTAATTACGGTTGATTCCATCTACCCGGGTACCTGGCAGATTGAAGTGAAATGCTATGACCCAAACGGGCAGTGGTTCCTTTACGGGGTGGCGACCAAGACGATTCAGCCGGGAGAAAACGTAGAACTATTGGTCATCATTCGACTGGCCCCGGGGGAGTTAACCATGGAAATGGATGTCGCCCCTCTCCTTGCCGCCGGCTATGATGCCTCCCGGGGCAGGTTATACGTTTATGAAGATCCGCAAACCGATAAAGCCACCATTTTTGATCTGACCTTAGAAGGAAATCTCCTGAAACATAGGGAGCAAATATTACTACCACAGGGGACCTATAACGCCCGGATCTATATTCCAAATAAATCCAACTACTTTTATGAAAGTGATTATATTCAATTTCACGTTCTATCAGGCCAGGTTGAAACGGTCAATTTAAATGCGGATGCCAGCATAATCATCGAAGGTCTTATTGACCTCCCGCCCGCTACTCCGGAAAACTTTGAAGTAACATTGGACAACGGCCAGCCTCTGCTCCGTTGGGATCCCGTTGGCGATCCCGATCTCGCCGGTTATAATGTTTACCGGACTAACCGGGACGGCAGGTTTGTTTTCCTGGACCAAGTCGATATTGCCACCCACTTCTACCATGATATCAAGGTTAAGATCGAAGATTACGAAGATAATCTTCTCGGTTACGCGGTCAGTAGCTATGACCTAAGAGGCAACAACAGCATTTGGACGGCCGCGCTTTACTGGCCATTTTAAAGAGAGGCCGCTAAGATCAACCGTGCTTTCAGAAAGGGGCCACCCGTTTCGGGTGGCCCCATGCTCCGCGTGTCCTTTATTGGTGATCAGTAGATCTTGTTTCGCTTGCTTCTCTCAACCCTTACGTTATACCTTATTCCTTAGCAGGATTATTTTTTGCGGTCAAATACTGGTCAACCGCCCGGGCGGCCTTCTTCCCAGCCCCCATGGCGGCAATCACGGTCGCCGCGCCGGTAACGATATCACCACCGGCAAAGACCCCCGGAATACTGGTCATCATGGTTTCCGGGTCGACTTCGATATAACCCCGTTTATTCAGGTTCAGACCGGCGGTCCCTTGCAGGAGAATGGGGTTGGGGCCCTGACCAACGGCGACGATCACCGTATCCACAGGTAGGGCTTCCTCCGAACCAGGGATCGGGACCGGTCTTCTGCGTCCCGAAGCATCCGGCTCCCCAAGGGACATTTTTTGACAGATCATCGTTGTCAGGTTGCCGTTTTCATCTCCCTCCAGGCGAACCGGGTTGGTGAGGAGGCGGAATTCGACCCCTTCCTCTTCGGCGTTTTCAATCTCTTCCAAACGGGCAGGCATCTCTTCGCGCGAGCGACGGTAGACAATGCTAACGGTTTCGGCCCCGAGCCGTAAAGCGGTACGCGCCGAATCCATCGCCACGTTCCCGGCCCCGACCACCGCAACACGTTTACCGATGCGGATCGGGGTGTCGTGTTCTGGGAAGAGATAAGCTTTCATCAAGTTGACCCGGGTTAAAAACTCATTGGCCGAATAAACTCCATTCAAATTTTCCCCAGGAATCTGGAGAAAATACGGAAGTCCAGCCCCAGTACCAATAAACACCGCTTCATAACCGGTGGCAAACAATTCGTCAATGGTGATCGTCTTTCCGATCAAAACGTTAGTTTGAATCTCAACCCCTAATTTCTCCAGGTTCCCGACTTCATAGTCGACAATGGTCTTCGGTAGCCTGAACTCGGGGATCCCGTAACGCAATACCCCGCCAGTGGCATGTAACGACTCAAAAAGGGTCACTTTATAGCCCATCAAAGCTAAATCGGCTGCCGCTGTCAGTCCGGCGGGACCGGAACCAACCACCGCCACTTTCCCCTTTACCGCGCACGACGGCGCACAGGTGGGTTCCACCGCTTCATTGGCCCGCCCCCAATCGGCACAGTACCGTTCTAAAGCACCAATCGCCACCGACTCGCCCTTCCGCCCCAAAATACATTGCTTTTCGCACTGGTTTTCCTGGGGACAGACCCGGCCACAAATGGCAGGCAGGCTATTTTTCTCTTTAATCTTGGCAAGGGCAGCATCCGGCTTCCCTTCGAGTAGTAATGTAATAAACTGTGGGATCTGAATCTCCACCGGGCAGCCTTGGACACAAAGGGGCTTTTTACAATTCAAACACCGCTTTGCTTCGGCGAGCGCCTGTTCGGCGGTGAAGCCGTGGGCAACTTCATCAAAGTTTCTCCGTCTAATCTCTGGATCCTGTTTCGGCATCTGTTGTCTCATTGTTGTTCTGCCTCCTCTAGTTTGCAACGGTGTATTGCTTCTTCTTCCTGATCCCGGTAATATCTTTGGCGCATCAGGATCTCCTGAAAATCGACGGTGGCACCGTCAAAGGTAGGCCCATCCACGCAGCAGAATTTCGTTTCTCCGCCGACCGTGACCCGGCAACCTCCGCACATTCCGGTGCCATCGATCATTAACGCATTTAAGCTAACAACCACCGGGACGTTAAACTCCTGGGCCACCTTAACGGCGGATGCCATCATCGGCACGGGCCCGACCGCCACCACTTCATCCACCTTCTCACGGGCCAGCACAGCACGGAGGGGTTCGGTGATGAAACCATGGTGTCCAAAGCTGCCGTCATCAGTGCTGAAGTGCATCTCCGCACTGATTGCGGCCATCTCTTCGGTCATGATCAGCATCTCTTTCCGCTGGGCGCCGATCAAGCTGATTACCTTATTCCCGGCTTCATACAGGGCTTTTGCTTTCGGATAAAGTGGAGCAACCCCTAATCCGCCAGCGACACAGACGACGGTACCCAGTTTCTTAATGGGATAAGCTTTCCCTAAAGGTCCTAAAAGATCAATAAAAGAATCACCCACTTGCATCTGGTTAATCTCGCGGGTGCTCTTCCCGATTCCTTGGCAAACTAAGGTGATCGTCCCCTTTTCCCGGTCAAAATCGGCAATGGTTAGCGGGATCCGTTCACCATTTTCACGATGGCGCAAAATAATGAAATGTCCCGGTTGGGCTTTTTTTGCGATCAGAGGAGCTTCCACAAGGAATTGCATGATCTCTGGCGCAAGTTGTTTTTTGTCGATTATTTTCACTTCGTTCTCCTCCATGTTGTTTATTTATTAAAATGGAATAAATTTATCATCAATTATTGTAACATTAATTAGTAATTTTGAAAACCGTTTACGGTTCTTCTCCGCGAAAAGAAAGAGTTAATGACTTTTCATCCGCGCTTCGTTAGCTGCTCATCGCGGCGAAAAGCCTATTTTCATTATAACATGCTGCTTTTGATTTGCAATGGAAACCACTACCGCTGACGTTTTGTTGGTGTGGTAACGATCGTTAGCTCCAACCATTTGGCGTCGAGAAAACAAAAAAGCGGGAAATTCCCGCTCCTTGTCGTTTAAGCCCAACCGCGCACCTGAATCGCCTCGGCCAGTCGGGCAATGGAATACATATAAGCCGCCATCCGCATCTCAACCCCATACTCCTGGCTCATCCGATAAATCTGATCAAAGGCTTCCACCATCTTCTGCTCTAACCGGGTGTTAACCTCTTCAGCGGTCCAATAGTAGTTCATGGTATTCTGCACCCATTCAAAGTAGGAGACGGTTACGCCTCCCGCGTTCGTCAGAATATCCGGGGTTAAAAAGATGCCCTTCTTAGCCAGGATTTCATCGGCTTCCGGAGTGGTCGGCCCATTCGCGGCTTCGGCCACAATCTTCGCTTTAACCCGATCGGCGTTTTCCAGCGTAATCTGGTTCTCCAGAGCAGCCGGAACCAGAATATCGCATTCTAAAGCCAACAACCCTTCGTTATCAATGGGCTGGCAGCCCGGGAAGGTGGTGATGGTCCCGTTTTTCTCGCGGTACGCCAAAAGCGCTTCCGGATCAATCCCGTCTGGATTATAAATCCCACCGTCAATCTCCATAATGGCGATGATTTTTACTCCTTCTGCGGCCAAAAAGCGGGCGGTCGCACTACCCACATTGCCAAACCCTTGGATTACCGCCGTCGCGGTCTTGAGATCAATCCCCAGGCGTTTGGCCGTCTCCCGGATGATGATCACACAACCCCGCCCCGTCGCTTCGCCCCGGCCTAAGGAGCCACCAGCAATGATCGGTTTCCCGGTGACCACGCCCGGGTAGGTGATCCCACCTTTATACTTGCTGAACTCATCCATCATCCACGCCATAATCTGTGGATTCGTATTAACATCCGGCGCCGGAATATCTTGATCCGGACCGATCAGCGGGGAGATTGCCCCGATGTACGCGCGGCTAAGCCGCTCCAGTTCACCACGGGATAAAGTCCGCGGATCAACGGCAACGCCCCCTTTGCCACCCCCGTAGGGTAGGCCCAAAACCCCACATTTGAAGGTCATCCACATGGAAAGGGCTTTTACTTCCTCTAACGTCACTTGCGGATGAAAGCGGATGCCGCCTTTGGCCGGACCGATCGCGTTATTATGCTGGGCCCGAAATCCCTTAAAAACGCGAACCGAACCATCATCCATCCGCACCGGGAAATTCACTTCCAAAACCCGAGCCGGCTCCCTCAGGATGGCATGGACATTGGGATCCAGCTTAAGCTTTTCGGCCGCCAAATCAAGTTGCCGTTGGGCCACCGCCAGCGGACTAATCTCTTGCATAACAAATCCCCCTCGCAATTAAGTGTATGTTCATTCTACAATGATAACTTTTCCTTTGACATTAAGTCAATATCATTATCATTGATCAGAGAAAGTATATAGTATACATCGCTTGTCCCGTTATCGCTTTTCATCCGAAGTATAGATTTAAGCCTAAAGGGCCAATAATAAAAGGTAATAAGGAGGCCAAAATGCTGATCATTTTTGTACGAACCCTCTTACTCTACCTCTTAGTCGTCATCGTCACGCGTTTAATGGGAAAGCGGCAAATCGGTGAGTTGCAGCCCTATGAGTTTGTAATTACCATCATGATCGCTGATTTGGTCGCCGTGCCTATGCAAGATCGGGGGTTATCCTTGTTCAGCGGCGTGATCCCCGTACTTACCCTCCTTCTTGTCCAGGTTGTCTTCTCCTACTGGTCCCTCAAAAGTCTAACCTTCCGCCGGATTCTTTGTGGAAAACCCAGTCCGATCATGGAAAAAGGACAGATCAACTGGGCCGAAATGCGGAGTAACCTATACCATATCCATGACCTTCTGGAACAACTCCGTTCCCAAGGTTATTTCAATCTTTCCGAGATCGAGTACGCTTTGCTGGAAACAAACGGGAGTTTAACCGTTCTCCCCCGCGCCGAAAAACGCCCGGTGACCCTTGAAGATCTAAAGCTCAATGCCCTACCGGAAAGTTTACCGCTTTTACTAATCCTCGACGGACAGATTGAAGAGGCCAATTTGGCGTCGGCTGGATTCACCCGCCAGTGGCTTCTGGAAGAACTAAAAAAACGCGGGGTCACCGATCCGCACACCGTCTTAATTGCGATGCTCGACACCCGCGGCCGCTTTTACTTTCAGACCAAACCAACGGGGAAAAGGGAGAAACTAGGATGAAGGTCTTCACCGGCGTTATCATCTTTTTTATCCTTTTTTTTACTCTAGGTTGGTATACGGAAGTGATCATTGCCCAACAAGCCGAAGAGATCCTCACGGAACTGGAAAGGCTGGCTACCTACGTTAAAACCGCCGATCCAGAAACAATTACAGCCCAACTCAAGGTCATCAACCAGCTCTGGGTTAAAGCCCGTAACTTCTGGGTTCTCCTCATCGATCATCATGACATGGACGATTTTGAAGTGGCGCTGGCGCGGACGAAATCGTTCCTCGACAACAACGCACCCGTCTTGGCCTTAAGTGGAATCGCCGAATTAAAACAGATCATCTACCGTATCCCCGACCAATTGCGCCTTAACTTAGAGAACCTCTTTTAAGGCCTCGTCTTTACTCTTGGCCTAACAGTGCAGAGGCAAACGCGGCGGCGTCAAAACGGCGTAGATCATCGGCCTGTTCGCCGATGCCCAGCCAAACAATGGGCAGGCCTAATTCGACCACGATCGCCAGCACAATCCCGCCTTTCGCCGTGCCGTCAAGCTTGGTTAGGATAATCCCATCAATCCCGATCGCCTCGTGAAAGACGCGTGCCTGCTCCAGGGCATTTTGGCCTGTGGTTGCATCCAAGACTAAAAGGTTCACCAGTTTTCTGGAACCTAGATTCTGGGTGACTACCCGGTGGACTTTTTGCAGTTCGGACATGAGATTAACTTTGGTGTGCAAACGCCCCGCGGTATCGAAGATGACCACATCGGTCTTGCGGGCGTTCGCCGCAGATATACCGTCAAAGGCAACCGCCCCCGGATCGGCCCCCTCTTGGTGGCTAACAAAATCGGCCCCGGTTCTTTCCGCCCAGATCGCCAACTGATCGATGGCGGCGGCCCGAAATGTATCCCCCGCCACCAGCAGACAGGACCTGCCCTTCGCGCGAAACTGGGCGGTCAACTTGGCAATGGAAGTCGTCTTGCCGACCCCGTTCACACCAACCACCAGACAAGCCAACGGCAAATCGGTCTCTAGATCCGCTGGCGGCGCCACCGACAGGAGTTCGGTGATTATCGTATGGAGATAATCCAGGACGGCTGCCGTATCATCGGCCCGTTCTGCCTTCACCTTTTCCTTTAATTTCTCCATCAGGAGCATGGTGGTCTTGATCCCCACGTCGGAAGTGATCAGGATCTCCTCCAACTCTTCATAAAACTCGGGACTGATCTTTTTGTGGAACTGAACTGCCTCTTCCAACGGGGCCAAAAGTTTCCGGCGGGTTTTATTTAAACTTGCTTTTAAACGTGCTACTAAACTGTCGGCCATTCTTCTCCTCCTTAACTAGCCTGTTCCTTTAACTCGAGCGAAATAAGCTTGCTGATTCCTTTCTCTTCCATCGTGACGCCGTAGAGGACATCGGCCACTTCCATTGTTCCCCGTCGGTGGGTGATCACGATAAACTGGAGTTCCTTGCTAAAGATCCGCAGGAGCTCGGTGAACCGTTGCACATTGGCCCCATCCAGTGTCGCATCAATCTCATCCAAGATACAAAACGGTGAGGGCTTTACCCGGAAAATCGCAAACAGCAGGGCTATAGCCGTCATCGCCCGTTCGCCCCCGGAAAGGAGGGACAAATTCTGCAGACGCTTACCGGGTGGTTGCGCCAAAATCTCAATCCCCGATTCCAGCGGTTGATCCGGATCGGTCAACTGTAGATCCGCTTTACCTCCGGAGAATAATTGCTCAAAAAGTTCCGTAAACTCCTTTCGGATCTGCGCAAAAGTGGCTGTGAACTGCTTTTTGATCGTTTTTTCGATCTCATTAATCACTTTATGCAATGACTCCCGGGCCGCGTTCAGGTCGGTCAGCTGCTGGGAGAGGAAATCAACCCGCTCTTTCAAGGTTTGATAATCCTCGATCGCCTGCAGATTAACGGGCTCAAGCGCTTTCATCTGCGTTTTTAGGCGCAAAATCTCCTGGCGCGGATGGGCGGGTAGTTCCCATTCACTTTGCACCTCCTGCTGCCAGTCTTCCCCATAAACTTCCGTCAAATTAGCAGCCAGATTATCCCGGTTGATATTCAAGCGGTTAATCTGCAGTTCCAAACGGTGGAGTTCGGTTAACAACTCCCCTTCCCTTTTTTGCTGCTGGCGCAGGCTGATCTCCATCTGATTGGCGTTATCCAACGCCGCTTGCCATTCGGCCCGCCGCTGTTGCAACTCGGTTTCCTCGTGTGCCAAGTCCTGAGCGGTTTTTTCCATAGCGGCTTCTAACTGCACCCTTTCTGCTTCCAAACGACGCAGTTCTTCGGTCACCCGTATCCGTTCCTTTTCCTGCCGGGCCATCTCACTCCGTAATTCTTCCAGGTTACGTTGTATGTCTTGTAAGTTTTCTTGTTTCCCGACCCATTCCTGCTGGACACCGGCCAGGCGCGAAGAGAGCGTCGAAAGATCCATTAAACATTGTTCCCGTTCCTGAATCAGAACACTCTCCTGCTCCTCAAGGGCGCGAATTTCGGCGGCAATAAGCTCAATCTCCGTCTCGGAACGCATCATCTTTTCCTGTAACTCATTGACCGTTAATTCTTGTGCCGTTAATTCGTTGTTCAGTTTCTGGAGAGCCGTTTCAATCTGATCCCTTTGCTTGACCGTCTTTTCGTAACTGACGTTTAGGACCTCCATATCCTTCAGGGTAGAGTTTTGCTGAATACTAATTTCCTGACCCCGGTTCCGTTTCTCCTCGTGTTGCTGGGAAAGGTCCTTAAGCTCTGCTTGCAGCTGGTTTTCTTCGTTCAACCCCCGGTCTAAAAAGGCCAGGAGATCCTGCTTTTCCCCTTTTAACCGGCGGATCTCTCCTTTTCGACTCAGAAGGCCGCTTTGCCGACGCTCAAGATTACCCCCGGTGATCGCGCCGCCGGGAGCAATGATCTCCCCTTCCAAAGTCACCACCCGAAACTGCTTCCGGGTCTTTTCGGCCAATTCCACCGCTGTTTTTAAGTCGGGGGCCACCAAGGTACTACTCAATAAGTGGGAGACGACCGCCTGGTACTGTTGGTCATAGGAAACGGTTTCCGTCGCTGGTTTCGAGTTATACTCGGCAAGAATTGATTTATACTCCCGGAAGCGATCCGGTTTCCCTTCAATCAGGTTCAGCGGGAGAAAAGTCGCCCGCCCCAGTCGGTTTTGTTTAAGATAGTTAATGGCTTGTCCAGCGTGGCGGTGGTGGGTAATCACCAAGTTTTGTAGTGCGGAACCAAGCGCCACTTCCAAAGCCAGTTCGTAGCCGGGTTCCGGGCGAATAATATCCGCAATTATACCGTGGATCTCCTGGTGGAACGGTTCCCGCGTCGCTTGTAATAATGCTTTAACCCCTTGATAGTAACCCTGGTGGCTCCGTTCCATCTCCGTTAGGACCGTGATCTTCGACTCCAGGCCCCGGAGGCGTTCCCGTATCTCCTGGTTCTTTTGGACTCGCTCCTCCAAATAGGCTTGGTGTTTCTGGATTGCCGCCGCCAATTGGCGCTCCTCGCTTTTCGCCTGCTCTGCTTCGTTCCTTAACGTCTCGAGTTTCGCTTTGATGGCGTTCAAACGTTCTTCCGTTTCGGCCATTTCTTTAACAGCCAGGTCCAACTCGGTTCGGAGTTCAACCTCTTTCTCCTGGCGAAAAACTTTTTGTGCCCCCGCCTCACTAATCTTCTGTTTTAAAAGAGAATCGGCAGCCAACTTATCGGTATAAAGGGTCTTTTTCGCACTTAAACTGTTCCGGAGCTCCTTAATCCGCTCCTCTTTCTCCACCAAGGCGCGCTCCAGGTCTTTGACCTCGCAAGCGAGCCGGTTCTTTTCCCGATCAATACCGGCCGTAGACTGACAAAGCTGTTCCTGTTTCTGCTCTAAAGCCTCATTCTTCTCCCGGAGCGCCGCTAGATTCCCGGTCAACTCTTCTTGCCGGTTCTGGAGGGAGCGTTTCCGCTCCGCAAAAAGGTTAAGTTCACCCATCGCCCGTTCCCGTTGGGCCAACCCTTCCATCAACTGTTTCTGTCGAGTTTGGATCTGGTTTTCAAGGGCAGTCGCCCGCGCCTTCACTTCCTGCACCTTTTCCGATAGGGTTTCAGCCTCACTTTGCAGGACAGTTAACTCTTGCTGTTTTGCCTGTTGTGTCGTCTCCAGCTTTTGTAAATTTTCACTGATCGTGTTAAGCTCCCGGTAGGAATGGTTAATCTCGACTTTTTTCAAGGTATCCCGGAGATCAATATACAAGGAAGCCCTCTCCGCCTGGATAGACAAAGGATCCAATTGTGCACAGAGTTCTTGTAATAGATCCTCGATCCGTAAGATATTATTCTCCGTCTCGCTCAGTTTCTTCAAGGTTAAATTTTTTTTCACCTTATACCGCATGATACCAGCGGCTTCTTCAAAAACACTGCGCCGGTCCTCCGGACGAACGGAGAGAATCGCATCGATCTTCCCCTGGCTGATTACGGAATAGGCCTCTTTTCCCAATCCGGTATCAAAGAAAAGTTCTTGAATATCGCGGAGACGGACTGGGGTCCGGTTGATCAGAAATTCACTCTCACCCGAACGGTAAACCCGTCTCGTCACCGCAACCTCGGTATACTCCAGCGGTAAGGCTTGGTCCGTATTATCCAGGACCAAGGTAACTTCGGCCATCCCCAAAGGCTTCCGGGCTTCACTACCAGCAAAGATCACATCTTCGTATTTCGTCCCCCGAATATTACGGAGATTTGATTCACCCATCACCCAACGTAAACTATCGGCAATATTGCTTTTCCCACTTCCGTTCGGGCCGACGATCGCGGTAATCCCTGGTTTAAAGACTAAATTAATCCGGTCGGCAAAAGATTTAAATCCATGAATTTCCAAACGCTTTAGATGCAAAGAGGCCCCTCCCGTACATAATTTAGACGAACTGGTCTTAACCAAATCAAACTATTATATTTTACCATATTTTCGTCATTTTTTCACCCTTGACCCTGATTTAGAAAATACTTCTCGTTATTCGTAGCTTACCATTTGTGTGATTATATCACCTTTACCTCCATGGCCAGGTCTTCCCGTTTCCGGGTCCGCAACGGAATCTGCGGATTCAAAAGGGACCCGTACTGACGAATAATTCTTTGTAATTTCCGCCGTGCTCTGGTCTTTGCGTTATCCACCACCTTGCTGTCCAGACCGAGAAGATCACCGATCTCCCCACAGCTCAATCCTTGGAGATATAGCCAAAAGACCACATATTCTATCTTTGTCAAGTAGACCTGTAGGACCTCGACCAAACGACGGACGTTCGATTTTTGGATCACTACTTCTTGGGGGTCCATCGCCGCTTGATCATCGATCATGTCCATCAGCTTTCTCGAGCTATCCCCAGTGAGGTGACCACATAGGGAGAGTGTGTTGGCGGTAAATTGGTATTTAAAAGAGGCATAATGTTTTTGCATGTTCAACATCTTTCTTAAGACGCAAATATAAGCGAACGTACTAAACTTCACCGCATACTGATGACCGTTGTAATTTTCAATTGCCTTTAAGAGACTGATCAACCCCTCTTGGATCAGATCTTCAAATTCATATCCCGGTCGGTATTTGCGCTTGACAATGTGTTTGACCATCGGCAGATATTTGGTGACTAGTTCTTCTTTGGCAGACCGATCCTGACCCACTTTAATTCTTTTTAGTAACTCCAAGTCCCGTCTTTGATTCGGAGTGGTCACCACGAACACCTCCTGCTAATCAAAGCTTTATTCCTTTCCTTCCTCGTAAATTATATGGTCAGGTTGTCCCTGATATGCCCAAAAAAAAAAAACGCCCATAGGGCGTATGTCACCTGGGCTGCACAATAAAGCGAATTGCTGTCCGTTCTTCTCCATCAATGTCAATCTCAGAAAAAGCCGGAATACAGACTAAATCAATCCCATTGGGGGCAACATAACCTCGGGCAATAGCAATGGCTTTTATGCTTTGATTAACAGCACCAGCTCCAACCGCTTGGACTTCAGCACTAGTGTTTTCACGGACAACTGCTGCCAGAGCACCGGCAACCGATTTCGGATTCGAGCTGGCCGAGACTTTTAGGATCTCCAAACACTAACCCCCCTATTAATTATCGTCTCATTTTCTTTATGAGTATTTATGTGACATAATTTGATAGTTCCACAATTAACGGAAATTTCCTTCTTTCTATTCTAAGTCTTTCAACGCTTCCTCGGCCGCTTCCTGTTCTGCTTCTTTCTTGCTACGACCCACGCCTTGGCCTAAAAAGGATTTTCCGTTATAAACCGCCATCGTATAAAGGCGGTTGTGATCCGGACCTTCCGCTTTAACCAGCTTGTAGCGGGGAACAGAGCCTTTCGCCTGTAAAAGCTCCTGTAAATGGGTTTTCGGATCGACCGGTAAAGCATGTTTCTCCATAAGGGCGAGCAGGGGTTGCCATTGTTCCAAGATAAATGTTTTCACCCGTTCCCACCCGTATTCCAAGTAAATCGCCGCGATCAAGGCTTCCATCGCGTCGGCCAAGATCGACCGTCTTTCCCGACCGCCCGACTTATCTTCACCCACGCCCAATAGTAGGTAGCGGCCAAGCCCCAGTTTCTTCGCCAAGCGCGCTAAACTATCGGTACTGACCAGATAAGCACGCCACTTGGAAAGGTCTCCTTCGGGCTTTTCCGGATGTTGATTAAAGAGATGTTCGCTGATTACCAGTGATAAAACGGAATCGCCGAGAAATTCCAGGCGTTCGTTGGAATCTCCACCGGCTTCGTGTGTATAGGAGCGGTGGGCCAAAGCTTGTTTCAGTAATCGGCTGTTCTCTTGAAAAAGCCCGAGTTGCGTTATTAAGGTGTTGATTTCCGTAAAAGGTTCACCGTTCATCTTTCCATCCTTCGATTACTCATCATTCTTCATATTTCGCCAAAGCTAACGTGGCATTGTGTCCGCCAAACCCAAAGGAGTTGGAAAGGACCCGGGAAATTGGTTGGCGACGCGCCTGGTTTGGTACATAGTCCAGATCACAATCGGGATCGGGATGTTCGTAATTGATGGTGGGTGGGATGATCCCTTCTTGGATCGCCCGTAAACAGATGATTGCCTCGATCCCGGCGGCCGCACCTAAAAGATGACCGGTCATGGATTTGGTTGAACTAACAGCTAGTTGCGTCGCTTTTTCACCAAATAATTGTTTAATCGCCTTCGTTTCCAGCAGGTCATTTTGGAGCGTCGAGGTTCCGTGGGCGTTAATATAATCAACCGTTTCCAGCTCCCAACCGGCATCTTTTACCGCCATCGCCATGGCTTTTAGCGCCCCCCGTCCTTCAGGATGGGGTGCCGTAATGTGGTAAGCATCCCCCGAAAGGCCGTAACCTTTAATCTCCCCGTAGATCTTGGCCCCCCGCGCTAAGGCATGGTTCAGTTCTTCTAAGATGAGCACCCCGGCCCCTTCACCCATGACAAAACCGTCTCTTTTCGCGTCAAAGGGGCGGCTGGCTTGCTCCGGATGATCATTGTTCGTCGATAAGGCCCCGGCGGAGTTAAATCCCGCCATCCCTAAGGGAGTGATGGTTGCTTCGGCGCCCCCGGCAATCATCACCTCGGCATCACCATACTGGATCAGACGGAAGGCCTCACCAATAGCGTGGGCCGCAGAGGCACACGCGGTAACCGCAGCAAGGTTCGGACCCTGCGCGCCGGTATAAATGGACACTTGGCCGGAAGCCATATCCGGAATGATCATTGGAATAAAAAAGGGACTGACCCGTCGTGGCCCCTTTTCTAATAACCGCCGCGTCTGTTCTTCCAGGGTTTTTAAACCACCGATTCCAGATCCGATGACCACACCAACCTGGTGGGCATTTTCCTCTGTAATTTTGAGTTGACTGTCGGTCAATGCCTGCTGGGCAGCCACAACAGCAAACTGGGTGAAACGGTCCATATGGCGCGCATCTTTTTTCTCCAAATAATTAGTTGGGTCAAAGTCCTTTACTTCGGCGGCAATTTTCGTCTGAAACTCAGTAGTATCGAAAGATTCCACCAAAGAAACGCCGGATTTACCGTTGATAATATTCGTCCAAAAGGTGTCTACGTCTAGACCAAGGGCCGAGATGACGCCCAGCCCTGTAACGACTACTCTTCTGCTCATATGGCCACCTCATTTCCGTACAAGTTTCTACACTTATAAAATACCCCACCGTAACGGCGGGGAAAAACAAAGATAAGACCTTTTTGTGGTAAGTCCCGAGAAATTCCCGGGACTATTTATTTATTGAGCATTCTCTTTAATGTATTTCACCGCATCACCAACAGTGGCAATCTTCTCGGCATCCTCATCCGGAATCTCGGTTTCAAAAGCCTCCTCGAATGCCATGATCAACTCGACAATGTCTAACGAATCGGCACCTAAATCATCCACAAAAGAGGCCTTCATCGTCACCTCTTCCTCCTCAACACCCAACTGCTCTACCACTATCTCTTTTACTTTCTCAAATACCTTTTCCAACCCACTTCACCTCCTTCCAACGCTTCCTCAATTTCTATCTAAATTAAACGCAAATATCGCTTCGACCAGCTACAGAAAGTGTTACATCACCATTCCACCATCGATGTTTAAGACCTGTCCGGTAATGTAGTCCGCATCGGAAGAGGCTAAAAAGACAACCGCCTTGGCCACATCTTCCGGTAGTCCTAACCGAGAAAGGGGAATCTGCTTTTCCAACTCCGCTTTGACCTTATCCGGTAATACCTCAGTCATTTGTGATTTGATAAAACCCGGTGCGACGGCGTTGGCCCGAATCCCGCGGGAACCCAGTTCCTTGGCGACCGATTTGGTAAAGGCGATGACCCCGGCTTTCGAAGCGGCGTAGTTTGCTTGTCCCACGTTACCAATCTCACCAATAATCGACGCAATATTAATAATTTTCCCGGTTTTCCTTTTAATCATAGGTTTAATTGCTGCTTTCGTCAAGTTAAAAGTTCCGGTTAAATTAATATTGATCACTTTCTCCCAGTCTTCGGGGGGCATGCGTAGTAATAGATTATCCCTGGTAATACCAGCATTATTCACCAAAATATCAACTTGTCCATAATGCTCAATCGTCTGGTCCACCAGTTGCTGCGCCTGGTCAAAGCTGGCCACGTCACCGGTAAGCGCCAGAACCTCATAACCGGCTTGCCGCATCTCGGCAGCGGTGTCATGAACAGCGGGCAGCAGATCGACCAGTACGACTTTGGCCCCTTCGCGCGCCAAAGCTTCGGCAATCGCGCGTCCAATCCCACGGGCTGCTCCGGTAATGATTGCCACTTCCTGAGCCAACTTCATATTACTAAACCTCCCTTACTTTTGCAAGTATTTTTTTATATCCTCCGCCTCCCGGAGGGAAATAACCCTCGCCCCTGCTTCGGTCTTTTTCACCAGTCCAGAGAGGACCTTCCCTCCCAGCTCTAAGAAGAGATCACAACCGGAAGCTAGCAAATGGCGCGTGGTGGCTTCCCACTGCACCGGTGAATAAATCTGCTTTTCCAGCAAAGAAGGGAGCTCCTCTGCCGCCGTCACCGCTTGTGCCGTCACGTTAGAGATGAGCGGTGTTTTCAATGGTAAAAATTTAGTGCGTGCCAGATCTTCGCGGAAACGCTGCGCCGCCGGTTCCATAATCCGGGAATGGAAAGCACCCTGCACGGCAAGGGGAATAGCCTTGCCAACTTTACTTTCTTTGACCCGAGCGACCAGCTCTTCGACCAGCCGTATTTCTCCGGAAACCACAATCTGACTTGGGGAGTTGAAGTTGGCAAGCGCAATTACCCCATCGGCCGCCAACTCATTGACCAGTGCTTCAAGTTGGTCGAAAGGATAATTAACGATCGCCGCCATACCACCCGGTACCGAAACCGCCGCCATGTACTCAGCCCGCTTTTGGACCAGTTGCAGGGCATCCGCGAAAGTCAGGGTTCCTGCCGCAATTAAAGCAGCATATTCACCTAGACTATGGCCCGCCACCCAAGTGGGGGTAACCCCTTCCTCGGCCAAAAGCCGGTAAATAATATATTCCAGCGTTAAAATCGCCGGTTGGGCGATCCGGGTCTTGGTCAGCTCGGTCAATGGCCCTTCAAAACAGTATTTACGCAACGGTAAACCGAGCACTTCCTCCGCTTCGGTGAAGATGGAACGCGCCAGGGCAAATTCGGTGTATAATGAAGAGCCCATACCCACATATTGACTACCTTGTCCCGGAAAAAGATAAGCAATTTTTTCCGCCATCGAAAGCCTCCTTGTTACCGTCTGCACTTAGACAAAGGAATTGCGAATCTTACCGATCATATCCTGCTGTACGGCATTGGCCGCTGCTTTGATCGCGTTTTTAAATGCTTTCGCGTCAGACCGGCCATGACTGATGATACTTACCCCTTTTACACCCAGTAAGGGGGCACCACCATACTCCGCATAGTCAAAGCTGGCCTTCAGCTTCTTCATGCTCGGCTTGATCGCCAGGGCCCCGAGTTTGGTCACGGGGGATTGTAGCAAGGCCTCTTTCATCTTCTGGAATAGCGCAGCGGCCATTCCTTCCGCAAATTTTAGGATGATATTACCGACAAAACCATCGCAGACAACAACATCCGCCATCCCCATTAAGAGATCTTTCCCCTCAACGTTACCGATAAAATCAAGACCACTCGTTTTGAGGAGCTGGTGTGCTTCTACGACCAGTTTATTCCCCTTCGTCTCTTCTTCACCGATGCTGAGCAGGCCCACTTTGGCGCTTTCAAGTCCCAGAACCGACGAAGCGTAAATCGTGCCCATTACCCCAAATTGGACCAGATCTTCCGGATCGTTTTCCGCATTAGCACCGGCGTCCAGTAAAACCGTGACCCCTTTAACCGTTGGCAAAGGAATGGCAATCGCCGGCCGGGAGATTCCCGGAATCCGTCCTAAAATAAACAAGGAGGCCGTCATCGCCGCCCCAGTATTTCCCGCGGAGATCACCGCATCGGCCTCTCCGGCTTTCACCAGTTGGTTAGCGACAACAATTGATGAATCCCGTTTCTTGCGCACCGCCATTGCCGGATGATCCGTAAACTCGACCACTTCCCGCGCATCCTTGATTGTAATCAGATCCTGCGGATAATCCTCATACTGGGCCAATTCTTGGCTTATCTCTTCGCTTCTCCCCACGAGCACCGAAGCGATCTGTTCTTCTTTCGCCGCCAGAACACAACCGAGAACGGCTTGTTGTGGCGCGTAATCGCCACCCATAGCATCAACTGCTATTCGCAAATTAACACCTCCTCCTAGTATAAACCCTTAAAAAGAGTATAGCAAAGAAAAAAGCAGGAGTAAAGTAATAAATATGCAATCATGACTTGAAAATGTGCTTTTCCTAAGAAATATTATTTTCCTTTGCCTATTTTATGCCCAAAATTCCACGAAAAAGAAAAAAGGTCGTGAGAGACCTTTTCTTTTTTATAATTTTTATCCGGATTAACCTTGAGTTTTAACTTCCACAACTTGTCGTCCCTTATACGTACCACAACTGGGGCAAGCATGGTGCGGTAAACGCGGGGCCTGACATTGTTCACAACGGGACAAAGCGGATAGTTTCAATTTCCAATGTGTACGACGTAATCTTCCCCGGGTTTTAGTGTTCCTCCGTTTGGGATTGGCCATCATCTCCACCTCCTTTGTCTTGCTTCCATTTGAGCAGCATCGTCAATCTGGGGTCGAAGCTTTCAGTCTCACAGTCGCAGGCCACTGTATTCAAGTTTGTTCCACAGACCGAACATAACCCGCGACAAGTTGGGGTACAAAGCACTTTCAACGGCATTTGCAGGATAATTGCTTCAATAATCGTCACCGATAGATCCAGTTCGTCTCCGTTATAACTTCTGGCCTCTTCTTCCTGTTGGGAAGGGGACTCCGGGAGGAAAAGGTCGTTGAACTCCGTTTCCAGAGGTAATTGAACCTTTTCTAAACAACGGTCGCAATCTAACCGGTAACTACCACCTGTCTTTCCGTTTACTTGATACCCTCTTGAAACATTAGTTACTTCCAGTTCAATCCACCAGGGATTAACAAACTCCAGTAACCGGTCGCCCTCCCAATCAAGGTCGGGGAGGGTTATCTGGTCCCGAAGCTCCAACCTTGACCCGGATGAATCTTTGATCGAAGTAAGATCCACCTTATAAATGGGTTTCATGGTCAAACTCACCTCTGTATTATAAACGAGCAAGAATCGGTTGTCAATTTAAAGAAACAAGCGGTCCGCCCATTCTTTCTTCGCTATTGCGCCGGGAGGAAAATACCGGCCGCCCCAATGATCCCAAGTACAATCAGTAAGATCCGGTTTGTTCTCCGCTCCTTCTCCAACTCCGTTTGGAGATTCTCCATGGCAACTTGTTGTTCTTCCTGTTTGGTTTCCAAGGTGGCCAGTCGCGTCTCCAGACGGTTTTTTTCCTCAAGGAGTTGGGCAACCTGAGTGCGGAGGGCGTTCAGCTCCGCATTTAGGGTTTGCATTCCGGCGGTGTTTTTCGTCTGGTCCTCGGCCAGGATTAAGCGGCCTTGTTCGATCTGAACCAACCTTGCTTCCAACTCCTTATTTTTCAGAGTTAAAAGCACCAGTTCGTTCTGGAATTCATTCGATAGTTTACGGAGCAAAGCCACATCATCTTGGCCCGCCCGGACGGCCCCTTCCCCAAAGTTCGTCAACAGCTTCGCCACAACCAGTGCGAAAGTGTGTCGATCAACCGGATTGTTGCCACGGAAAGTGCCATCTTCATAAAGTTCAAGGTAGCCGTTTTCCACCAGTTTTTTCACCGCTTGGTACGCCCAGTCGGGAACATCGGAGTAGGCCCGGCCTTGACCTAAGGCGGGTACCGCTACCAACAGGAAACTCAACCCCAGGATCACCGTCTTCAACCACTTTTTACTGGTCAACCGTGATGGTGTCAATCCGTACACCCCCCTGTTGATTTATGGAAATTTTTAAGCCTTCAACCTGGTAGTAAGGAATTTTCGCCACTGTACTTTGGAGTTTAAGGGCGGTCGGCACCAGCACCGCTTCGCCCGGTTCCTTACCAAGTTGAATATGGACCGTGGCCAGGGTTGCGCTGACCATCGCCGCCGTTTGCCGCTGGCCGCCGATCTGCATAACCACCCCGGTGGCGCTGTCGATCGTCCCCGGTTGCCAAGGGGTCATTGTTTGATCCTCAATGAAGAACAACCCCCTTGATACCCTAATTATCTCCATTAACTCCGGATTATACGTTAAATCAAATTCGGCTCCGGTGAGCATCGGTAAGTTTTCAACCCGGACTTCTACCGGAAGGATCTCCCCGGCTTTCGCCGGTTTTACGGGTACTAAACGAACCTTCGGGATCAAGACCGGCAGTTGTACACCACTGATGTACATCACCGGTTTGGTCGAGTTTGATTCAAACTGAACCCCAAGGTAGGAACGTTTACCGATTCCTTCTGGTGTCAGATACCAGGTCAGCTTATATTCTTCCCCCGCTTTCAGGTTACCAATGTAACGGCGGAGAATCTCCTTCGGCGCCGGTTGCATCCCTTCTCCCAACTGCAAGCTACCGACTACGCCATAAGCCTCCGATTCCCCGGTATTTTTAATCACCGCCGTCACCGGATACGGAACCGGCACGAGTTGCTCATCCACCACTTTTAACCCCGGTGGTGGGGTAACCTTTAAGGTTAATTCGGCCGGTTTCAACACCCGAATGCTTCTTTCCACTTTGTTTTCGGGCACATTGATCGCCGAAGCCACCACCGAAAAGGGGGCGAGTGGACCGAAGACCGATCCGGTTGGCCTAACCTGCCAGTGTAACTGGGTTACTTCTCCCGGGTCCATCTTACCAATGTAAATATCGGCTGGTCTACCTCCCGCAATCCGAAGAGCCGACGGTAAATTCAACCGCGCCCGGACACTCATGGCGGGCGCTGCACCGGTATTCTGGATGTAAGCGACCACCGAGAAAGGTTCGGCATCGTCAGCGTAAACAACCTGTGCCGGTGAACTAACCCCCAATTGAAGTTGGCCCGGGACCACCGTTACCCCACCTAATCCGTAGTAGACAACATAAGTCATACTGCCGGCGGCCGGAATCGGAACCGGTTGCCAAAGGTAAACGGCGGCACTGTCTAATTCAAACTCCCCCGCCCGGGTAAAATCCCGATCCGGAACTAAAGGTGGTTCCCAGTGGTGATCGGCCACACTCCCCCAGTTTGTGAAGTAAAGGAGATCCGGGGGTGTTGCCTCTCTCCCCTTTAAGGTCCCCTGGGCAATCACCTTCGGGTCGGTCAACGTATCAAAGGCCTGCCAAAACTCGGGCAAGCGTTCTTTATCAAAGACCGCGTCCGTTTGCACCGCCGTTTCCCCGATCCGAAACGGCGCGCCGTCATTCTCTCCCAACATCGTATCGATCACAACCCGTAGCCCGATCTCGTGGGGCACCTGGTCCCGGTTCACAATGGAATACTTGATTTTGGTTGTATCCGGATAACCGGTGGTTGTACTTTCTACGATCGAAATCTCCTGGATCACCTCGACGGCACCATAACGGCAGGTCATCGTGATACTTTGGGTCGCGCTATCCCAGGTGGGTTTACTGACAACCGTTCCGTATTCACCGGTCCCCCCAGAACGCCGCCGCGTTTTTCCGCCAAATATGTAGTTCTTGCCATCCATCCGAATGGTGGTGAAGGAGGTCCAAGGCATCTCATAGCCATAAATTAATGGTTTCTCCTCGTCTCCGGTCCGGAGGGGATCGCCACCGGTAACCTTAATTCCAAACCGACCAGTAGCATCCGTAGAATTATTAACGGCCACCGCAATATATTCGTTCTCCAAAATTAAGCGTTCCGGATCCCGGTAGAGAGATTTTGGAACCCCCGGTTCGGCACTAACCCCCCCTGGATCAGCCCCATCGCTACCCGTCGCAAAAACCATTGGGCCTTGGGCCTGCAGCGTCAGGGCGGTTACGAAAAAGCTCATACCGATTATTAAGCTAAAAAGCCATATATGCTTGCTTTTTACCTTCAATTATGATCCTCCTTCCTCCGTTGAAAGGTAAGCTGCTTCCCCCACAGCCACCGGTTCCACTTCATACTTGCCGTTCTCTTCATTATAAAAGTACCTGATTTCCATCTGCAGTTTATAGGGTTCAGACGCTGGTTTAAAGCGCAACTGCCCGGAAGCAATCAAACGCTGGCCATGCTCATCTAAAACACGATGACCGGAAGAAGCCAGCATCACCGGTTCTTTTAAGAAATTCCCTTCTGGGGACAGATAGATTTCCATTAAAACCGTTCCTTCAACCCCCAGGTGTTCTGCATTTTTGGGAAAAGTAAAGCTGGGTATAAACCCAATCATCCCGCTGGCCCGCCCTAAAGGCGGTAAAACCGGCGCAGACGGTGTTTCGCTTTCGGCGGTCACTTCCCCCTCGCCATCAGTGGTCCCGTTTTCGGGTATTTCCCCCAGTTCGCTACGGTCTTCGTTGGTAGGAGAAGCTTCGAAAGCAACCTCCCCTGGTTCGGGTTGTGTTTCGCGGGGTGCTGATTTCTCCTGGTGTACTTCTTCAATTTTGGTTAAAGGTTGCTCCACCGCAGAAGCGGGTTGTTCCACCGCCGGTGTCTTTTGTGCCGGTGGTGTCGGCGGTTTGGGCGTAACTTGCGGCTTTGGCTGTTCCGCTCGCACTTCCCGCCGCACCGATTCAATCTCAACCAGACGTGGTTGAATCAAAGTATAGCCCAGTTCGTCCCCACCAGCCCCCCAGTACCCACTGGCCTGGATCATGAAAAGGAGAGCATGCAACCCCACAGCCAGAAAAAAAGAAACCGCTTTTCTCGTCATTTCTCCGGAGCGGAGTTTATCCATAACAAAAAAACCTCCTAGTGAGCACCGGTGGACAGCGCTTAATTTTTCTTTTCAACCGCTAAAGCCGGTTGCGCAACACCGGCGTCGGTGATCGCATCCATAACCGCAATCAATCTTCCATAAGTCACCTGGGTATCGGCATTGATCACTACTAATAAATTAGGATTCGCGGCGGCCAGCGGCGATAAACTTTCGGTAAGTTTCGATAAGGAGATCTCACGATCGTCAAAAAAGACTTTTTCTTGACGGTCAATGGTGACCATCACCCGTTCTTGCTCTAAGACCGTCGCCTGGTTAGAACTGGGTAATTCCAACGGAATCCCAGAAACCGAGGTTCGAAAGGTCGTAAAAACCATGAAAAAGAGCACGAGATAGAACATGACATCAATCATCGGGACAATATCCAAACGGGGTATTTCCGACTTACGTTGAAACATGATGCTATTCACCTCGGTTCCCGTAGTTGTCAAGAAACTCCTTACCCATTTGGTTCATCATCTGGATCCGCTTCTCGATGATCGCGTTGAACCAATGCACGATAAAGAGGGCGGGAATGGCAATGATTAACCCGAAAGCCGTTGTCAACAAAGCTTCGGCAATCCCCCCACTCAACTGTGCCGGTGAAGCCACGCCTTGTAATGCTTCTAAGACGTTGAGGCTACTGATGATCCCCGTCACCGTTCCTAGCAAACCAAGCAGCGGAGAAGCGGTGATAATGACATTAAGCAGACCTAAGCCCCGTTCCATCTTGCGAATCTCCACTTCACCCGCTTCACGTAGCGAAACCTCCACTTCGAGTCGGGTTTTACCGTAATGAAGTAAAGCGGCCTGGTACATCCGCGCCACCGGCTGGTTTAATTTTTGTAAATATTGAATGGCTTCTAGAGGAGCATTCTTCTCCATCAGGCGGAAAACAATTCGTCTGATCTCATCGATGTCCCCGCGCTGACTGACAAAAAACCAAAGTCGTTCAATGGTAATCGCCATGACCATTATCGAGCAGAATAACAAAGGAAACATGACCGGACCGCCACTTAAGAACAATTGCCACATGTTTTTCTCCCCCTCAGCACTTTTTCAAATCCTTATTCTGGTTGTATTTATTTTAGGTAAATCGGTTGGGAAAAGCGAAATTTACGAGCTCCATTATCTTTAGAGTTTCGCTGAGCAACATTAAATTCCTTCCATCTCTTACGCGGAGGAACAATTTCCCAGCAAACGCCAGTGCATGGACCAGATGGAATTTAACCGCCCTGCGCCAGCTTTTAATTTAAGACCGTTCGTGACTCCAGGTAACCGTTGAGAACACTTTGGTAATCACCGGAAGCGGCCACCTTCTTCCATTATAATATAATGGCCCCGGCAAAAAAAGAAAAAAGAGCGGAGGACTTCCTCCGCTCCCAATATGATCATTTGCGAACAAACTTTTATTTGCAGCTGTTCTATATCTCCGTGTTTTTTAGACCACTTCAAGGCGGACCGTTTTTTCCCCCACCGACTGGGAACGGACTGTTATGGTGATCACCCCTGGCGCGTTGCGGGTCTCCACCCAAAAGGCAATCGCCCCTCCTTTTAGCACCACTGTCGACGGTCCTTGGATCCGACCGGGGCCTTCCACTTCCAAGTGGATGATCTCGTCAAGGAAAGGAAGTAAATTACCGCACTGGTCCAGTACTTTGACCACAACCCGGGTTGCGTCTTTCTGAGCAGCGTTTAAGATCTGATCATCGGCAGCAACCGACAAAACCGTGGGCACCGGGTCCGCGCAGAATCTTTTTTCGACGATCGGCTGATCACGGTAGTAACCGGTGAGGACCGCCCCCTCCCACTTTAACCCCCAAGCACCAACGACTTCGGGACTGAGCGCGGTATAATCGATGATCACCGGCGGATAAGGCACACCCGGATATTCCTCACGCCGTGGGTAGAACTTCTGTTCCAACTTCTCCTCGCCAAATTGTAACTGAACGTAATCGCAGTTGGTATAGATCACCAAGGGGAGCACGCCACCGATACTTCTTTCCCCCCGGGCCCAGAAGGTCACCGGTTCCAGCACCGGCTCAACTGCGGGGGAAACCTGCGATTTATAGACATAGGAGGCGAACTTGGGCACCCGGAACATATCCATTACCCCGTGGTAACAGATGCGATCCCCAGCCCCAAAATCTTTATGGGTGTTGTAATCAAAAGCACACCAACCGATGGTTCCCGCAATGGAATCATCTAACCCGGCCGCATTCAAAATCCGTAAATACCGTAAAGAGTGTTCCATTTGCCTTTCTTCTTGGTCAAAGCGTTTCGTCGGAAACATGTGCCCGTTAAACTCCGTAACCATATAAGGAACTTTATGCGGCAAACCAGTAACTTCTTGCTGATCACGCAAGGGGCCCTTTTCGCCGTCATGGATAAAGTCATTAAAGGTGTAGACATCTTCCAACAAATTGCTGTCGGTTATATACCGCACACCCCCGGTCTGTCTGGTTGGGTCCAACTGTTTCGCTAGGCGGTTGGTTTCGGTATAAAATTCATCGTCATCCTGGGATTCGTTGATCCGTACGCCCCACAGTACGATCGATGGGTGGTTCCAGTCCCGTTCGATCATTTCCCGGAGATTTTCCCGGGCGACTTTTTTCCACTGGTCACCGCCGATGTGCTGCCAGCCTGGGAGTTCCGTAAAGACGAGAAGACCGAGTTCATCACATTTATTGAGAAAATGCACGGACTGGGGATAATGGGAGGTCCGGACCAGGTTAACATGGAGCTCATTTTTTAGAATCTCCGCATCCTTCTCCTGGACCCGCCGCGGCATGGCGTACCCCACATACGGGTAAGATTGATGGCGGTTTATCCCGACGATCTTGACCCGTTTCCCGTTTAGATAAAAGCCGTCTGGACGAAACGCGGCCGTACGAAAACCGATCCGGTCCCGGTAGTAATCGGAATAGCCATTAACCTCCAGTTCAACCTGGATTTCATATAAATTGGGTTCCTCCAAATCCCATAACTTGATCCCTTTAAGTCCCGTTAATTTAAATTCCAAAGGATTGGCCCCAGAATTCAGCGTAGCCGGAAAAGTTTGCGTCTGCACGACAGCACCCGCCGCGTCTTGAAGGGTAATGCGGACCGTACCATCTCCTTGCACCGCCGATGTATTTTCGAGAAAGACCTTAACCTTCAGGTCTTTCTCCGCCGCTAGAACCTGTTCCGTCTCGACCTTAATGTTTTTGATGAAAACCGGATCATACAGACCAAGACTTACTTCCCGGTAAATTCCGCCGTAGGTCAAATAGTCAATCTGTCCCCCAAAGGGCGGAATGTCCTCCAGTTCCCGCGAGTCCACCATCACGGTGACGAGATTATGCTCCCGGTCAAAATCATAAACCGGATCAATGCGTACCGCGAAAGGAGTGTAGCCACCCCGGTGCTCGCCGAGGAAACTACCGTTTAAGTAGACGCGCGCATAAGCCATTACTCCTGAAAAATGGAGGTAGCATACCTTCCCTTGGGCGTGGCGGGGAATCTGCAATAAATACTTATAACAGGATTGAAACTGAAAGTTCTTTTCGTCGAAGTAATTGTAAGGCAACTCAATGTTGGTATGGGGCAGATCGACTTGGGTAAATCCGCTTAAATCATCTTGCTGTTCCATTCCCTCATGATATTCTGCTTTATAATACCAGCCATTGTTTAGATCAATAATCTCTCTCATTGCTCGTCTCCTCTTATTGTTTTACAGACCCAGTAATCCCGCGGACAAAATAGTTTTGTAAGCTGAAGAAGATCACGATCATCGGTAAAGTTGAGATCAGAATCGCATTCATCACAACACCGTATTCGGGGAAATAGGCGGAAGCCAGGCTTGAAACAAATAGTTGCATCGTTTTCTGGTTGTTACTCTGCAAAACGATCAAGGGCCACATATAATTATTCCAACTGGTCATAAAGGAATAGATCGCAGCCGCCGCGTAAGTGGCCTTCATGGCCGGTGCCACAATCGACCAGAAAATCCGGAACTCACCGGCCCCGTCCACCCGAGCCGCCTGGATTATCTCCTTCGGAAACGACTTATAGCTTTGCCGGAAGAAAAAGATCAAAAACACCGAAGCCAAAGAAGTAAGGATCAATCCAGTATGGGTGTCAAGCAGATGAAACCGGACAATCAAGCGAAAAAGCGGGATCATCAAAGCCGCAAAGGGCACCATCATTGTCAATAAAACCGCCCGATAAACCCGTTCCCGCGCCTTCGAAGCGAAAAATTCAAAACCATAGGCGGCCATAGAAGAGATGAGTAACTGTCCGATCAGGGTTAAAATTGAAACTTTACACGAATTCCAAAAGATCCGGCCCACATCATAATCGGCAAACAGTTTTTTTAAGTTTGGAATCAATTGGTCGCCAAAGGTTATCTTTCCCTTAATAATATCGACCGCACTGTTGGTCGTTCCAACCACCATCCAATAAAAGGGGAAAACGGCAAGCACAAAAGCAGTCACCAAAAAGACGTATTGGACACAACGGAAGAAGTAACTTTTCACTTTCATCGGCGTTCACCTGCCAATTTAAACTGTACGAACGAAAGAATCGCCACAATAATCACGATCACATAAGCAATAGTCGCCGCATACCCGAAGTTAGGCATGTATTTAAAGCATAAATTATAAATGTAGACGGCAATCGTCAAAAGGGAATTCCCGGGTCCAATCGTTGCCGCCGTTACACCACCCGAGGCAAAGTTGGTCGGTTCATCAAATAACTGTAGCGTGCCAATGGTCGAGGTAATCGCGGTAAAAAGAATAATCGGTTTTAATAAGGGAACGGTGATCCGGGCAAACTGCTGATAGGCGTTGGCCCCATCGATCTTCGCCGCTTCATAAAGCTCATCCGGGATATTTTGCAATCCAGATAGATAAAAGATCATGTTGTATCCGGTCCACCGCCAGGTCATCGCGATCATCACCGTAATCTTCGCCCAAAAGGGATCAACTAGCCAGGGGATCGGTGTGCTAATCAATTTGATGTTAAGAAGAAACTTATTGACCAATCCTTCCAGGCTAAACATCATTTTAAAGAGCGTGGAATAGGTCACTAAGGAGGTGACGGCCGGTAGAAAGATCCCCGTGCGGAAGAGACCCCGAAATTTAATGTCCTTGTTATTCAAGAGCGTGGCAATGAGCAACGCCAACAAAAGCATAATCGGTACTTGGACAATAAAGAAGATTAACGTGTTTTTCAACGCTTGTAAAAATACGCGGTCTTTAAGCAGGCGTTGGTAGTTACCCAAACCAACAAAACGTTGGATCATGCCCCGCGACGAATAGGTCGACATGATCAGCGAACTAATAATCGGGTATAGCATAAAGAGCGCCAGAACAAGCACAGCAAAGGAGATGAAAAACCAGCCATATCGATGATAACGGGATAGAGTCCACCTCGGCCGTCCGTAGTTGGGCATTTTAATCGGTTTTTCGGTCATCATGTCTCACCTTTTCTTTTTAAAAAGAGGAATAATCCGCTTTTGGTGCGTTCGGTATTATTCCTCTTTTTACTAATCTTTTTATCCAGCCTTAAAAAATCTTGCCGGTCATTCTCCCGGCGCCAAGGCACCGCGACCATGACCAGCTGCTGTTGGCCTTCGCGGCTTGTCCACCACCTGGCTTTGTTTTAATTCACTCCGCAAAATTGAAGTGGCCAGCGTGGGCGACTGCCTTAGAAAGCAATCTGGTTCTCTAGCTGGACAGCAGCCCGTTGTAATGCCGTATCAAGATCAATGCGTCCGGCGATGTAATCCGGCATCACCGCCATCAGAGCGGAATCGGCTTCGTAGGTGAATAAACCGTAGTTAACCGGCGGGATCTCCCGCATCCAAGCCGCCAAATCAGCGAACACCTTTTGTCCGCCAAAGAAGGGATCCGGCTCAGTAAAGGCCGGGCCATCTTGGGCTGGTAGATAGGAACCCAATGCGCCTTGGCCAACGAGAATTTTTTGGTAGAAGTCCCGATCCGCCGCAAAGGTGGTTTTCATGAAATCCTCAGCCACTTGCCGATTCCGGGATCTGGCTGTTATGTACCAGCTGGAGCCGCCTAAGTTCGAGTAGTTAACGGAATTTTTCAGATTTAAGCGCGGTGTCGGCGCAACCCCCCAAAGCCCCGACTGGCTCTTTTCGGCCTTAATCGAGCCGATAATCCAACAGCCGGTAATCACCGCTGCCGAATCACCATTGTTGAAACTGGCCACCCATTCATTCCAGCCGCTGGTCTGTTTAATAATTCCGGAATCCATGAGCTTCTTATAGATCTTAAATGCTTCTCTGATTGCTTCGTTATTGACAATTTTGGGATTACCTTGCTCATCAAAATACCACTCACCGGTGGATTGCATCATGATCCGGATCAGGCCGCCGTCGGCGGGGTCAAAACCGAGGAGCGCTTTACCGGTTTTGGCTTTAACCTTTTTCCCGATCTCAATCAATTGGTCCCAGGTTATGTTATATAGATCTTCCGGTTTGTAGCCCGCTTCCGCCAAGATGTCACGGCGGTAAAATAGCGCACTGACCCCTGAGTCAAAGGGGACACCGTAGATTTTCCGGTTGAGGGTCATTAGTTCGGTTTTGTAGGCGGCAAATTCTTTAAAGTTAATTGCTTTCGTCAAGTCGACAAACGCACCGGGATAAGCTTGTAGATACTTTTGTGCATTGTAATCCTCAATCAAAACAATATCCGGTAACCCTTCCCGGGCGCCGGAAGCAAGGACCGTATTTAGCCTTTGTTCCACATCGGCCTTGGCCATTTCGACAATTTCAATTTCCACCTTCGGATTAAGCTTTTGGTACCTTGCCTTCGCTTCCGCCATCACCGGGATGTTGAAGTTCGGATCCCAGGCCCAGATGGTGAGTTTACCCTTTTTTTCCGCTGCTATCCCTACGGTTCCGAGGATTGACACGCAAAGCAATCCCACCAATACTAGGGATAATAACCTTTTCATACATTTCCCTCCTTAAAAATATTTAGTTACGCCTTGAATCAGGCAGGCTGCAATTAAATATTAAAACCCAATTTACATTTTGTCAATACTAATTTACTAAACATTTATTACTTTTCTCCATCCCTTCCCTTGCTTTAGGTGTGCAGCACGGACCAATCTCCTGTAAAAAGAGCAAAACAACAGTGGTTCCACCGCTTTTATCCGCTATAACCGCCCACCACCGGTCCCGATCCTCAATAAATGTTTACTAAACTTTATTGTTGTCAAGTTGTTTCAAGTAGTTTATAATTAAGAAAAACACTAATTTAATGAAAGGGTCTGCCTATGGCTACGATTAGAGATATTGCAAAGCGTGCAGGAGTTTCTCCGGCAACTGTTTCCCGGGTCCTGAATCACGATCACACTTTATCGGTCTCGCCCGAAACAAAGGTGCGGATCTTTAAAATTGCCGACGAGTTAGAGTACGTAACGATGCGGGAACGCAAAAAGAACCAAAATGAAAAGACCCGTTTTTGTTTTGGTATTCTCGACTGGTACTCCGAGAACGAACTGCTGGACGACCCCTATTACTTATACTTGATGACATCGATCGAAAAGGAATGCGCCCTCGCCAACATCAGCACCTTTAAGATCAATAAGACCAACGAGCACTACCAAGTCATGGTTGATGATCTAGACGGGATTATCGCGATCGGGAAGTTTTCCCGCGAAGAGATTGAAGAGCTAGCCACCTATACCCCGAACATCGTCTTTGTCGACTCCTCCCCCCAGGAAAAATTGTATGATTCGGTGACCATCAATTTCCGCTTGGGCATAACCGAAGCCATCCAGTACTTAATCGAGCTGGGTCACACCCAAATCGGTTTTATTGGCGGTTCGGTCGTGGGCGACTATAAGGAGCAAACCGTTGATAACCGGAAAAAAGAGTTTATAAATCTCATGGAGGAGTATAATCTCTACAATCCCGACTATGTTTATACAGGCCGTTGCATTTCATACCAGGAAGGCTACAATGTCCTGCGTGAATTGCTCGACACCCCACGGATTCCAACCGCTTTTCTGATCGCCAATGATACGATGGCCACCGGCGCGTTACGGGCTT
The DNA here is from genome assembly GCA_012837705.1 of Hydrogenispora sp. GTDB lineage: Bacteria > Bacillota > UBA4882 > UBA10575 > UBA10575 > Capillibacterium. The sequence continues at coordinate 44,267 of DUQQ01000082.1, forward strand.
TACACGAAGCGCAGATCGAGGTGCCCGACCAGATCAGTATCATCGGCTTTAATGATCTTGTCACTTCGAAGTTTTTGATCCCGCCGCTGACCACAATCCGGGTCCATATTAATTTTATGGCACTAACCGCCATCGATCTGCTCCGGGAAAGAATCGAAAAAGAACGGCGCTTCCCCAAGAAGGTACTGCTCCCCAGCGAATTAGTGGTCAGAAAAAGCTGCAAAAGACTACGTTAAGACGGGAAGAAACATGGAAAGCCGGGTGAATAAGGATGAAGAAAACGCTCCGTGATCAACTGGAAGCCCACCCTATTATCGCGGCGGTCCGCGATGATGAAGCGCTCCAGTTCGCCCTTTCTTCGCCGGTCAAGATCATTTTTCTCCTGGCCGCCTCCCTGTGTGACCTGCCGCAAAAAGTAATGATGATCAAAGACCAGCAAAAAAAGGTCTTTATTCATCTAGAGATGGTCGCCGGTTTAAGTAAAGATCCCGCCGCCGTTGACTATATCGGTTCGGCGATCAAACCAACCGGGGTGATCACCACCAAGCCCAACTTGACGGCAACAGCGCGGCAATACGGACTGCAGACGGTCCAACGTCTCTTTATGTTGGATTCGCTCTCGATCCAGACCGGTTTAAAGATGGTCCGCACCACCCAGCCGGATTTCATCGAAATCATGCCGGGAATCATTGCAAAAGTCATTCCGGAACTGAAGGAGAATACTCCGATCCCAATCATCGCTGGCGGAATGATCAGTTGTAAAAAAGAGATCATTACCCTGTTAAAAGCGGGGGTTTTAGCCGTCTCCACGAGTAAAAAAGAACTTTGGCACCTTTAAAGAGGGAACGGCGGTTGTTACAATTTAATAATTGTCCGTGAGAGCAAGAGAAGGACGATCACCTGCTGGTTTGGCGGGTTGATCGTCCTTTTTTCTTTCCAAACAATGGCATAAAACAAACAGGAGGCAAAAAGATGAAACCAATCCGAACAGAGCTCCTCATCATCGGCGGCGGGGTTGTCGGGGCCGCCATCGCCCGGGCCCTATCCCGCTACCAACTCCAGGTTGCCCTGGTTGAGAAGGAAGTGGATGTGGCCTTTGGCGCTTCCAAGGCCAATAGTGGGATTGTCCACTCCGGCATCCATGACCGGCCAGGTAGTCTCAAGGCCCAACTCTGTGTGCGGGGGAACCAACTCTTTCCGCAGCTCGTGGAAGAACTGGCGGTTTTGTATAAAAAGAACGGCCAACTGATCGTCGCCCGCAATGCAGAAGAACTACCGTTACTTGACGAATTGCTCGCCCAAGGTCGGACCAACGGTGTAACTGGAATCGCTTGGGTTAACCAAGAAGACCTCCACAAACTCGAACCCAACCTGGCCCCTTCCTTATGCCGGGGATTACTGGTGGAAGCAGCCGGAATCGTGGTTCCGTTCGATCTGGTCCAGGCCCTAATGGAAAACGCGGTTGCCAATGGCGTGCAGTTAAAACTAGGACGACGGGTTGTTAAGATTGAGGTGGTAAACGACGAGTTTATCGTCTATACCAACCATGAGCCGATTATTGCGAAAACCGTCATCAACGCAGCCGGACTTGGAGCCGGAGAGGTGGCTGCTTTAATCGGCGACGACTCCATTCAGATCCAGCCGCGGCAGGGCGAAGAATACATCCTCGATCGCCAGCTGGAAGGTTTGGTATTACGGACTATTTTCCCGTTACCCACGTCCACCTCAAAGGGGATCTTGATCATCCCCACCGTTGAGGGCAACATCATGCTTGGCCCCACCGCCCACTCCGTCGATTTCACCACCGATCGGGGCACCAGCCTTCGCGGTTGGCAGGAGGTTTACCAGATGGCACAAGTATTGGTTCCCGGGGTACCGGACAACGCGGTGATCGCCTCTTTTGCGGGTGTTCGTGCTTCCGTTCCGGCTAATGATTTTATCATTGGTCCCTCGCCGGTCTCCCCCGGTTTCATCAATGTGGCCGGAATCGATTCTCCCGGCCTGACCGCCGCGCCCGCCATTGCCGAATACGTCGTCGCTTTATTGAAGGAGGCTGGCCGCCTCGGGAAGGAAAAAAGGGACTTTAATCCACGCCGGACTGTCCTCCGCCCGTCGCGTCTGAACCTGCAAGCCTGGAATGGGTTGATCCGAAACGAACCGGCCTATGGACAGCTAGTCTGCCGCTGCGAACAGATCAGTGCCGCCGAGATCAAAGCGGCGATCAAACGCGGGGCCACCACCTTAGACGGGATTAAACTACGAACCCGGGCGGGAATGGGCCGCTGCCAAGGGGGTTTTTGTTCTCCCCACCTGATCATGCTCCTCAGTTCGGAACTGGGCTTGCCTCCGTGGCAAATAACCAAAAACGGTCCGGGCAGTGAACTTTTAGCCGGGCCTTTACGGGGAAAAACAGTAGCTAACCTAGAGGAAGGAGGCCATGAAGAAAAATGCGTCGATCCAGAATCGATCTAGCCGTAATTGGGGCCGGTCCCGCGGGTTTAGCCGCCGCGATCGCGGCGGCTAAAGCCGGTGTAGGCCGGATCGCACTTTTTGAACGCCAGACCGAACCCGGTGGTATCTTACAACAATGTATCCATAATGGCTTCGGACTGTACTATTTTCGGGAGGAATTAACCGGACCCGAATATGCCCAACGTTTTATCGACCGGTTGACCGACTACCCACAGATCCATTTGCAAACCGCAAGTACGGTAGTGAAAATCACACCGCAGCGGGAGATTTATGTGGTTAATGAACAAACCGGTATCCGTTACTACCAGGCCAAAGCAATTATCCTGGCCATGGGGTGCCGTGAACGGCCCCGTGGTGCCCTCAAAATTCCCGGCACCCGTCCTGCCGGAATCTTTACGGCAGGTACCGTTCAACAGCTCATGAATATTTATGGTTTAGCACCCGGCAAAGAAGCCGTTATTCTCGGTTCCGGGGACATTGGCTTGATCATGGCCCGCCGCCTCACCCTGGAAGGAATCAAGGTCCGCGCAGTCGTCGAGATTCTTCCCTGCTCCACTGGGCTGAAGCGTAATCTCGTCCAGTGTTTAGAGGACTTTTCCATCCCCCTCTATTTGCGCCATACGGTAACCCGGATCAATGGCGAAAAAAGATTGACCAGCGTTACGGTGGCCCCGGTTAACCAGGACTTGCAACCAATCAAGGAACAAGCCTTCACTCTGCCCTGTGATACGTTGATCCTATCGGTCGGTCTCATCCCCGAAAATGAACTCTCGCTGATGGCCGGCGTGGAGCTGGATCCGGTGACTAAAGGGCCGTTACTGACTTCAACTTACCAGACCACTGTTCCGGGCATTTTCGCCTGTGGTAATGTGGCCCATGTCCACGATTTGGTCGACGATGTCAGTATCGAGGGCGAAATTACCGGTCAGGCGGCCGCCGCCTTTCTCAACGGGGAAAGCCCAACCGAACCTTACATCCCACTCCGTACTGGCCGTAACATTCGTACGGTCGTTCCCCAGTATGTGTCGTTGTCCAATACGACGACGCTCTATATCCGCCCCCTTTTTCCGGAAGAAGATGTGACGCTTAAAGTCGGCCCGGCGACCCGCCGGTTCAAGGCCGTAACACCCGGTGAAACCATCCGTTTCCGTTTCGACCCGACACAACTCAAAAGCAAACCGGAAAAGATCCCGGTCAGCCTGGAGGTGGAGACCTGTGACTAAACTGACTTGTATTGTATGCCCGCTTGGGTGCCAGATCACGGTTGCCGACCCTAAAATGTCGGGCGAACTACATATTACCGGACACCGCTGCGTCCGCGGCCGTACCTACGCCCAAACGGAAATCACGACCCCCCGGCGGGTTTTAACCGCGGTTGTGGCCATCGAAAACAGTCCGCGGCTACTACCCGTCAAAACTGACCGGCCTTTACCAAAAGAACTGCTTTTCACCGCTATGGAAGAAGTAAAAGGGATCCGCGTCAAACTACCTGTTAAAGTTGGGACCGTTCTCAGGGCAAATCTGGCGGGGAGCGATGTTAATCTGGTCGCCAGCAAAAATATGGCGTAATCATCAGTCCCCCTTTGGCGGTAGGCGGGATTTTTACTGTCGCTTTGTAGCGGACAAAATAATATTAATAAGGTATACTTGTATACTTTCACAACTTGGTTGCTTTTCGATCCCGCCTTACTTATAATAAAAATAATGACTATTCATTTTTGCAGGGGGATTATTTTATGGTGGACTTTTTGACTTTAGATACGGATACCCTACGCCATATGCAAAAACAGTTAACCTTGAAGTATGAAAACTTCAAACAGAAGAAGCTGAAACTCAACATGTCCCGTGGCAAACCTTGCTCCGAACAGTTGGACCTGTCCTCTGGTTTATTGGAAAGCCTTAACCGTAACTACCAAGCGGAAGACGGCACCGATTGCCGGAATTACGGTGGGCTCGGGGGACTACCAGAAGCCCGCCGTCTTTTTGCCGAATTACTGGAAGTCCAACCGGACGAGATTATTGTCCACGGTAACTCGAGTTTAGCTTTGATGCATGATCTAATAACCCGGGCCCTAATTTTCGGCGTAGACGGGCAGGAAGCCCCCTGGGGACAGCAACCGATCAAGTTCCTTTGTCCCAGCCCTGGTTATGACCGGCATTTTGCCATTTGTGAATTTTATAATATAGAAATGATCACCATTCCGATCCGGGAGGACGGACCCGATATGGATCTCGTCGAAAAGCTGGTGGCGACGGATGAAACCATCAAGGGAATCTGGTGCATTCCCAAGTATAGCAACCCCACCGGCGTTACTTATTCGGATCAGGTCGTCACCCGTCTGGCGCGGATGAAAACAAAAGCTCCGGATTTCCGGATTTTCTGGGACAACGCCTATGCCTGGCATGACCTTTCCTCCGATCCGGTTCCTTTAAAAAACATTCTGACCGCCTGTAAAGAGGCCAATCATCCCGACCGGGTCTATATTTTCAGTTCAACATCGAAGATTACGTACGCCGGGGCAGGACTGGCCATGGTCGCTTCCAGTGTACCGAATATCAACCGTCTCAAAAAACAGATGGGCATCCAAACGATCGGGCCGAACAAACTCAACCAGCTGGCCCATATCCGCTTCTTTAAAAATGCCCAAAATGTCCGCTTGCACATGAAAAAACACGCGGCTGTGCTCCGCCCCAAATTTGACCTGGTCCTTAACCTTTTAGAAACCGAATTGGGTGGTAAGAAGATCGCATCCTGGAGCCGTCCCCAGGGCGGATATTTCATCAGCTTTAATACCTTACCCGGCTGTGCCAAGAAAGTCGTCCAAATGGCGGCTGACGCCGGCGTCGAACTGACCAAAGCCGGGGCGACTTTCCCCTACGGGATCGATCCCAACGATGAAAACATCCGTATTGCGCCAACTTACCCGCCGTTGGCCGAACTGAAAACAGCCATGGAATTGTTTACCCTCTGTGTGCAGCTGGTTAGCATCGAAAATATTCTCCGTAGCCGGGAGCACTCGTCAACAGAGCTCCTGCTCCATGAGGAAAGCAGAGTACAGATTGTTTAAACCAGCTTAAACGCTGGTTTCTTTTTTTTCGACCGTGCGGCGGTAAACCAACCACAGAACAAATCCAACCAACAAAAATACCGGACGCAAGGAAGGATACAGAATGGCTAGTCCCACCAGGAAGCCGAAAATACCACCGGAAGTCTGGATAAAAACCAGTTCTGCGGAGATATTGGAGGTTAACAAGTGTTCAAGGGCGGAAGGGTCCATCTTGGCTAATTGTTCGCGGATCACCTTTTCCAGATCAATGCTTCTCACCCCGTCAGCTATCAAATCCGCCACCAATGGTTCCACCGCTTTCTCCCCAGCAACCAACTTATCCGGAAGGGTTTCCAGATAGGCCATGATCCGGGGCATAAAATAATCCGTACTTGCCGGTAACTGCGCCAGTAATCCCATGATCTGTTTGCGCAAGGCTTTTGCCCAAAGCTCCTTCGTCCACGCCAATACTTTCCCGCCAACGCTTTCGGGGCTCCACTCTTCGATAATATGGTCAAGATACTGATCAAGTTGCGCTTTGGTCCGCGGATCAGTGCTGAACCGGGTCAGTAAATCCACGACGACTTCCCGTAATTCCTGCTGAAACTCGGGTTCCCGGATCACGCCATCCATTGTCCCGGCCAAAATCGTCGTCAAATTATTCAGAACACCATGCTCATAAAGGTAATCCCGGATAATCTCCGGCGCAATCATTTCCGACTGGATCCCCGCTGCCAAGTTAATGATCAGGTCATCCCGCCGGGCGTGGATTAACCCCCACCAAACCGCGTTTTTACGCTGGGGATGAAAAATCATCTTAATCGCCAGCCAATTGGTCCAGTAGCCTACCGCGGCCGGTCCGAAAACTGCCACCAACGGCTGGCTATAAGTTTGAACTTTGACCCGTAGCTCCGACGGAAGAAAAGGGGCGGACAGGTATTCGAAAACAAGCCAACAGCATAAAACAATCCCGGACCAAAACAGGGGGTAGTTCAGAAGATTTAACACCAGGGCGATCCGGATCGAAAGGGCGCGTTTTCCCTCCCCCGGACGCTCTTCTTTACGGTTTGGCACCGCCCCGTCGGGACGCAGGCGGCGTCTCAGATCGGATTTGAGCTTACCCAGCCACTTATAGACAAATGATTTTTCTGCCGAAAAGGCCATGATGCCGTTGTCTCCTTTTTGGTTAAACTATTTTGGTTATAACATCCGATCTTGGTCTTCGCTTTTATCATTCCATAACCTTCCCGTAAGCCACACCATATTTAGCAAAGATCCCGGCCAAAGTATTAAATATTAGTAAAGAAGAAGGCGTTAAATTTTTTACGCCTAATATCTCTTAGAGTCAGACTCCATCGGGCCGGAATTTGTAAAGGAGGAAACAGATGGATATTAAAGTTACAAAATTCGGTGGATCATCCCTTTCCGATGCCGCCCAGTTCCGAAAGGTCCGGGCGATTGTGGCGGCGGATCCCGCGCGTCGGTACGTGATTCCTTCTGCCCCCGGAAAAAGAGGCAAGCATGATCATAAGGTTACCGACCTTCTATATAAATGTCATGCCCTCGCCCAAGAACAACGTTCCATCACCGAAGTCTTCGGCCTCGTCAGAGAGCGGTATCTCTCCATCTGCACCGAACTGGGCCTGACCCTTGATCTTAATTCGGAACTGGCCGAAATTGAAGCCCAGATCCAAGCAGGCGCTTCCGCCGATTATACAGCCAGCCGTGGTGAATATCTCAACGGCAAAATCCTCGCTGCCTACTTAGACTTTGCCTTTGTGGATGCGGCCACTGTGATCTTCTTTGACGCGGAGGGCCGCTTTGACGCGGAAAAAACGCAAAACGTACTCAGCCAGGAGCTGAGCCGGTATCCACAGGCGGTCATCCCCGGCTTTTACGGGTCAACCCCCGACGGCCGGATCCGCACCTTCTCCCGGGGCGGTTCGGACATTACCGGTGCCATCGTTGCCCGCGGCGTAAACGCCACACTCTACGAGAACTGGACCGATGTCTCCGGATTTCTGATGGCCGATCCCCGCATCGTAAAAAATCCGAAACCGATCAAGGAGATCACCTACCGGGAACTACGGGAATTAGCCTATATGGGTGCTTCGGTCCTGCATGAAGAGGCGATCTTTCCGGTACGGGAGGCCAAGATTCCGATCAATATTAAAAACACGAACGATCCGGACGCTCCCGGCACCTTGATTGTGAATGATAACGGGAATCTCCGTACCCCCGGTTCGATTACAGGCATTGCCGGGCTAAAAGGGTTCACCATCATCGCCATCGAAAAAACCTTGATGCATTCGGAACTGGGCTTTGGACGGAAACTGTTGTCGGTCATCGAAGACCATGGGATCTCCTTTGAACACATGCCTTCCGGAATCGACACCATCTCCCTGGTTATTGCCGACTCCCAACTCAACAACAAATTGGAAAAGGTTCTGACCGATATCAACCGCGTCTGTAAGCCCGACGCCATTGAAGTCTTCCATGATATTGCGCTGATTGCAACCGTTGGCATTGGCATGGCTTACACACCCGGAATCGCGGCCAAACTCTTTACGGCCCTGGCCGAAGGCGGGATCAACGTCCGGATGATTGACCAAGGTTCCAGCGAGATCAATATCATTGTCGGTATTGAAAACAAAGATTTCGAAGAAGCAATGCGCCGGATCTACCATGCTTTTGTCCCCTCCGAAACGGCTCCCCGTTGACAAACGGGAAAAAAGAAAACCCCTTCAGGTTGACAGTTTGATAATAGAGCTCAACTGTCAACCCTAAAGGGCATAAGCCGAAGCCGGAGGCTTTTTTTAGCTTTTAAAACGACGCGGGCTCACAAGGAGCGCCTTTCGTCCGCCCGACAAAATCCAAATCCGTAAGGGAGCCAAAATGCTCTTTGAAGATACGGTAGTAGAACAGCTCTTCTTTGGTGTTAAGATAAGAACCATCCGGCAAACGGCGTTCGTTGCGGAAATCGGCATCGCTGATCTGGGCTTCGGCATAAGCCGCAATCTGATCTTCCACCCCGGCACCCTCCCAGAATTTCACTTTCGGCCGCCAGAGAACATCCTCCGGGAGTAAATCCTCCACTGCTTTTCGTAAAATCCATTTCTCCACCGGCTCTTCATCGGCTTTTTGGTACAGTTTATACTCGACTGGGATCCGCACCGCCAGTTTAACCACCGGTGGCGCGAGGAACCCGACATAAGCTTCGGTTCCGTAGGCAGCGGCGGAGCGGTCAACCCGTTGTAGAGCCGTATTATGCAGCCGGTTAATACTCTCGATCAGCTCTTCGTTGAGGGTTTCCGGTTCCATTTCTTTGTAGTAATCATAACCGGCAAACAGCTCATCCCCACCTTCGCCGGAAAAAGCAGCCGGTACATAATCGGAGACCACCTTGGACACCAAATAATGGGTCACGGCGGAACGGATGAGGAGAGCATCAAAGGACTCCAGATGGTAAATCACATCCGGGAGGGCCCGCCATAGATCCTTAACCGAATAGACTGCCTCGTGGTGAATAGAACCGATATAATCCGCCACTTCCCTGGCATACTCCAGATCAGAAGCCCCTTCCATCCCGCAAGCAAAGGTGTGTAACCGGTCCACACGCCGACGGGCTAAAGCCGCTAGAGTACTGGAATCCAGACCACCCGAGAGCAGAGAGCCAACCTCCGTTTGGTCTTTAATATAATCAGAAACCGCTTGCTCTAATGCTTTCCGCAAACGGTACGCGGCTTCCTCTTTTGGCAACGGCCAGGTCTCAACCGGTTTTAAACCAAAAAACTGTTGAAAACCTTCGCCGGTAATATATTTATAACCGGGGGGAAACTCCCGAATTCGGTTGGCGATCCCCACCAGCGCTTTTACCTCTGAAGCAAAGACCAAAGTGCCATCGACTTTACCGTAGTAGAGCGGGGAGATACCAAGCCCATCCCGGACGAGCATAACTTTCCCGTCCTTCACGGCGGCTAACGCTAAAGGGGTATCGGTCTCCACCCGGTCCAGATCGCGGGAGAAACGTCCATCCCAGACGGCGCTGCACCGGGGCCGGTTTAGGAAAGGCGGCCGCGCGCCCTTACGGTAAACCACCCCCAGGACGCCCCCTTTTCGCGCCATCACTTTCTGACCACCCGGTCCGCGATGGCCAATCTTCGCCAGCATTTTTTCCACCAGATCACTTTCGCCTGTTCGGCAGACACCTACAATACCAGACATTATATCCTCCTTAAAACTACTCAGCTCGGCTTATTCTTCAGCTCGGCTCGACTCCTCTCTTTATCCTTCATCATCCGGGTGCGGTTTCCTCTTTCGATTTCTAAATCGCCTTTTCTGGCTTGGCCGCCAAGGCCCTTACTTCTTGCTTAAAAAGGTCGCCCCGCTCTTTATAGTTCTTGAATAAATCAAAACTGGCACAGGCGGGCGAAAGCAGAACCACATCACCGGGCTTTGCTATCTCGCGCGTGACCGCCATGACCTTCGCCATATCGGTACCGCCATCCACCAAAAAGGGAACCTTCCCTTTTTCCGTTCCCAGCCTAATAATGAGCTCCTTAAGAACCGGGGCCATCTTCCCAATGAGCACAACAGCCTTAACCGAACTAGCTAAAATCTCCTCCACCAAAGGCAAGTAGTCGACGCCTTTATCGACACCCCCGGCGATCAACACGATAGGTTCCTTAAACGCACGCAAGGCAACGATGGTTGGTTCGGGCGCAGTCGCAAAGGAGTCATCAAAGTATTGGACCCCATCAACGGTCGCCACGTACTCCAGACGGTGCTCTAAACCATGGTAAGCGCTGATCGCACCAACGATGCTGTCCCGGTCGGCACCCGCCTGCGCCGCCGCCAACGCTGCCGCCGCAATATTTAAAAGGTTGTGTTCACCCCGGAGTTTAATCCGGTCACTCCCGATCAACTCTTCCTGCTCCCCAGCCGGGTTCCAAAAGAGCTTATATTGGCCGTCCCTGGTCGGTTCATACCAGGCACCCGGCGACTGGGGGCTGCTTCCGTAAAGAAGCAATGTTCCCGGGGCCATCTCCTTTAAGGTGCGACAGGTCGGATCGTCATTATTCAGAATTGTGATCCCGGAAGCATCCTGATGGCGGAAGAGATTCGTCTTCGCCTGGACATAAGCTTCGCGAGAGCGATGGTAATTGGGGTTGTTAGGATCCGCCGCCGTTAAGTGATCTTCAGTAATATTCGTCACGACCGCAATCGGCACACTCTCGACCATATCCTCCAACTGAAAACTGGAGAGCTCCAAAACGACCACATCAGCAGCGGTCAGTTGCGGTAGGAACGAAAAAGGGGCAATCCCGATATTCCCGCCCAAGTAGGCTTGGGCACCACACCGACGCTGACTTGCCACCAGCATCCGGTGGATCAACGCCGAAGTAGTCCCTTTCCCTTTGGTTCCGGTTACCCCCACAATCGGACAAGGGCAGAGCATAACAAAAAGCCGCATCGCGCTGGTCACCTCCACCCCCTGGCGCATAGCGTCAACCAACTCCGGTTGGAATAAGGGTAATCCCGGTGAACGAAATAATACATTGAAATCTTCTAATCCTTCCAGGTAAGACGAGCCCAGCCGAAAATCAACCCCTAAATTATGTAAGGTTGTATAACGTTCGCCCAGTTGCTGTGGGGTTCGCCGGTCACAAACCGTTACATGCGCCCCCTTTTGTAATAAATAATCGGTTAAGGCCAGGTTTTCTATGCCCAGCCCCAACACTGCCACCCTCTTTTTCCGTTCCACCACTATCCTCTCCCTGCAATCACCCAAAAGTTTTAAGGCCCCTTCTTTGGCCGCATACCGTAGTCGGTGTCAACGACTACCTTTTATCTTATTATATATAAACCAATCTTGACAAGGGAAAAGCGAAACAATCCTCGCCTTTAGTTTTCAGGTGTCTCTTCCTTCTTCTGCTGCGTCTCATGGCGCCATAAACGGACCAGCCAAACAAGGATCGCAACCAGTGTCACCTTGTGTAAATACCAGAAAAAAAGGTCGCAATAATAGAGCAATCTCATCCTTTACACCCCCATTTCCCTTTTGGGATTTTTTAGTATAACCACTTTTTACCGTAATCATACTTCCCAGGATAGGGGGCTTTTTTACCGTCGGCGCACCCCGCTTTTATTGAAGAAAATGGTGCTCTCCGGTATAATAGTATTATTCGGCCTCCAACTGATTCCTGAAGGCCTCTTTGCGTGGGGATGCATTTTCAAAATCACTAGTTTCAAGCGAGGGATAAGAATGCTTAAACGTTTATGGGAAGAAAAAATCCAATGGGTCCTTGTTGCTTGGTGCGTATTGGCCCTGTTTATCCGGCCCGGTTGGCTCCCCTTCGGCCTCGGCGTTGCCGTTTGGGTGATCCTCCTTTACTTTACCGCCCCGGGTAAGTTCTGGAGCATAATCGCTCTGGTAAATGTCGATCGGGATAAAGTCGAGGCTTATTTACGAAAAGCCATCGCTTTCGAACCGGCGAGCCCGAAACCATACATTAATTTAGCATTAGTTACGGCGCAGAAAAAAAAGTGGGCCGAAGCGGCCACTCTGTTGGAAACGGCAGACAAAAAACCTGGTAAGCCCCTGTCGCCAAAGCTCCGCAATGTCTTGGCCGTTTGTTACCGTGAGATGGGGAATCTCGACCAAGCACTAACCATCATCAATAACCTTATAAAAGAGGATTATGCGGACGGTAAGGTCTATTATAACTTAGCTTATACCAATTATAAAGCCGGCCATTGGGAAGAAGCGCTCCAAGCCGCCAAAAAGGCCCGTTCCTTTAACCTGAGCGATCCGGATCCGGTCCTTTTAAGCGCAAAAATCTACTTTGAGCAAGGCGATTACACCACTGCGAAAGATAATTACGAGTGGTGTCTTAAGCACTTGTCATGGCCGGTCGAAACCTACTACTGGTTAGGCCGTTGCGAATTGGAACTCGGCCTTATCGAACAGGCCTGCGACCATTTGGCCACCGCCGTCGAAAGAATCACTTCCGATCCAGAACTCTCCGATGTCCCGCGGGAGGAAGCCCAGAAGTGGCTTGACGAAGCAAACCGCCTCCGCCCGGCGGATAGTACCACCGAGCTGGAAAATTCTACCCTTGAACCAACTGCTGAAACCGAACCCAATCAGTCGTAGGTAGACTACACCGGTAATTTTGGCAAACATAAGCGGTGGTCTTTCCCGCCAGCGCCGTCAGTTCTTTGGTAAAAGGGGCCAGACGGGTTAGGAGCGGATTTTCTTCAACCGCCGGACGGAAAAGGTTAATCGTCCGCGGATGATAAGTAGTTTGGATGAAGGCCAACATCCTTTCGGTCGTTTCTTCGCCCCTCTCCCCCGCGATGACGATCTCCCGTCCGGGACCAAAGGCAAAATCTAAAGCGGAAAGGAACTGAGTGTAATTGACCGGCGTCCGTTCAACCCGGTCACCAAAGAACACACTGCTTCTTTCCGCTTCTTGCTGCAAAGACGGATCACCGGTGATGCGGGCCAGTTTTAGCAGGTTTAATAGCATTACCGAATTACCGGAAGGGACGGCCCCATCGTACAATTCTTTCTGGCGTACCGGAACTTGTGCGGCGTTGACCGCCGTTTGAAAATAGCCGCCGTGGGCGGAATCAAGGAAATTACGCTGCAGATAAGTGTTTAATGCCAAGGCTTCCTTTAAATAGCGGGCTTCAAAAGTAGCCTCATAAAGCTCTAATAAACCCCAGATTAAGAAGGCATAGTCCTCAAGAAAGCCGTGAATCCCCGCTTCTCCCCGGTAATAGCGGTGCCATAAGCCGCCGTCGGGCGCACGCATCACCGTCAGGAGAAAACGGGCTGTCTCTTCCGCCGTTTGGACCCATTCTTCTGCTTGTAGGACCCGTCCACCTGTGGCCAACGCCGCCAGGAGTAACCCGTTCCAATCGGTGAGAATCTTCTCGTCTTTAAAGGGGTGCACACGCTGCTCACGGTGGGCCAGGAGTTTTGCTTTCGCAGCGGCAAGAAGCGCCTCCGCCTGCGCCGGGTCTATCCCTAAACGCCGGGCAACCGTGGTCAACTCCGCTGTGATGTGAAGAATATTGGCTCCATCCGGAACTTCCAAGCCGCGGAAGTTACCGGCCGTTTCCAAGTTGAAATAGGCGGTAACCAGCTGCGCTTCCTCTGGCGTTAACACCTGGGCTACTTCCGACCACGACCATAAATAAAACTTCCCCTCCACGCCTTCACTATCGGCATCTTCCGCACTATAAAACCCACCGCTGGGATCACGCATCACCGTTATCAGGTAGGTATACACCTCTTCCGCTGTCTGCCGGAATAAACTATTTCCAGTCACCTGATATGCTTCTAAATAGGCCAAAAGGAGCATTGCTTGGTCGTAGAGCATCTTTTCAAAATGAGGGGCAAACCACCGTTCATCGGTGGAGTAACGGTGAAAACCCGAACCAAGTTGATCGTAGATCCCCCCCTTACGCATTACCGTCAGGGTGTGTTCGACCATGGATAAGGCCTCTTCTTCCCCGGTCCGCTGCCAATAACGGAGTAAAAAAAGGAGGTGGTGGGGGGTGGGAAACTTAGGGGCAAAACCAAAACCACCGTATCTTTCATCATAAGCCTGGGCCATTTCGGAAAAAGCCCGGTCCAGGATGTCCGGTTGCAACTGTACGCCCGCGCTCTTTTCTTCCGCCGCTTCCAATGCAGCCAAATTGTGATCGGCGACGGCGAGCAATTCGTCCCGCCGGGTCTGCCACAGCGCTTGAATCCTCTTCGCCAGCTCCAACAGGCCGGTCCGCCCGAAACTGCTTTTTTTCGGAAAATAGGTTCCGGCAAAGAAGGGCTTTTGCTCGTGGGTCATAATAATGGTTAAAGGCCATCCCCCGCTTCCGGTCATGGCTTGACAGACCGTCATATAGATCCCATCCAGATCGGGTCTTTCCTCCCGGTCTACTTTAACCGCAATAAAGGCTTCATTGAGCACCGTAGCCACTTCCGGATCGGCAAAAGACTCCCGTTCCATCACATGACACCAGTGACAAGTCGAATACCCAATACTCAAAAAAATTGGTTTGTCCGCCGCCTTCGCCGCCGCAAAGGCCTCTTCACCCCAGGGATACCAGTCAACGGGGTTCGTAGCATGTTGCCGTAAATAAGGTGATTTTTCTTTTGCTAAGCGATTCTGCTTAATGTTTCCCCTGGTTATCGGAACCATCCTTCCTTATTGTTTTCCTTTCAAAATGAACTTTTTCAGAATATAGCCGATGATTAGACCGCCAGTGGCGGCCGCAGAGGCATGCACATAGTTACCGCTAACACTCTGGACTAATTCACTTTGACCGCCCAGGATCCCATAAATACTAAAGATCAGGGCTTGACAGGTCATCAAAATCAGCATTCCTTTAAGGGGTAAATAATCGGTCCCCCAAATTTTTGTACTAAGATAGACCAACAAACTTTCCCAGGTACTTACGCCGAAAAAGGCTAATACCCCCAATACCCAGTTGGGCTCCCGCATCCACATCAAGCTTAAAGCTTCCAGCGCGGTCAGATTGGTATAACCAAAATGCTTCATGAGCCGGGTATATCCTTCGGCTAAGGGTAAACCAGGTAACTGATACAAGATTAAAAGGAGAGGCTTCTTAATTCGCATCATATCCGCACCTTTCCCTATTAGCATTCCTTTAATCTTCCTTCCCTATGAAGGCTTTACCAGTCTCCGGTCAAACCGGTAAATAAAAAACCAGGCAAGATTGGATCTCCCTGGTTAGATAAGGTCGTTCACCTGGCTTTATTTTATTCCCTTCGTGAACTTATTGTCGCCAGTACGTGCGGCTATTTTAGGCAAAACCGAGAATCAATAAGATTAAAATTAAGAAAAGAATGAAGGGAGAGATGTTTAAACCGGCAAACTTCAGATTCATCCTGGACCTCCTCCCGTAACATAGGTTTCCACCACCGGTAGCCAAAGGAAAAAGCGGAGACCGGGGTGGCCCGCTCCCCCCGGTTTTTCCAACTTAATTTTTACAGCTAAAAGCGCTAGTAGCCGACACTACCCAAAATAAGTAAAATAAGGATCAAGAAAATTAAAAAAGGCATATAACTATAGTTTTTCCCGTAAGAACCAGCGGTCATGTCTTCTCCTCCCCTAATCTTGTTTACTATCATTATATGAATTCACCCGGGAGAGGGAATCTCTACCGCTGGTTTTTTTCGTTCAAAACCGGTTTATGCCGAAAGCCCACCTGGTAAAAACCCACTTAACGTCCGGCCACCATTTGGCCGTGTTTCGTTAAGATTTCTGCGTTACCGCGGATCTTAATGGCCGACGTGTGCTGCGTAAACTGGAAGATCATCACTTCCCCCTGGTCCAGTTTTTCTGTATGGTGAAACCTGGTCTCTTTACCCCGGGTTAATCCGATGATCGTCACCCCATCTTCCAAGGCTTTGACTATAATAAAATCGCCGAGCACTTCTCCTTTATTCAGATCTGTTTCCATGCCTGATCCTCCCTTCGTATACTACTCCCCTTCTACTCCGAAACCACCGAGCGGTTCCGCCGGTAAGGTTGCTGTTTTCCCGAAGACCAATAAGCGGTCGTCGTCGAAGAGCACCTCGGGTCCTTTTGGGAAAATAATTACCTTTCCCGCACGGGCGATTGACAAGACCAACAATTCCTTACGCCGCAGATCCAATTCGGCTAAGGTGGTACCAACCCACTCGCGGGCGGGGCCGGAAGGCCCGAGGACAATCTCATAGACACCGTAATCATCGGTTAAGGGATAGACACACTGTATCTTGTTAGTCCCGCTCCGGAACGAGGCTAGATAATAGAGGGCAAAAACTCCCGCGCCCAGAATTAACAGTACCAGAACCACCTCTCCCCACCTGGTCACCCAAAAAAGACGCCACAAAAGCACCAAGCAAAGCAGTTCACCGCCTTTGACCAAGAGGCCAATCTTTATCAATTCCCGGTATTGGCCCCCATTAAGGCTTGCCGTAAGCGGATAATCCCGGAGTATGATCCGGTAGACAAAGGCCGCCGCCCCGGCCGTACCCCATTGCTGACATATCCTTTTAAAATGGTAAAAAGCAGCGCCTGACCATAGGAGAACAAGAAGGTAGAAAAAAATAGCATTTTTCACCGGACACCCTCCTCTTTGCACCGATCGGTCTCGGTCCAAACGCCAGCCATAACCGCCTGGACCATAGTTCTTTATAAACTATGAACCAAGAGAAGGGTTTATGTCCTTTTTTCCCAGTCCCCATCAAGCCGGGCCTACCAGGGTCCGAACTGTTCCTCTAGAGAAACACGCAATTGCTTGGCCTCAAGCGCTATCGTCGCCACCCCTGCCTTTAGCGCTTCGGTTCCGACGGCCCAGGCTACGGCTGGTACCACCCGACGGTCAAAGGGATTAGGAATAATATATTCGGTCGTCAACTCCTCCGGGCTAATCAGACCGGCAATGGCCTGCGCTGCGGCCAACATCATCGCCTCGGTCACCTTAGTGGCCCGGACGGCCAGCAGTCCACGGAAGATCCCGGGGAAACCAAGGAGATTATTGATCTGATTGGGGTAATCGGAACGACCGGTCCCCACGACCGCGGCCCCACTTTCTTTTGCTTCCTCCGGACGGATCTCCGGATCCGGGTTGGCCATAGCGAAGATCACCGGTTGCGGGGCCATCGTCTTAACCATCGCGCCAGAGACCAGATTAGCGGCGGAAACTCCCACAAAAACATCGGCGTCACGTAAGGCGGTTGCCAAATCACCCTGTTCACCCCGGGGGTTGATCATCTGCGCCAGGTCTTCCTGGTAGGGGTTCATGCCCGCCTTCCCCGGATAGATAATCCCCCGCCGGTCACAAACCAACAGCCGACGGGCTCCGGCCCGGTACAACAGACGCGCAATTGCCTGGCCGGCGGCACCCGCACCGTTAATCACGATCTTCACTCGGGACAACTCTTTATCTACAACCCGTAAAGCGTTGAGAAGCGCTGCCAAACAGACCACCGCGGTTCCGTGCTGATCATCATGGAAAACCGGGATTGATAGCCGCGCCCGTAAAGCCTCCTCGATGGCAAAACAGCGGGGCGCCGCAATATCCTCCAGGTTGATCCCGGCAAAGTTCGGCGCCAGGCGTACCACGGTCTCCACGATCTCCTCCACCTTGGTCGTATTGAGCGCCAGCGGAACCGCATCGAGCCCGGCAAAGCGTTTGAAAAGGATCGCTTTCCCTTCCATCACCGGTAGTGCTGCTTCGGGACCAATATCACCCAAACCAAGCACCGCGGTACCATCGGTGACCACGGCTACCGTATTTCCTTTATTCGTATAATCATAAACCAAACTCGGTTCCTGATGGATCGCCCGGCACGGGGCGGCTACCCCAGGGGAATAGGCCAAACTTAGTTCAGCCGGGCTGTTGATCTCTACTTTGCTCCGCATCTCAATTTTGCCCCGGTTTTCTTTATGTAAACGTAACGCTTCCGTGTCAATTCCCATCATTTCGCCTCCCGTTAACATTCATCCCTCTCGGCCCGTTCCGGTCAGACGCTGGCGTAGCGCTTCATAAATCAAGATCGCCGCGGAGATCGAAACATTCAAAGATTCGGCTCCACCCGGTACCGGGATGCGCACACCCGCGATCCCCCAGTCTTGATCGAGCTTTGTCCACTCAAAACCACGGGCTTCATTACCTAATAAGAAGAGGGTGGGCCCGGTCAAATCCTGCTCAAAATAGAGTTTATTCGCCCGGGGATCGCCAACCCATACTTTAACCCCATGGGCTCGAGCCCACTCTAAAATTGCCTCCAGAGTTTGGAAATAAAGGTGAAGATTGAAGATCCCACCCTGGCTGGAACGGACCACCTTTCCCCCATAAGGGTCGACCGTCCCGGGCGTAATAAAAAGGTTGGTCACTCCGGCCGCCCACGCTGTACGCATGATCGTCCCCAGGTTCCCGGGATCCTGAATCTGATGGAGGAGCAATGCGCAAAAATCCGGTCCAACCGAAGGAAAGCTTCCAGCTTCACCCGGTTGTTCGACAACTGCCAACACATCCTGGGGCGTTTGCGTCTCGGTTAAGGCCGGAAAAAGGCGGGCGGAAACCTGGTAAACAGGAACCCCATGCGTCTTCACCAACTCCCCCAAAGGACCCGAACAAGAAGCTCCTTCCTTCACAAGGACATTCCGCACCTTGAACGAGGAGCGCAAAGCTTCCTCCAGGAGATGCGGGCCTTCTGCCAAAAAAAGGCGGTGTTTCTGACGCCCTCTTTTCCTTTGTAAAGAGATAACGGTCTTGATTATCGGATTATCGCGACTGGTCAGTACGGTCACCACCGCGCCTCCTCGCTGAAAATTAAAAAACGGCCGATGGCCGTTTTGTCTACTGTTGCTGTTTTGCTACGGAAACAAGTTTCTCAAACGCTGCGCCGTCGTTCACGGCCAGATCCGCCAAGACCTTACGGTTAATCTGAACTCCAGCCTTCTTTAAACCGCTGATAAACATACTGTAAGACATACCGTTCATCCGCGCGGCCGCATTAATACGGGCAATCCAAAGTCTGCGGAAGTCCCGCTTTTTCGTCCGCCGGTCCCGGTAAGCATAGCTCAAAGATCTTAAGACTTGCGGGTTAGCAACTCTAAATAAACGACTTTTTGACCCGCGATATCCTTTCGCCAATTTCAAAATTTTTTTATGACGTCGACGTGTGTTCGTACCACGTTTCACCCGTGCCAAAGCAATTCCTCCTATCTATTCCCCATCAAGTCATAATTATTGTAAACCTAACATCCGCTTAACCCGTTTGGAATCCGCCGCCGTTACTAACTCAGCTTTACGCAAATTCCGTTTGCGGTCGGGCGCCTTCTTTTCCAATATATGGCTGCGAAATGCTTTGTTCTTTTTGATCTTTCCCGTCCCGGTCAGCTTAAACCTTTTTGCTGCACCACGGTGGGTCTTCATCTTTGCCATTTGCTTCTCTCCTTGTCATGTTATTCCATAACTGTTATTATTCCTGTTTGGCCGAAAGAATCATGATCATATTTCTTCCTTCAACCTTCGGCTCCCGTTCCAGGGTAGCCTTTTCTTGAACGGCCTCGTAAAGCTGCATAAGAAGTTTTCTCCCCAAGTCGGCGTGGACAATCTCCCTGCCCCGGAATCTAACGGAAACCTTAACCTTGTCACCACTCTCCAAAAACTTCAACGCCCGTTTTACCTTTACTTGAAAATCGTGCGTTTCAATCTTCGGTGTCAATCTGATTTCCTTGATGTCAACTACTTTCTGACGCTTTCGAGCCTCTCTTTCCCGCCTGCTCTGCTCATAACGGTACTTACCGTAATCCATAATTTTACAGACGGGCGGTCTAGCGGTAGGAGCCACCTCTACCAGATCCAAGTCTTTTTCCCGGGCGATCCGCAAGGCCTCTTTCACGGGAAGAATCCCCAATTGTTCGCCATCGGCGCTTACTACCCTTACTTCTTTCACCCGAATACCCTCATTTACGCGCAGCTCACTGTTAATCGGCCGCCACCTCCTGTTTTTGATGATCGATGTCAATAGATGCTATTAAATGATTAATAATAGATAAATAAGACATAAATTAAGCGAGTAACCTCTACTCGCTTAATGACAGTATCCATCGGCACCAAGATTTTCTTTGAGCACCGATGATTATCTTTCGTGTCATAATCGACCCAAGCTGGTTAACAACCGCTGGGTGAGAAGCAGAGGCTTCTACTTAAAGCTATTTAAAGCAGTTTTCCAAAAGAAGTATACCACTAATCTGGAAAGGGGTCAAGTACTATCTCATTTTTTTTCGGTGCCCAGCGCTGACCACAATAATTAATGGCCGTTTCCAGATCGGGCGGGAGAGGCGCTGAAACCCTTACCACTTCACCGGTACGGGGATGAGTAAAGCCAAGCCCGGCCGCGTGAAGCGCTTGACCATCGATCTTAAAGGGTTCCTTACCCCTTCCGTAAACCGGATCACCCGCTACCGGGTGGCCGATATGCTGAAAATGAACCCGAATCTGGTGGGTTCGTCCCGTATGAAGCTGGACCCACACTAAAGTATAGGGTCCAAACGCAGCAAGCACTCGATATGAGGTGTGGGCGGGTTTCCCCTTTGCTACCACCGCCATCTTCTTCCGGTGCACCGGATGGCGGCCGATGGGTGCTTTAATCGCCCCTTCCTCTGCCGGTAAAGAACCATGCACTAAAGCCAGATAAACCCGGGTCATCTGCCCCGCCTTTAGTTGAGCCGCTAAACCCAGATGGGTAAAGTCGTTTTTGGCCACCACCAACGCACCAGTCGTGTCCTTATCTAAACGGTGCACAATTCCCGGCCGCAACACTCCCCCGATCCCAGATAGATCCCGACAGTGTTTGAGCAGGGCGTTAACCAAAGTACCACTGGGGTTACCCGCCGCCGGATGGACGACCATGCCCCGGGGTTTATTCACCACGACCAAATCCTTGTCTTCATAGAGGATCATCAACGGTATATCTTCCGCTTCAACCGCCAGCGGCTTGGGTTCTTCCAGCTCGACTTCGATCACATCGCCTGGCTGCAGGCGGTAACTGGGCTTGATCGGCAGTGATTCGACCTTAACCTTCCCGTTTTTCAGTAATTTTTGCGCAAAAGCCCGTGAAGGAATCTGTTCGACCTGCGCCAGAAAGGCATCAATCCGGATTCCCTCCTCTTCCGGACTAACTGTGAAGCGGAGAAGAGGCACGATGCTCATTCCTCGCCTGTTTTTTTAAACGCCCAAAAAGATAGGCCAAGACGACCAGACCAACGGCCAACGAAAAGACCTGTGTCGTCCGGAGCCAACCGAAGGCCAGGATCTGACTGTCCCGAAAGGCTTCCACCACCGTACGGGCCAAACAATAAAGGCCAACGTAAAGACCGAAAATGAAGCCGTCAAAATACCGGCTCTTGCCCCGCTGTCCCCGACGGTCACAGACCATGAGAACAACAAAGATCAGCATGTTAGCCAGAATTTCGTAAAGCTGGGTCGGGTGCCGCAGGGTAGGATCGCCGGCAGCACAGGGCAAAGCCCACGGCAGATTGGATGTAACCCCGTAACAACACCCGCTGAGCAAACAGCCAATGCGCCCCAGACTATGGCCTAACGGAATATAGAGCGCGATCACGTCAGCCAGTCGCCATGTGGCAATCTGCTTCCTTTTCGTATACCAGACCCCCAGCAGCACACCACCGAGGACTGCCCCAAAAAAGGAGCCGGTAAAACCGGAAAAGATCGATGCTGGATCATGGAGATAGGTCCGGAACTCATAAAGCACATTCACCAGTTTAGCAAAGATTAAGCCGCCGATGATCGCATAAAGCGCAAAATCGATAATCTGTTCGAAGGTGGCAATCCCTCTTTTCCGCGCCAAAGAACCGACCCACAGGAGACCACAGAACAAGGCAAGCGCCACCGTCAAACCATAAGAATAAATGTGAAACCGGCCTAAGGACAATAAGACAGGATACATTTTGTCATCCTCCCACTCCTAAAAAATACCCCTAATCTTGAAGGCGCGTGATACAGATCAAGATCAAGACAGCGCCGATAAAGATCGCCGTGTCCGCCAGGTTAAAAAGGGGAAAGTTGTCCAGCGGCCAAAAATCAAGGTCAATAAAGTCAATGACCTGACCTCCATTCCAGAGCCGGTCGATTACATTCCCCGCAGCCCCACCCAAACATAAAGCCAGACCAAACCGGAAAGATAAAGGATACTGTGCAATCTCCTTCCGAAACAGAAAGACGAGGGAAAAAAGGACCAACGGCATCACCGTCAAAAAAAAGGTGCGGTGGGACAAAATCCCGAAAGCAGCGCCCGGGTTATTGATCCGGGTGAAAGAGAGCACCCCGGGGATGACCGTTACAGTTTGGTGCAGAGGCAACCCGCGTCGCACTAGTGCCTTTGTCAGTTGGTCTACACCGATTATTATGACAAAAAGAGCATAATAAAACAAGCTTCTTCCTCCACAAATTGTTCCTTGTAATTAAACCATAAATAAAGGTATTAGACAACATCCTGCGCCATTTTCTTCGCTGCGGAGCGCCGACAGTAGCCACGGTAGACTACCGAATAAACGCTTTTTTATGCGTATTCCTATGGACCTTTCGCCCCTTTACGAAGCTTGCGACGCCGCCTCCCAATAATCCGGGCAACAAAACATCCTCCTTTATGCGTAAGCAATATCAGCAGGGGCTACGACCTAAAAGAGGGTCAGCTGGTTCGTGGCGGGCAAGCCCTTTAGACACCCTTGGCGCGATAACACGTCAATTACAGAAGAAGACAGACGGGCCCGGGCTTTCAGGTCCTCCACTGAACAGAATTCACCCTCTTCACGGGCTTCCACCAGGGTACGCGCCGCCGCCTCTCCCAGACCCTGAATGGTGGTCAGCGGCATCAACAAGCCATGGGGCGTGATTAAAAAACGGGCCGCATCGGAACGATAAAGGTCAACCGGGAGGAAACGGATGCCCCGGAGCATGGCTTCGTGCGCCACTTCCATGGTGGCATACAACCCCTTCTCTTTCGCCGTCATCTCATTCCCTTTTGCCTTCAGTTCTTTCATCTTTTCTTTCAACTGCTCTAATCCGCCCAGCACCATCTCGGCATCAAAATCAGTACTGCGGATGGTGAAAAACGCCGCATAAAAGGCTTCCGGGTGGTAGACTTTAAAATAGGCGATGCGGAAACCCATCATCACATAGGCAACCGCGTGGGCCTTTGGAAAAAGGTACCGAATCTTTAAACAAGAGTCAATATACCACTGGGGGACTTCATACTCTTTCATCAGTTCGATATCTTCCTCATCCAAACTACGCCCTTTCCGCACTTTTTCCATGATTGTAAAGGCGGCTTTCGGTGGCAAGCCCCGGTAGATCAGATCATTCATAATCTTATCCCGGGTCGAAATGACCTCTAACAAAGTGGCTTGCTTGCTTTTGATCAATTCTTGGGCATTCCCCAACCACACGTTGGTTCCGTGAGAGAGACCGGAGATGTAGACCAGCTCCGCAAAGGTCTGTGGTTTCGTCTCATCCAACATTTGCCGGGCAAACTCCGTACCAAACTCGGGAATCCCCAGGGTACCCAGGTCAAACCCTAAATCATCCGGGCTGACCCCCAAAGGTGCGGCCGTGGAGAATAGTTTCATGGTTTCCGGGTCATCCAGGGGCACCGTTTTCGGATCAACTCCGGTTAAATCCTGGAGCATCCGGATGACGGTGGGGTCATCATGACCGAGAATATCTAGTTTGACAAGACGCCCTTCTAAGGCCCCATGGTAGTCAAAATGGGTGGTAATCCACTCGGCTGTGCGGTCGTTGGCTGGATACTGGACAGGCGTAAAGTTATAAATCTCTTGCCCCTCCGGGACGACAATCATCCCGCCCGGATGTTGCCCGCTGGAACGGCGCACCCCGGTACACCCCTGGACCAACCGGTTAACCTCGGCCTGTCTTAATTCCAGCCCCTGGTCTTCGATATAACCACGGACAAACCCGAAAGCGGTCTTCTCGGCTAACCCGGTGATCGTCCCAGCCCGGAAGACGTTACCTTTACCGAACAACTCCTCGGTATACCGAAGGACCACCGGCTGGTAATCCCCGGAGAAATTCAGGTCAATGTCGGGCTCCTTATCCCCTTCAAACCCCATGAAGGTCGCAAAGGGAATATCCTGACCATCCTTGAGCAGCGCCGCGCCACACTGCGGACAATCTTTATCCGGAAGGTCAAAACCCGAACCGATCGCCCCCGTCGCCATAAATTCGGTATGATAACATTTGGCACAACGGTAATGGGCGGGCAGGGGATTAACTTCCGTAATCCCGCACATGGTTGCCACAAAGGAAGACCCGACCGAACCCCGTGAACCCACTAGATAACCATCGTCCAACGACTTTTTCACCAATTTAGCCGCGATCAGATACAAGACGGCATATCCGTGGCCAATGATACTTTTCAGTTCCAACTCGAGACGTTCCACCACAATCGACGGGAGAGGGGAACCATAGAGCTCCTCCGCCTGCCGGTAAGCCATGGTGCGGATCTCTTCATCCGCCCCAGGAATATAAGGAGGGTGAAACTCATCAGGAACCGGCTTGACCTCGCCGATCTGGGCCGCGACCTGTTTCGGCGCCTCAATCACCACCTGACGGGCTAGCTCATCGCCTAAATACGCAAATTCGGCCAACATTTCCGCCGTCGTCCGCAGGTATAAAGGAGGCTGCTGGTCGGCATCGTCATAGCCTTGCCCAGCAAGCAATATTTGGCGAAAGATCGCATCCTTGGGGCGAAGAAAGTGAACATCACCGGTGGCAACGACCGGTTTGTTCAATTCTGCTCCCAACCGGCAGATCTTCTCGTTTAAGGCCATCAATTGCTCACGGTTGAGGCGTCCCTCGCGGACCAAAAAATCATTGTTCGCCAAGGGCTGAATCTCTAAATAATCATAGAAAGCGGCGATCTCCCGTACTTTCCGTTCTTCGACGCCATTAAGTAAAGCGGAAAACAGTTCCCCGGCTTCACAGGCCGAACCCACAAGCAACCCTTCCCGGTACCTGGTTAAAAGCGAGCGGGGAATCCGGGGATGACGGTGAAAATGGTCTAAATGGGAAGCGGAGACTAACCGGTACAAATTGCGCAACCCAGTTTGGTTTTGAGCCAAAAGAACAATATGATAAGTGCGTAAATTCTCCACCCGCTGCTCGTGCGCTAAAGTATTAAGATCCGCCCAACTTGTGAGGGACCGTTCTTTACAAAGGGCCAGTGCTTTCTCCAGGATCTGCCAGGTGGTAAGGGCATCATCACCCGCCCGGTGATGTTGCTCCTGGATGATGCCATGTTCTTTCGCCACCACGTCCAAACGATGACTCTTCAACTGCGGCCAAAGCGCCCGGCTGAGCGCTAACGTATCAGCCACGGGCGGTTTAAAGTCTACTTGTAAGTGTTTGTTCAGCTTTTCCCGGAGAAAACCGTAATCAAATTGGGCATTGTGGGCCACAAAAATGCCATCGCCCATAAAGGTTAAAAACTCCGCCAGTACTTCCGCGGGTGCCGGGGCGTCGTTAACCATTTCATCGGTGATCCCGGTTAACTGCTGGATTTTGTAGGGAATCGACCGCTTAGGCCGGATCAGTTTGGTAAAGGTCTCGGTCACTACCCCGTTGACAATCTTAACGGCCCCGATCTCTAAAAGTTCGTTCCACTTCGGGTTGAAACCGGTGGTTTCAATATCAACCACAACGATCGGTCGCTCATCAAAAGAGCAAGCGGGAGCCGCGGTTACAATCGGTTCCTGGTCGTTAACTAAGTAACCTTCCATTCCATAGATAATCTTGATCCCATATTTCTTGCCCAAACGGGCCGCTTCGGGGAAAGCATAGACCACCCCGTGGTCGGTAACGGCCAGTGCTTCATGGCCCCAATCGGCGGCCATTTTGATCGCCTTTTCCAGTTCAACGATGCTATCCATTGCTGACATTTTTGTATGCAAGTGTAACTCAATCCGTTTCTCAGGAGCTTCATCGCTTAATTGGGGACAAGAAGCCAGCTGGATACTGCGGGCCATCAAAATGGTTTCTTTCGCATACTCATCATATTGCAAATTGCCTTTTACCCGCAACCACATGCCCTTCTCCACTGCCGCCGAAGGATCTTGTTTGGTGGTGGCAAAGGCCTTCACCGATATGGAATCAGTATAGTCGGTTAGATCAAACAGCAGCAGATTACGGCCGGATTTCAAGGTCCGGACCTCTACCTTCAATACTTCGCCCTCAAGAACCACCGTCTCCATGTCAGTCGTTACTTCGCCCACCGGGACCGGCTCTTCATTAATTTTCCGCCCCAACAGCACCGTACTGGCCTTTGGCTCCTGGGGGACCGCTTTTGTTTCCACGGCGGGAAGGGTCGGTTCGTAAAAATACTCGGGCGGGGCTGGTGGTTCCGGGACTTCTTCATCAATCTCATAAGTGAGTTTGTAATCTTTATCATCAATCTGCGGTAAACAGGCCAACAGTTGTTTTTCCCGCGACCGGATGTAATCCACCGCCAAGGACGAATTAACCCGGAGGGTAAGACGCTGCGTCTCCGGATCCAAGCTCAACGGCGGTGATGCGAGCCAAGCAAAAACCGCCGGGAAGCTCTCCTTCAGCACCGCGCTTAATGTTTCCTCCGTGACCTTTTGCGCGGGTTCCGGCCCCGCGGTGGTCGCCGGGAGCACCTCCACTTTACACTTGGCTTTGAGCAACCCGGAAAACTGTGCCGCTAAACGCGCACGAAGCTCTTCATCCCAAACACGGTTCGCTCTTAAACGTAAAATGACCTCTTGTGTTTTACAATCAACAATGATCTGATCGATCTCGGTTTCTGCAATCCCCTGCGGTTCAGGAAAGAAAAGGGAGATCTCTTCAATCCCCCTTAGCTCCGCTAAAGTCTTTGCTTTCGGTACAATCCGATACTCTTTTGCCATTATGACCTCCGCCGGTAATTGTTTATCACTACAACCGCTGCTTTCTATTGCGCTGCTAATTTACTGTGGTTTCACCATCACCAAAGCGCGGAGAATTTGCCAGTACATCTGCATCCGCGCAGCAAAACCCCGCGCGAGTCCCAGCTTCTCCTCTTTTAGCACTTGGCTCAGGTTCGGAAGATCGACCCAGACCACCTTATGCCGGTTAATCTGGGCCGAACGATTCATGATCACTTCAAATCCGTATCTACTATGGGCCAGTTCGGGGAGGGAGACCAACAACTCCCGCCGGATTGCCCGTTGCCCATTGAGTTTTGGCACCATCTGTTGCGAAAGATCGGTCGCCAATCGTCCCGCGCTAAAATAACCAATCGTCATCATCGCCTGCTGTGTAAAAATGGGAGCAAGCAGATCCTTCACGTGCTTAGCGGTCAACCCGATCAGGTCGGCGTCGAGGAGGAGAATTACTTCGGCCGTGGTCGCCGCGACACCGGCCATTACCGCCGCCCCTTTACCTTTATTCTCTGGTATTTCAATCACCGCGGCACCCATTCTCCTGGCCACAGCAGCAGTTTGGTCAGTCGATCCGTCACTAACCACAATCACCTGGGATAGATCGGGGCATTCCCGCAGCGGTGCCAAGACCCGACCAATATTTTTCTCCTCGTTATAGGCGGGAATAACGGCGGCAATCTTCATCAAAATCACCTTGGCTTTCTTTGAACCAATTCGATTAAGGTTCGTAGGCTAAACGCCAGCCGGATTATGCTCTTTTATGTAAGCTAAGACCCGGTTAGTAACTTCCGTAAGGGGCCAACGGAAATCTTCGCCGGTGTTCCTGACCTTCACTTCCACCTCGCCCTGGGCTAAACTCTTCGGACCAACCGTTAGGCGGAGAGGAATCCCGATTAAATCAGCGTCTTTAAATTTAACCCCGGGCCGTTCATCGCGGTCATCAAAGAGCACTTCAACACCGGCCGCGGTAAGTTCCTGGTAGATCTGCTCCGCCGCAGCTTTTTGCTCCGCCCCCAAAGCAAGAATGGTCACTTGGAAAGGAGCGATCGGCAGCGGCCATTTGATCCCGTCTTCATCGTTATTTTGCTCAATCGCCGCTGCTATAATGCGGCTGATCCCGATCCCATAGCAACCCATGATAAAGGGCTTTTCCACGCCGTCCTCATCCCGGAAGGTCGCGTTCAGCGCACAACTGTACTTCGTCCCTAGTTTAAAGATATGTCCAACTTCGACCCCTCTGGTCTCCTTAAGCGGCTGCCCACAATGGACACAGGGATCGCCCGCTTTCGCCAGTCGCAGATCGGCAAAGGTATCCACGGCAAAATCCCGCTCCAGGTTAACATGGCAGAGATGGAAGTCTTTTTCGTTTGCGCCGCAAACTGCGTTCTTCATGGTCTTGATCCTGTGGTCGGCCAGAATTTTCACGCCTTTTTCTTTTAAACCGACCGGTCCAACGTAACCAACCGGTAACCCAAGTTTTTCTGCGATCTCTTCTGGTGGGGCCAACCAGTATGGTTCATTCAGCAAGTTCCCCAGTTTAATCTCATTAAGATCATCATCCCCCCGGACCAGGACCGCAATGAACTCCGTATTGGTTTTGTAAAAGAGGGTTTTGATCAGTTTTTCGGGAGCCACCTTAAGGAAAGTCGTAACCTCCGCCACCGTCGCTTGGTTGGGCGTGGAGACCTTTTCCATGGCCTGTAACGGTTCGTTCACCGTTTCCGGTAAAGCAGCGGTAGCCTTTTCATCATTAGCCGCATAGTTGCAGGCTTCACAGTATAGGATCACCGCTTCACCCGCCGGTGCCAGCACCATAAACTCGTGACTAACATCGCCACCAATCGCACCGGAATCAGCTTCGACCGCCCGAAACTGCAAACCACAACGGGTAAAGATCCGTTCGTACGCCTGGTACATCGCCTCGTAGCTTTCGTTTAATCCTTCCTCATCCCGGTCGAAAGAGTAGAGATCTTTCATGATAAACTCACGGGCCCGCATCACCCCAAAACGCGGCCGGATCTCATCCCGGTACTTATTTTGGATCTGGTAGATACGCAGGGGTAGTTCCCGGTAGGACCGGACCTCGTTCTTCAGTAAAGTGGTGATCATCTCTTCGTGGGTGGGACCTAAACAGAAATCCCGTCCATGGCGGTCTTTGAGACGATACATCTCATCGCCATAGACATCCCACCTTCCCGACTGATGCCAAATCTCGGCCGGTTGTACAATCGGGAGCAAAACTTGCATCCCCCCCGCCCGGTCCATCTCTTCTTCGACGATCCGGGTGATCTTTTTCAGTACCCGGTGGGCTAAGGGTAAAAAACTATAGATCCCAGCTGCGGCCTTACGGATCATCCCCGCACGCAACATCAGTTTGTGGCTATCCAGCTCCGCTTCAGAGGGAACCTCCCGCAGGGTTGGAATGTAATACTGAGTGTATCTCATGATTTACCTCCTTCTTCGTCCTCAAGTTCCTCAAGCCTGAACTTGGCCCGATTTAGCTTTAGATTAACCCCATACTTTTCCCGGATCAGCTGCGCCAGTTCCTCCGCAAAAGCCGTGAGGAGTCGGGGTTGTTTTTCCTTGCGAAGGATTTCGCCGTTACGGAAGATCAATCCTGCTTCTTTTCCGCCGGCAATCCCCAGATCCGCCCGGGAGGCTTCGCCAGGACCATTTACCACACAACCCATCACCGCTAAATGTAAGGGATAAGGCAGATCCTGAACCAATTCCTCTACTCCTTCGACCAGTTCCTCCAGGCCAATCTGACACCGTCCGCAGGTCGGACACGCCACCACCACCGGACCACGCTCCCGTATATGGAGGGCTTTTAAGATCTCAAAGGCCGCCGTCACTTCATGCCGGGGATCACCGGTCAACGAGACCCGGATCGTATCACCGATTCCTTGGTTCAGTAAGATCCCCAGCCCGACCGCAGATTTAATTGTCCCCCGCCACCGGATCCCCGCCTCGGTAACCCCAAGATGGAGGGGAAAATCCCAACGTGCGGCAAAGGCCTCATTAATCTTAATGGTCTCGACAACATCTGATGATTTCAAAGAAACCACAATCTGGTCGTATCCATCCGCTGTGACCAGCTCCAACTGGTCCTCCACACTCGCCAGCATCGCCTGGACCACATCCCCCTCATAGCGGGCCAAATAATCCCGGTGTAGCGAACCGGCATTGGCCCCAACCCGCAGAGCCACACCATTGGCTTTGGCGGCGCGGACCACTGCTTTTACCCGATCGGGACCGCCAATATTCCCCGGATTCAAACGAATCTTGGCCACCCCGGCGTCAATCGCGGCCAAAGCCAGTCGGTAATCAAAATGGATATCGGCCACGACCGGAAGCTTCGCGTGCTTCACGATCTCCTTGAGCTTAGCAGCAGCCTCCTGGTCAGGAACGGCAACCCGAATCAGTTCACAACCGGCCGCGGCCAACGCTTCGATCTGCGCAAGGGTCGCCGCCACCGCCCGCGTATCGGTGTTGGTCATCGATTGGACGACAATCGGCGCGCCTCCGCCGATCACCAGGTTCCCGACCTGAACCGGTCGGGTCTTCTTTCTTGGCATCACTTATATCCCCATTCCTTCTTTAAAAAAGCTCAGTCTGTCAT
Source organism: Hydrogenispora sp. (assembly GCA_012837705.1). Taxonomy (GTDB): domain Bacteria; phylum Bacillota; class UBA4882; order UBA10575; family UBA10575; genus Capillibacterium. The sequence goes on from DUQQ01000082.1 coordinate 74,920, forward strand.
TCTCCCGGCACTAGTATCGCCGCTGATGAGACCTGCTGCGGTCCGCCTTCAGATCTTGTCGCCCACCTGGTTTTGATCCCATCCTACAGGATCGTTAGTCGACGCACCCAGCTTTAGTTTAATTCCCTTGGTAAATCAATGTAACCGGCGTGGACGACTTGGTGGTTACCAGCTGGGTGCCGACTTAAACAAAGATAAAACTGGCCGACTAAAGCTTGTCCGTCGCTGGGCTGTGCTGAACACAAAGGTCGCAAAAACCACGGTTCTTTCTAACTTGGGCCGGGGCTTCTTTCCCACACCGCAGACAGAAAACCCCCGCAGTTTCGGCACAGACCCGACACAACCCAAATTTGGGTATCGACGCCGGATCGGGTCGGCCACAGGCTGGGCACAGGCAATTCCGGCAGTAGCCCTTTCCCGCTTTCACTTCCGCCGGAGCAAAACGGCCGCAACCAAGGCAGACCCAGTTCCGCTCTTTTTTTCTGATCATCTCTTGAACACAGAATTCACAAAGATTATGCGCTTTCAAGATTCGGCTCTGTTGAACAGTATTCCCGCAACGGGCACAATACCGTTTTCCGCGCCGCCCCTTCGAGCGGCCTTCTTTATTCGGATCCAACCACGGACTTTTGCGCTTTCGGGCCACAATTTTAACCTCCCTTAAGTGGAGAGTTTTAACTCTTTAGCATCAGACGCCGGAGCACACTGGTGAGATCAGCGCTGACCACTGTAAAATAAAAGGCGATAATCAAGACCAGCCCAATCCCTTGGGCGACGATTTTATGTTCCGGTTTAAACTCGCTGCCTCTTAACCATTCCAGCAGAAAAATGACGATCCAACCGCCATCCAGCAAGGGTAGGGGGATCGGCAGCAAGTTGAAGATCCCAAGAAAGAGATTGAAGCTAGCCACCATGGTGAAGAACAGATATAATCCGGTCTTTAATGCCTGGTCGATCATCCCCACCATCCCGATGGGCCCGACAAATTGCGGCCGCATCCGGCCGGTCAGCATCTGAACGATACTAACCGGAATGGCCACGATCTGCCGGCCGGTTAAAGTCACACCGTACTGAATGGCCTTGGGTAAGGGCAGTCTTTCCACGACATAGGCAGGGTGAATACCGATGCGGGCCACCCCCAAGGTAGCATCATACACCGGAGTAAGCTCCCGGACAAAATACCGCCCTGCTCGTTTAAACTCCATCCTTAACCTTTGGTTCGCTGCCTGGTGAACCAGACCGGAAAGCTGAGTCCAATGGGTAATTGGCTGTCCATTGATGGCAACTATCTCATCCCCAGCCGCCAGTCCGGCTTCGTACGACGGCGAATTCGGCTCCACAAAACCAATGACCGCGCGGTCACTTTGAAGCTGGACAGGTAACCCCAAGACGGCCGCGATGAAAATGAAGGTCAAAAGGGCGCAAAGGAGATTGTTCAAGGGGCCACTGAGCATCATCAAGACCTTCTTTCCACAGGAAAGCTCATTGAAGAGTCTTTCACCGGGCTGCGGCACGGCTGCTTCCCCTTCAAGCATGATCTCCATCCCCGCTACCTTCACAAAGCCCCCAAAGGGGATCAGACGTAACGAATAAACAACTCCCTTCCTTTTGGTGCGGACGACAGCTGGTCCAATGCCAATAGAAAACTCATGGACCGTTACCCCGAACAGACGGGCACAAAAAAAGTGGCCTCCTTCGTGAATCAGGACTATAAACCCGAAAAGAAGGATAAATACCGGTATCGTCGCCCACGACAAGCCAACCTTGCCCCCTTTATTTAGTAGTCGGCTACGACGAAAAACATTTACTCGATTGATTCCTCGGATATAAGTTGCCGGGTTATGCGGCGGGCCCAAGCATCCACCGCCAATATGGTGTCCAGATCAAGGCGCTGGTTACTCCCCTTCTCATATGCGTCCATGACACGCTCGATCAGGCGAGGAATCGCTAAAAATCCAATCCGGCCGGCGAGAAAGGCGTACACCGCTTCTTCATTGGCGGCATTTAAGACCGTCGGAAGGGCACCACCCGTTTTACCAGCAGCGTAAGCCAACTCCAAGCAGGGAAAACGCTTGAAATCCGGAGGGTAAAACTGAAGATCCGAAAGCTGATAAAGATCAATCCGAGAAAAGGGGTTTTCTCTCCGCTCCGGGAAAGTCAAAGCATATTGGATCGGTAGGCGCATATCGGCTGGTCCCAGTTGGGCCAGGAGACTACCGTCCACCAGCTCGATAAGGGAGTGGATAATACTTTGCGGATGAATTACCACTTTAATCCGGTCATAAGGCAGACCGAATAACCAGTGGGCTTCGATCACTTCCAACCCTTTATTCATCAATGTTGCCGAATCTATGGTGATCTTCCCGCCCATCCGCCATGTGGGATGGGCAAGGGCCGCTTCGGGAGTAACGGCCGCCATTTCTTCTACGGTCTGGCGGAAAAAGGGCCCGCCCGAGGCGGTGAGGTGTATTTGTTTTAAATCCGGTTCCGCGATGGCCTGAAGGCATTGGAAAATCGCGCTATGTTCACTGTCCACCGGAATCAACCGCGCTGAACTTCCCTTCTTGAGCTCGGCCATGATTAATTCCCCGGCTGCGACCAGACTTTCTTTATTCGCTAGGGCCACTTTCTTCCCGGCTTGGAGAGCGGCTAGGGTCGGTCGGATTCCCGCCGCGCCCACCACTGCGGAGACCACCACGTCCACCGCCGGATCAGTCACCAACTCAAGCAGGCCGTCGGGACCCGACAAAAGCGTCCCTTCCCAACCGGTCGTCGCCGCTAATACTCCCTGGTACTGCTGATTGTTGGTCACCACCGCTTTCACGGGGCGGTATTTTCCAATCTGTTTGGCCAGCTGGTCCCCCTGGTTATGGGCCGAAAGTCCATAGATCCGAAAGTCAGCTGCTAAAACCCGGGTCACCACGTCAAGGGTTTGTTGCCCAATCGACCCTGTTGCACCCAGAATTACCAAGTTTTTTTTCATCTTTAATCCCCTTTATCTAAGCCATAACCGTTTTTTCGATGATCCGTAAACAAACCCTGATATAAGGAACGAATCAGCACACAAAAGATGGGCCCAAATAAAAACCCGCCGATCCCCAGGGTTTTAACCCCAATGTACAGTGAGCCCAGCACCAATAAGGGATGGAACCCTAAAGTTGCCCCGACCAGACGAACCTCGAGAATCTGTCGAACGCCCGCAGTAAAGAGGAAAAGGCACGCCAAATAGCAAGCGTTCCGCATCTGCCCTCCCGCCAGGAGCCATCCGCTCCAAGGCAGGTAAACCAGGGCCGGACCAGTCAGGGGAAGAAAATCCACAAGACCAAGGAGACAACCGGCCAACCAAGGTTTCGTAAAACCCAATATCGCCAGCCCCGCCGTGGAAAGCAGTCCTGTGATCGCCGCCAGCAACAGCTGGGTTTTGAGGAAACGCCACCCCGAAACCAAGGTCTGGTGGTGAAGAACGCGGATGGTCTGTTGCCAGTGGGGAGGGAAAAAGGATAAGAACAATTGCCGGATTTTACGCCGGTCCCGGCTTAGGAAATAGGCGGTAAAACCACTGAGCAATAGGTTGAAGAGAAAAACGGGGAAACCACGGAAGAGATTTAAAGCCCGGTAAAGAAGGCTGCTGACCGCATTACGGAAATTTTCCATCCACAAACGGTCATAATTCCAAAAATCTTGCGGCCACTCAAGCCGCGAAGAGACCTCCGTTTTTAATCGTTCCAAACCCTGACCAAGGCGCTGTATCTGCGTAGGCAGTACCAGTAAAAGCTCCTTCGTCTCCCGATAAAGGCCGGCGAAGAAGAGGGTCAAACCAAGGCCAAGCAAGAAGAGGGTGAGCAGCAAAACCACGATAACCGCTGGTTTCCGCGGTAAACCAAACCACCGCCCAAGCAAAGCCACTGGTTTTTCAATCAAGTAGGCAATAAAAAGGCCAAAGCAAAAGGGACTCACCAGGGGAAAAAGGTACTTAATCAGTAAGAATAAAAAGAAGACACCCAGGAAAAAAACGATATTTAAACGGACTTGTTTCGGAATCGCCACCGCCATCCCACCCTGGTTAAGCATACGTCCGAAACAAGTATTTCATGCCCCGTATTTATCTGAAGTATTCGCTCACGCCGATTACCGCCCCTTCCACGCAGCGGCCTTAAAGAAAAGGCGGGTGCGTCGACAAGGATTAAAGGCCGACAGGAGCCGGTCTCATCAGCGCGTTTCTAGTAGCGGGAGTATCACAGATTGGTCTCTTCTATAGTAACAATAAAGCCAGGTAGTATACGACCGGTAAGGAAAACAAAGCACTATCAAAACGATCAAGGACGCCGCCGTGCCCAGGGAGAAAGCGGCCCGAATCTTTTACCCCGGCAATCCGTTTCAGGTAAGAAGCAAATAAGTCCCCGACCTGCCCAGCAAAGCTAGCCAAGACTCCGGTTCCGATCAACCATAAGAGGGGCAGCTTAAAAAAGAGACCCAAAACAACGCCGACAAGGGTGCCGACGACTAGTCCACCAGCGGCTCCTTCCATGGTTTTTTTGGGGCTAAGCCGGGGCGCAAGTTTCGTTTTACCCAACGCCGAACCGATGAAATAGGCACCCGTATCCGTTCCCCAGATCACCGCAAAAGCATAAAGCAACAATTGCCAGCCATCGGGGGTGTTTAGATTTCGGATCTGGAGCGGGTAAACAAAGAGAAACCCAGTGTAAAACAGAATAAAAAGATGGCTAATGATCAAAACCAAAGTTGCTTGGGTGATCCCCTTGCCCATACGGAAAAGGAAAGAGGTGAAAAGCAAAGCATAGACCACTAAAGCTAACCAGCCCCCGCTACTCAAGCAACCACCGTCGGCCGTAGGCTGCCCTCCGATTGCTTCCGCAATGAACAGAGCCAGGTTGAAAAAGAGAGCCAGGGGAAGCTGAACATCAATCCCGGTTTTCTTGAAGATTTTGCAAACTTCCACCGTCGCCAGCACCGCAAGGGCCCCAACGGCAACCGTCAATAATGTTCCGCCCTGGATGACGAAAAAAAGAAAAAGAATTCCACCGGTAATTCCCGATATGATGCGTGTTTTCACTTTCTTCTCCCTTCCTTAATTCCCCCAAACCGCCGGGATCTCTTTTTATATGCCGCCAGCGCCGCGCGGAATTCAGCCGGACCGAAATCGGGCCAGAAAGTGGAAGTAAAGTATAACTCGGTATAAGCAGTCTGCCAAAGCATAAAATTGCTGATCCGCTGTTCGCCGCTGGTGCGAATCATGAGATCCGGATCGGGTTGACCCGCCGTGAAAAGAAAGCGGGTAAACTGATCTTCCGTGATCTTTTCCGGTTCTAACCCCTGTTCCTGCGCTTTTTGGACCAACCCCCGCACCGCTTGGATAATTTCATGTCGACCGCCGTAATTAATGGCCAAATTTAAGGTTAATCTTTGGTTCTGTGCGGTTTGGGCTTCGACTTCTTTAATCAACGCCGTTAATTTTGGCGGCAGTTGGTCAATATTACCAAGAAACCGAATCCGTACTTCCTCATGGTGTAAGTCGGTGGTAACCTCCTGCAAACTTTGGTAAAAGAGGTTCATTAAGAATGACACTTCCTGCTTCGGTCGTCTCCAGTTTTCCGTCGAGAAAGCGTACAATGTTAAGTATTTAATCCCCAGACGTACACATTCCTGGGTAATCTCGCGGACGATCTGTAGACCGGCTTCGTGCCCGGCGGTACGGGGTAGATTCCGTTTCCGCGCCCAACGCCCGTTTCCATCCATGATAATGGCCACGTGTTTCGGCAGCCCCGGGTCCCCCGGTTGGATGCTTTGGACCGCCGTCTTGCGCCGAACCCGGTGCAAAATACCCTTTGGGGAAAGGGAAGATAACTTCAAGAACTAGACCTCCATAATTTCCTGCTCTTTATTGGCGGTTAAAGTATCGATCTCACCAATGTATTTGTCCGTCAATTTCTGGATATCATCCAGACCTTTTTTACTCTCGTCTTCCGTGATCTCGCCGTTTTTTTCCAGCTTTTTAATGTTCTCATTGGCGTCACGGCGGATATTACGGATTGCAATCCGCTTTTCCTCGGCGTCTTTCTTCAAAAGTTTTACAAGTTCGCGGCGGCGTTCCTCGGTCAACTGGGGGACAACCAAACGGATGACGTTCCCATCATTGGACGGATTAAAACCCAAGTCCGCTTTTAAGATTGCCCGTTCCACCTCACCCAGGATCGACTTGTCCCACGGTTGAATCATAATCATCCTTGGTTCCGGTGCCGAAATATTCGCCACTTGGTTAAGGGGCATCTGGGAACCGTAACAATCCACAGTCACCCGGTCCAAAATGGCGGGATTGGCGCGTCCGGTGCGGATCGTCGCAAAATCGCGTTTTGCCACTTCGATCACTTTTTGCATCTTTTGGTTGGTTTGATCCCAAACCTCTTTAATGGCTTCCACAGTTAATCATCTCCTTTAACAAAAGTCCCAATTTTCTCTCCCATAACAATTCTTTTTATGTTTCCAACCTCATTCAGGTTAAAGACGACAATCGGAATTTTGTTGTCCATACACAAGGAGGTAGCAGTAGAATCCATTACACGTAACCGCTTATTCAAAATCTCAATAAACTTCAGATCATCATACTTCTTCGCATCGGGGTTAAGCACTGGATCCTGTTCGTATACCCCGTCCACTTTGGTGGCTTTTAAAACAACCTCGGCTTCAACCTCAATCGCCCTTAAAGCCGCCGCCGTATCCGTTGAAAAGAAAGGATTACCCGTACCGGCTCCAAAGATGACCACCCGACCTTTTTCCAGATGGCGAATGGCCCGCCGCCGGATATAAGTCTCGGCGACTTCCCGCATCTCGATCGCCGTCAGCACCCGCGTGGCTAAACCTATTTTTTCAAAGGCATCCTGAAGGGCTAAAGCATTCATCACCGTCGCCAGCATTCCCATGTAATCAGCAGTCGCCCGGTCAATCCCTTGCGAACTTGCGGTTAACCCCCGCCAAAAGTTCCCACCGCCGACGACCACGGCAACTTCGACCCCTAAATTTACCACCTCTTGGATCTGTCGGGCAATATCCATGACAACTTCATGGTCAAGACCAAAACCTTGCTCCCCGGCCAAGGCTTCGCCGCTAAGTTTAAGCATGATCCTCCGGTATTTTGGTGTTTTCATCCGGCCTTACCCCCAGTTGAAATTGATCTTCTCGCTCGTCTTAAAAATTCCTGCAAAAAAGGGAACACCAACGGTGTCCCCTAAGCTTTGATCTGGGACATAACCTCAGCCGCAAAATCATCCGCTCTTTTCTCGATCCCTTCACCCTTTTCGAAACGGGCAAAGCGGACAATTTTAATCTCGCCGCCAAGTTTTTTCCCGGTCTCGGCGACCAATGCAGCAACCGTCTGCTCATTGTCTTTAACAAAAATCTGTTCTTCCAAGCAGATCTCTTTATACATCTTATTGAGCCGGCCCATTGTGATTTTTTCGGCAATGTGCTCGGGTTTACCTTCGTTCATCGCCTGGGCAATATAGATCTTTTTCTCCGCTTCGATCAACGACTCCGGCACGTCGGCACGGCGGATAAAATCGGGTTTGGCCGCAGCAACCTGCATCGCCAGATCCTTCGCTAAAGTCGCCAGTTCTTCCCTGGCTTTCAGGCTGGAATCGCTGACGGCTAGCTCGATCAGCACCCCGATCTTGCCGTTCATGTGGATATACTCCTGCACAAAACCGTTCTCATCCGTCTGGTAATGGGCAAAGCGCCGGATTGTCACCTTTTCTCCCGTCTTCGCCACAAGCTCGGTGACATATTCACCCACTGTTTGCTGGCCTTTAAAAGGTTGATCCAGTAAGTAAGGGGCTTGTGCACCTTCGTCATCCGACGAGACCGCCTTTGGTGCGTGCTGCGTTATGTGTTCAGCCAATTCCTGAACGAAACGGTTAAAGTCCTCAGTTTTCGCCACAAAGTCGGTTTCACAGTTTACTTCCACTAGGGCCCCGTTGGTCCGGTCCGTATTAACAAAGGAACCCACCGAACCGTCGGCCGCAACCCGTCCTGCTTTCTTCGCCGCAGAGGCCAATCCTTTTTCGCGCAGATACTCGACGGCTTTTTCGAGATCACCGTTATTCTCTTTCAGCGCACGTTTACAATCCATGATCCCAGCTCCGGTCCTTTCCCGAAGCTCTTTCACCATAGAAGCGGTGATTTCCATACTATCCCTTCCTTTCACCGATTTTTTTCTCCCCGTGTGGTCTTCTCCACCCTATTATCCCCATTCATAGCCATCGCTGACGCCAACTGCCTTAAGATTGCCCCGGGAAAAATCCCAGCAGGTACCGTAAACAGCGCTGAGGTGCCTTTTGTTGTTGTCCCTGCCGGCCAAGATCGGCGGTGGCGAAGGGATTTATAAAAAGCCGGGAACAACAAAGGAAGCAGAGGAGACAACGGGCAAATTAGTTTGAAAAAAGGGGGAGGGAAGGCTTTATAACCCCGCCGCTCACCCCTTTTGTTAATTTTCGGCCGAGACCGGTTCTTCCTCGGTTTGGACGTCCTCTTCACCAGCTTCCACTGGTTCCTCTTCCGCTGCCGCCTCGGCACCTTCACCGGCGGGTTCCCCTTCGGAGAGCTGTTCGCCCTGACGGCCTTCGATTACGGCGTCGGCAATCGTCGCCGAAAGCAGCCGCACAGCCCGAATGGCATCATCGTTGCCCGGGATCACATAATCGATCTCATCCGGATCACAGTTGGTGTCGACAATCGCCACAATCGGAATATTTAACTTCCGTGCCTCGGCGATGGCAATCCGTTCTTTCCGCGGATCAACGACAAAAAGGGCATCCGGCAACCGGTTCATCTCTTTAACACCGCTCAGGAACTTCTCCAGTCTTTCCCGCTCTTTTTCCAACTGGAGTACTTCCTTCTTCGGAAGCACGGTGAAGGAACCATCCTCCGCCATCTGTTCAATCTTTTTCAGCCTTTCGACCCGCGAACGAATGGTCGCGAAGTTGGTCAGCATGCCGCCCAACCAACGTTGGGACACATAGAACATGTCACAACGGGTCGCCTCTTCACGGATGGCTTCCTGCGCTTGCTTTTTCGTCCCGACGAACAAGACGGTGCCGCCGTTTGCAACAGTCTCCCGGATGAAATGATAGGCTTCTTCAACCATTCTTACGGTTTTCTGGAGATCGATAATATAGATCCCATTCCGTTCCGTAAAAATGTAGGGTGCCATCTTAGGATTCCATCGTCTTGTCTGGTGACCGAAATGAACACCTGCTTCTAACAGCTGTTTCATGGTAATCACTGCCACAACTGGTCACCTCCTTCCCACTTGGTTTTGCCTCCGCTTCCTTCCTCCCCCCACCAAACCCCTCTTGGGCACCTTGGTACGGGTCCAAAAGCGTGTGTAATTTACACCACACATGAGTATATCATGGTGCTTGCTTTCTGGCAAGCATTTCTTTTGTTAATGGCCACCGGGCGCCCCTTCTTGCCGTCGGTTTAGAGAAAAGTAGAGATACGGTCGGCCGGTAAATGGTTCCGCCCCCACCACCGTCTCCACCCCAAAAACCGCCGTCACGTTCGGGCTGGAAAGGACCTCCTCGGGAGCGCCCTGGGCATAAATCCGGCCATCCTTGATCATGATCAAATGCTGACAGTAGCGGGCCGCCAAGTTAAGATCGTGAAAAACCCCCAGTACGGTCAGGCCTTTGGTCCGGATTAATGTCTGAAGCAACGTACAGATCTCCAAGGTCTGATTCACATCCAGATGTGAAGTGGGCTCATCTAAAAGGAGGAGACGGGGAGTTTGGGCCAACGCCTGGGCAATCAGAACCCGCTGGCGTTCTCCCCCACTAAGCTCCGTAATTAAACGTTCCGCCAGTTCCCAGGTGTTCGTCGCCCGCATTGCTTCCCGAACAACCATCCGGTCTTCTTGCCGTTCACCCGCCCACCGCCCTAAATAGGGAAAACGCCCCATCATCACCACTTCCTGAACGGTAAAGGCGAAGGGCGTCTCCCACTGCTGAGGAACAACCCCCATCAACCGGGCCAAGGCACGCAGCTTAATCCTGGTTAAATCCTGACCCATAAAGGTTATCCGCCCTCTTGTTGGGGCCAATGTTTTATTCAGACACTTCAGTAAGGTGGTTTTCCCCGAACCGTTTGGTCCGATGATCCCAGTAAAGACTCCCGTTGGCACCGCAAGATTAAGATCAGTTAAGATCTGGTTTTTTCCGAAGCAAAAGGAAAGACCCTCCGCCGTAAGGATTGGTTCCGCCGTCTCCATCCGTGCCCCTCCTTTAGTCCAATGCCGATCGGCCCTTGTGTAATAAATACAGGAAGAATGGCCCCCCAATAAAGGAAGTTAAAACACCAACCGGCAGTTCAACCGGGGAGAGTAAAGTCCGGGCCAGTGTATCAGCGAGTAGAAGCAATAAACCACCGGCCAAAGCAGAAGCCGGAAGCAAGGAGCGGTGGTCAGGGCCGATCAGGAGGCGGACAATATGGGGTGCCACCATCCCAATAAAACCGATGGCGCCACTGACACTGACTGCGGCCGCCACTAAAACAGAGGCTGTGATCACGATCCGCCGCTGAAATTGCTCAACGGCCAACCCAAGCTGGTGGGCTTTCTCCTCCCCTAAGAGAAGCAGATTTAGCTGCCGGGCCAAACTCCAACTGTACAAAAAGGCCCCGCCGAGATATGGAAGGACGATTCGCACCTCGGCCCAGCGGGCATAGGAAAACCCGCCCATCATCCAAAACATGATCTTTGCCATCTCTTCTTGGCGAAAGAACAGAAGCAACGAGGTCAGGGCGGAAAAAAAAGCACCCACCGCAATCCCGGCCAGAAGCATAATCGTCAACACCGGGCGTTTCCGCATCCGGCCTAAATAATAGACGAGGGCTGTGGCCAGTAATGCCCCACCAAAGGCGAAGAGTGGCCGGGCACTCAAACCAAGCGACTGGAGATTTATACCGGAAAGAACGGCAATCGTCGCTCCTAACGCCGCCCCAGAAGAGGTTCCCAAGATATACGGGTCCGCCAAGGGATTACGAAACAAACCCTGAAAAAGCACGCCCGCCACCGCTAAAGCCGCCCCCACCATTAAAGCCAGAAGGATCCGGGGTAAGCGAAGATCAAAAAGGATTTTACTTTGGAACGAATCGAGGGGAAAACGTATTGGCACAGGGCCCAAACTCATGGCAACAAGCCCGGTAAGGACAACACCCAGGATTAATCCGACCATCAGCAGCCGGTATTTAGTAATAACCTTCATTCTTGAACCTGTTCCCCAAGGAGGGCCAGATCCTGCAAAGCCGCGATCAACCGGGGGCCCGGCCGGGAAAAGATATCGATATTAATCTGGAAAACCTGGTTACGCTTTACAGCGGCCAGTTCCCGGAAGAACGGATCCCGCGCAAAAACTGCCGGTTCCAATTCGGTCAAAATCACCGTCGGGTTTTGCGCTAAAATATACTCCAAACCGATCTGGCCCCAGCTAAACCCCAACTCTCCCGCAAGATTCTCCCAGCCCAGGGCGGTGACGGCCTCGTCCAAAAACGTCCCGGTACCCGCGGTCCATAGATCCGTCAAATCTGCACCGATGGCGATAAAAACCTTGGCTTTTGGCCCGGAACGCGCTCCCGCCCGCCGCAAGTTCGCAAGGGCCGTCTCAAGCTGAAGCGCCAATTGCTCCGCAGCCGCTTCGGTAGCCGTTAACCGTCCAACCAAACGGATCGCCGCGCTTAAATCCGCAAAGGAAACCGGATTAAGGGCAAAAGTTGGGACCCCCAACGCCGTCAAGTTCTCAACCGGATCTTTCCCATTCAGATTACAGGCCAAAACTAGATCGGGATGGAGCGCCAGGACTCTTTCCAGGTTCAAAGGGGTAATATTGCCGATCTTCGGTTTAGTCTGCGCGGCCTGCGGATAATCACACCAGTCGGTAACCCCCACGATCCGGTCCTCTAGCCCCAAAGCAAAGAGGATTTCCGTATTTCCCGGCGAGCCGGAGACGATCCGCTTCGGGGCCTGGTTCAGAGTTAATTCCCGTCCAAACTGGTCGGCAAGCTGTAGCGGAAACTCTCCGGCGCTTATGGTTAAGGCGAAAAGAAGACAAAGTCCGAGCGCTATGCCTTTTCGCATCCCTGTTTTTTGACGCGTCATCATCTTACCCCCTTGTCCACAGTCAATCGGGCCTTTCCTCGGCAAAGCCATTTAAATGTTCAATACGGGGCTTGAAGCCCAATTCCCGGGTGACCATCATATACTCCTCATCGGTGATGGTCTCCGGTTTTTTTCCTAAGTAAGCCACCGTAACCGCCTGGATCAGATTACTACCAAAAGAACGTCCACCAAGATTAGGGGTGGTCGTGACCAGCGTTTTAACCCCCCGGGCCTTTAAATCGGCGACATTCTGCGGCGTTACAGTGTTGGTGATAATGATCTTACCAGTGAGGTCATCCGGCATAAAGCGTTGGATATAAAGATAATCGCCGGCGATAATATCGGCCTCATGATAATAGCGGGCAAACCGCTGGGCGTCTTCCACCTGTTCTTCCCGTTTTCCGGTGGGATAAAGCCACGCAAAGGGCAACAGACAAACGGCGGGTGCCAACGTCCGGATTACCCGGTGAAAAGTGTTAAAGCCACGGATCAAAACGGGTAAACCAAACGAGAAGACCAGGTCCCCACAGCTTAAAGCGCAGTCCAGTTCCGCAAAGGCCTGGGCCATACTATAGCGGTCAAAAGCCACGGTCAACAGGGCTTTTTTTCCCCGAACCGGGACAATCCCTTCCCGGTCGAGATCGAGAATAACCTGCCGTTCCAATACTCTTTTCCATCCGGTTCCATCGACCAACGGGGTATACCGGGTTGTATTCATTAACGGACGGGCACTCCGGAGAGTATAGGTCTTACCCCCAACCGGGAACAACCCGGTAATGCCACCAAGCCCAATAGCATCGGCCTTGCCATCCAGGCGGCGGATGGTCTCACGCATCTTTGTCATATCGCCATCCATCCCGATCCGTTCGATCAGATATTCTTCACCCAACAGTTCCATCCGAACTTGGTGGTCACGGGTGGAAGAGCCAAGACTGACACTGACAATGTGTTTCATCAGGGGCCTCCTTTAATAATAATCATCCCTTCCCAAAACGCCAACACCTTGAGGTACAAGGTAAAAAGGACCATCCGATCCAGTCATATTTTTCCACATTCGGGCATATCTTATTGCTAAAGGGGCTTGTCCGCCCGAATGTGATTCGAAACCAAAGGGGGCATTATGATGACAATTCAGATCACCAATTTATTACGGTATACCGATTTTAATCTAACCCGCTTCTTACACTATACTTTTGAGGGGAAAATCCGCACCGCCACCCTCCTCCTTTATCTCGCCTGTCTCAAGGCGTTTCCCCATTGGGATCGGGAGGCACTCTATGAAGACTGTTATGCCAAAACGATACTAATCTATAAATCTTTCTGCTAATTTATTCCTGTTTCCCGGTCCACCCACCCATTCGCCGCATATAATACCACTACCATTGCAGCGCACAGGCAGCAGAAAGGAAAAGGCCGATGGGTCAAAGCAAATACGAACAGATCGCCCGGCAGTTCCTGGGGATCCCATACCGCCATGGTGGGCGCGACCGGAAAGGACTAGACTGTTTGGGTCTGGTCCACCTCTTTTACCGAGAATTAGGGATTAAGGTTCCGGATAACGATGGTCAGCCATATGCGAACGATTGGTATAAAAAAGATCCGGAACGTCTCCTCCGTGGCCTCCTCCAAGTCGGAAAGCCGGTTAACTTACCCGCAGAACCGTTACAACCGCTGGATTTAGTTTATTTTCGAATGGGGGGCGCAATTACCCATGCGGGGGTCATGATCGACCACCGTTCCTTCCTCCATGTCCTAACCAGACAGACCGTGCAAATTTCCCCCCTTAATCTAGCCTGGAAAAGGCGGCTCCGCGGCGCGCGCCGCCTCGTTTAAGCATCCTCTTCCTGAAAGCGGGTCTAACCCGCTTTTTTTTGAAATTTAAAAGAGATTCTTTTTATATTCATTGTAAAGCTGTTTAAGCTTTTTCATCTGTGCATCGATCTCCAGCTGTAAACGGGATGCCAACGAATAGTTCCGCACCGCAATGGCTTGCCGCAATTGGGTAAACAATGAGGTGTAATCCGGCCGGTCTTTGAGTAACTGGCAGCGTAGGTCATGCACCCGTTGCCAGCGTTCTTGATCGAGGGTGTTATGGACCGCTTGTTCGTCCCTGGTCAGGCTCCGGATCACTTCCGCATTTTCCGGAAGAATGCGGTCACACAGTTCGGTCATCCATTGGTTGAGCATGGCCAAGGAATAAGACTGGATGATCGGAAAGGTAAATACTTCTCCCGCAGTTAAAACCGCAGTTTTCTCTGGATAACGTTCCAGATTGGCCAAGGTTTCCCAGACGGTAGCTGGCGGAATACCAAACAAGCGGTCCCTTTCTTCCTTGGTGTAAGCTTCAAAAACATCCTCCTCGCTACGGTAGGCCCGTTCAGTTTCTAAGTAGGCGGCGGCTTCCCCCGGTTTTTTAGAAAATTCCCGCTCCAGTTCGGCACTGGTCCGTCCGCTCGTCAGCGCGTATGTAATTCCGTCCAGCATCCCTTGATACAGGGCAGCCAACACCAGATAGTTATTGGAGTGGGGATTGGGCGACCGAACCTCAAAACGGGTCGCGGCCGGGTTATTCTGTTCCCGAACCAAACCGACCAACACGGTACGGTTCCGTGAAGGAAGAGAAACATCATGGCCGACCGAGGCGACGATGCAGACCGGCGCTTCAAAACCCGGCTGTAGACGGTTGAACGCATCATTGGAAGCGGTAATAAAGGCCCCGATTGCTTCATAATTTTTCAGAATACCCATTAGAGCACCCCATCCAATCGGACTTAGAAAGTCCTTACCCCCGTCGGCCGGAGTGAATAAATTCCGGACTGAACCGTCCTTCAGTCTTGCCGCCAAGCCTACATGGGCGTGGCCCCCGCTCCCGGCCACTTGCTCCATGGGTTTTGCCATAAACGTGACTTCCAGCCCATGCCGGCGGAAGGCCTCTTTGATTAAAATCCGCGCCAACAGCTGATTATCGGCCGCTTGGAGGGCGCCGCTATAGCGCCAAGTCACCTCCAACTGCTCCATCACATGGGTCAATCCTCCGTCTTCGCCGATCTGCGCCTTAACCCCGCCGACTTCCTTGTGGCCCATCTCCGGTTCCAAACCGTAGGCTTCCAGCAAAAGGAGGGAGGATTCCAGCGCCGTCCGGACCACCCCCTTGGTCCGCTTCCAATACTGTTCCCGTAAAACCTGAGAGACGGTAAGTTGTTCAATGTCCGCCTTTTCATTGGGGGTTTTTACCCAAAACTCCAGTTCGGTAGCGGATGTTAAAAGGATCTCCTCGATCTGATCGGGCATGATGCCCATCTCCAGGAGAGACGCCGGGTGACGTTGGATCAACTCCAGCAGTTCCCGGTTGACCCGCTCCTCCATCCGCCGCAGGACCGAACGGGAATCGATCCGTTTGGTCCCGTGGATGAGAAAAGAAGGGATCCGCAAAGTACCGACCGGTAACCGCGTTTGGGGGTCAAGATGTTCGTAATTATAATCGATAAACCAATTTACCGAGGTATCGGCTTCAAAATCGACTTTTCCGTCGTTTAAAGTCGCGATCCCCGGCAAGACCACACTAGATCCATCGGTATGAATCTCACCCCGGAAAAACTTATCCGTATCTTTCAGAAAAACAGCCGTGGGAATCTTGGCATCGGTATCGTTCCCGCCAAGATCTACCCCCACCATCGACACAAATTTTATCTCTGGTCTTTGGTGTAAAATTTTTTTCAGGGTTTCCGGATTACACTGGTCAGGGGTGATAAAGTAAAGTAACTGCGCAGTCAAACTCCTCACCTTCTCACTAAAATTCGGGTTTACCTTATTCATTCCTTTGTGTTTTAACATAAATTTATCAAAAAAGGGCTGTCCCCGTTAGATCTTTCTTCGGGTTTTTGTGCCCAACCTGTTTCCATCTGATTAAAATTACATATAATTATAGCATGAAGGGGCGGTAACGTCATTTAAAAAAAGTTAAAAGCGGCGTATAATCCGTTTAGTTCTACACATAATATAAATGCCCTCTTCTCAAGGGATCAAGGGCAAAAAAAGAAAGAACCCGGTTCTGGTGACCGGGTTCTTTCTTTTTCTCCTCCCTTTTCGCGCTCGACAATTCTCGCTCGGAACTAAAACCAAAAACCCTTACTAATACATTTTTAATCCGATAAATAAAGGGTTTCAGGGCACACTCGCCAATAAGGAACATAAATGAGGATTGGGTAGCCCGGTTGGAGGAATGAGTTTTGGAACGACGCTTAAAACAGATTAAAATTGCCTCGGCCATCGGTATTTTGGGCAATATGACCCTGGCCTTGGTCAAAGTAGTTCTCGGTTTCGTCGCTGGTAGTTTAGCCGTAGTTAGTGACGGCGTTGACAGCGCAACCGATGTGTTAAGTTTTGTCATCATTTTTTTCGCCCTTAAAATTATGGCCCAAGAACCCGACGAAAAACATTCCTACGGCCACTACCGGGCGGAAACCCTCGCCACCCTCTTTATCGCCTTTATGATCCTCTTCGCCGGGGTCCAAATGCTCATCTTCGCGCTGTCCAAGATCATTACTGCCGACGTCAGCCCAATCCCTTCATCCCTTGCTGTTGTGGTCAGTTTTATCTCCATCATTGGCAAATTGTTGCTCGCTCTTTACCAGTTTCGAACCGGGCGCAAAACAGAGAGCGCTATGCTGATCGCTAATGGCCGCAACATGCTAGCCGATCTCTATGTTTCCTTGGGCGTCCTCATCGGCACGTTTACCACGATTACCCTCCAGATCCCCTTAATCGATCATTTGGTCGCCATGTTCATTGCGGTCTGGATTATCTGGACGGCCGTACGCATTTTCCTTGATGCCAATACCGAATTGATGGACGGAGTCAAGGATACTTCCATTTACCAAGCGGTGTTTGACGCCGTCGACCAAGTAGAAAATGTCACCAATCCCCACCGGACGCGGATCAGAAAACTATCCAATCTTTATCTGATTGACCTCCATATCGAAGTCGATGGCTCGCTTACCGTCGCCGAAGGACACCAACTGGCGATGGAAGTGGAGCACGCTTTGCGCCAGAAGATTGACAACCTATACGATGTCGCCGTTCACGTTGAACCCCTTGGCAACATGGAAAAAGAACAGTATGGGCTGTCACCCCATGAGTTAACCGAACTAAACGGCTAACAAACCGTCCCTAAAACAACGATAATCCGGGAAAATTAGGAGGACACGGCAGGACGCGGCTTTCTTCAACATCATGATAACCAAAAAGTTTGAGCACCCAGCTCCGCCAATTGTCGAGGCCAACCCCACTCCGACAGGAGAGTTTCAGCAGAGGAACACCGGGGTTGACCGTCCGTAACCGTTTCTGGAAACTGGACACGGAAAAATTGGTAAATGGTAAAAGATCGATTTTATTGAGGACGACCATCTCCACCTCTTTGAAAAGACGGGGGTACTTTAGAGGCTTTTCGTCACCTTCAGTTACGCTAAACACAAGCACCCGTAAAATATCGTCGTGGCTCTTCGGCAGTGAATAGCCAGTACGACCGGATAGTTCATGAAACACAAGTTCCCGGCGATTATCCGGTGAACGTTCAGCCGGAACTGGTAAATTTCCATTGTTCATTACTGCCGTAATCCCGGCGGCTCTAAGTCTTTCCAGGTCAAAAATGGATTGCTGTTGAGAGTAAATGGCCCGAATCGTCAGCCGCCCACCAAGCGCCTCATGGGTTCGGCGGATCAATTCCGTCTTCCCTGATCCGGTATTACCCAATAAATAAAGCGTCTTCGCCATAAGATCACCTCTCTTCCCTTTTATTATTACGCTTATTACCCGTTTTTAAGCAAAAAAATGGCTTTACAGTATTATCGTTCCTGTAAAGCCATTTTTTATTCCAAAACAGTGGGCCGTTTAGACCAGCGCTGGTAGTCTTTTCATCCTTAAATTAATAAATCAAAGTTTACAAACGGCCACCCGGGGCCAACCGGAATAATCTTGATAAGAAAGGACCGTCGTAAACCCTGCCGCCTTGGCCAGCTTCTCAATGGCCGGAAATTGGTCATACCCGTGTTCTAAAGCTAGAAAACCATCGGGTGACAAATAAGCGGTAGCTTCGGCCATAATCCGGGCGATCACCTCAATCCCGCTTGGACCGCCGTCCAAGGCCTGGTGCGGTTCATGCTGAACTTCTGGCGCCAAAGTTGGAATAACCGCCGTCGGGATATAAGGCGGGTTCGAGATAATCCCGGAATAGACCGGCTGGTCGAGGCCGGTCAAGGCGGCAAAGAGATCGCCGCAGTAAAAATTGATCCGTTCTGTCAAGTTGTGCACTTCAGCATTGGCAGCTGCTACTTCTAAAGCGGCCGGGGAAAGATCAACCGCATCGATCTGAAAATCCGGTAAGTAATGGGCAAGGGCAATTGCGATCACACCGCTACCGGTCCCCAGTTCCAAGAGGCGTCCCGCCCCTAAAGGGCGACACAACTCCACCACCTTTTCGACCAGAATTTCCGTCTCCGGCCGGGGGACCAATACATCGGGCGTAATCTGAAACTCCCAGTTTAAAAAGGATTTTTTTTTCGTAATATAAGCCAGCGGCTGACCGGACAGGCGCTGGCGGATCAGATCCTTGTAGGCACTGATCTCGGTGGTAGTCAAAGGACGATCGCCATCAATATACAAACGTAGGCGATCGGTCGCCAGGAGGTGGGCCATTAACAGTTCGGCTTCCAGCCGAGACGCTTCCAAGCCCCGTTTGGCAAAGAAGCGGGCCGTTTCCCGGAGCACCGTCCCTACGGTCAGTTTCATGCCACTCCTCCCTCATCCATCGCCTGTAGCTTCTCGGTCTGTTCCGAGATGCTCAGCTTCGAGATTAACTCCTCTAAATCCCCAGCGATTATACTGTCCAAGCGGTAAAGGGTTAAATCAATCCGGTGGTCGGTGACCCGATTCTGCGGAAAATTGTACGTCCGAATCCGTTCGCTCCGGTCACCGGATTTGACGATACTCCGCCGGGCGGAGATCATTTCGGCTTGTTGCTCCTGTTGCAACTTGTCAAGTAGCCGCGCACGCAGAATTTTTAAGGCTTTTTCCCTGTTTTTATGCTGCGATTTTTCGTCCTGACAAGTGACCACCATTCCCGTGGGAAGGTGCGTAATCCGCACCGCCGAATCGGTCGTGTTGACACTTTGTCCACCATGGCCCGAAGACCGGTAAACATCGATCCGCAGGTCATTTAAGTCAAGCTCCAGTTCGATCTCTTCCGCTTCCGGCAGAACCACCACCGTAGCCGCTGAGGTGTGGATCCGACCGCCGGTTTCGGTCTCGGGAATCCGTTGGACCCGGTGGACCCCGCCTTCGTACTTTAACTGGCTATAGGCACCCTTACCTTCAACCATAAAGATAACTTCTTTAAAACCACCCAACTCAGTGGTGTTGGAGCTCATCAGTTCAACACGCCAGCCCAGCTTCTCCGCATAACGGTTGTACATCCGGAAGAGATCGGCCGCGAACAAAGCGGCCTCATCGCCACCGGTCCCCGCCCGGATCTCAACGAGCACATTCTTCTCATCATTCGGATCCTTGGGCAGAAGTGCCACCTTCAATTCGGCTTCGGCCTCCTTCATCTGCCCTTGTAGATTATTAATCTCCTGCTGAAGCATTTCGGCATCTTCCGGAGCGAGATCTTCCTCCTGTAATAACTCCTTGGCCGTCTCGAGATCGCTTTCCAACTGGCGGTATTGCCGATAAGCTGTAACAATAGGCAGTAAATCGGCATGGCTCTTCCCTAGTTTGCGCATTTCTTCCGGATCCGCGGCAATCGCTGGATCCGCCATGCTGCGCTCTATTTCGTTAAATTTTTCCTCTAACGCCGTCAGTTTATCAAACATAAAACTACCTCTCCCACAATTTAAGCCTCTTGTTTATTAAGCGACAAAACATTATTACTATTATCCTCCAACGCTAGAACCTCTTTTAACGCCAAAATGGCCACTTCCAACTGGTCGTCATCGGGTTCACGGGTCGTTAAACGCTGCAACATCAAACCGGGTAAGCTCAGGACCCGCCAGAAAAACAGCGACTGGTGTTTACTGGAGACTTTTATGATCTCATAGGAAACGCCCGCAACCAAAGGCAACAAGAGTATCCGCGAGATAAAACGCATCAAAACCGTCTGTTCGCCGAGGAAGGAAAAGATCACCGCACTGACCACCACAACAAAAAGGAGAAAACTGGTGCCACACCGGGGGTGTAACGTCGATTTTTGACGGGCATTATCAACGGTCAATTCTTCACCCGCTTCATAAGTGTGAATCGCTTTATGCTCAGCGCCATGATAAGCAAAGACCCGTTGGATATCGGAGAGTAGAGATATAATCGTAATATAGATGACAAGTATTACCGCCCGCATCAACCCTTCAAAGAGGTTACGCCACAGCGTTCCCGGTAACACTTTAGCCACCAAACCGCGGAGAAAAAGGGGGAGGGCGATAAAGAGCACGATTGTTAAACCAATCGCCATCATGATCATTAGAGCCATCTCCCAAAAGGAAAGCTCTTCGTCTTCGCCTTCCAACACTTGGTTAGCTGAATACTGTAAGGATTTTAATCCAAGAACCAAGGATTCCCCTAAAGCAACAATCCCACGGATAAAAGGCAAACGGAGCACCGGATGTTTCTGGGTATAGGAGCCCAATTTCTCACTGAAGACACAAGTTTCTTTATTTTCTTTCCGAACCACAATCGCGTAGTGGTGTCGGCCGCGCATCATGACTCCTTCGAGGACCGCTTGCCCTCCATATTGGAAATTTTTCGCCACGAGATCACCCCTTTACTCGTAATACCAGTCAGGAACGGATTGGATTGGCCAATGATCAAAGAGAGATGCCGGTCCGCAAGGCGGCATCCTATCTTTCCTATCTTATTCTACGTTCAAAATGAGTACTCGTCGCTCATCGCTTGCGTGGATAAATTCCTTACTCGCCTTCACGCAGCCGGAGGCGAATGGTGTTGTCCGTGACTTAATTTTCTTGGCCACTACATAGTTTAAAACAGAGCAGAGCTGCTCTGTTTTAAACTTTCTTTCCGGCTTTTTCCATCCGTTTTTGGAATTTTTCCACCTGGCCACCCGAATCAACAATTCGTTGTTTACCGGTAAAAAAGGGATGACAGTTTGAGCAGATCTCAACCCGAATCTCTTTTTTCGTGGAACCAGTTTCAAAGGTTTCGCCACAGGCACAGGTCACTGTTGCTTTACCATACTGCGGATGAATATCTTTCTTCATCAGGGTTCACCTTCTTATCGATTTTTAACTATGTCATTATAACACAGGCTTTGGTTTTCCGCAATAATCCCTCTTCGCCAGAGTTTTTGCTGCTTTTAACAACCGGCTTTTGCTTTTAAAACTTCTACCTTGTCCAACCTTTCCCAAGGTAGATCCAGATCGGTCCGCCCAAAATGCCCATAACTGGCGACTTGGCGGTAGAGTGGCCGGCGAAGGTCCAGGTCCTTAATGATCGCCGCCGGACGCAGATCGAAAACCTCCTGTACCAACTCTTCAAGTTTGCCGGAAGGCAAAAGACCGGTCCCAAAAGTGTCAACTGTGATCGAAACGGGCTTAGCCACCCCGATCGCGTAGGCAACCTGTAGTTCGCATTTTCGGGCTAAACCAGCGGCAACGATGTTCTTCGCTACGTAACGGGCGGCATAAGCGCCAGAACGGTCTACTTTCGTCGGGTCCTTTCCAGAAAAGGCACCCCCACCATGACGGGCTACGCCCCCATATGTATCCACAATAATCTTGCGTCCGGTTAACCCGGTATCCCCTTGGGGACCACCAACCACAAAACGACCGGTGGGATTGATATAGTATTTGGTCTTTTCGTCTAGGTACTCCGCAGGAATGACTGCTTTAATCACTTCCTCACGGATCCCTTCTTCCAGGGCGCTCCGCTCCAAATTTGGATTATGTTGGGCTGAAACCACAATGTTCTCGATCCGGAGCGGACGATCCCCTTCGTATTCCACCGTTACTTGGGTTTTACCGTCCGGACGGAGCATAGGGAGGATCTTCTTTTTACGGACATAAGCGAGCCTCCGCGCTAGGCGATGGGCTAACGCAATTGGCATCGGCATAAACTCGGGCGTTTCATCGGTGGCATACCCAAAAACCATCCCCTGGTCACCAGCACCAAGGGTGCTCTCCTCTTCGTTTGATCCTGTCTTTATTTCCAAAGCCTGGTTTACACCGAGAGCAATATCGGGCGACTGTTCATCAATGGCCGTCAAGACCGAACAAGTATCCCCATCAAACCCATATTTCGCCCTGGTGTAGCCGATCTCTTTCACTACTTCCCGGGCGATCTTCGGGATCTCCACATAGCAATTGGTGGTGATTTCGCCCATGATCATAATTAATCCGGTGGTTACCGCCGTTTCACACGCAACGCGAGCCGCTGGGTCCTCTGCCAGAATGGCATCGAGAACGGCATCGGAGATCTGGTCGCAGACTTTGTCCGGATGTCCTTCTGTTACCGATTCCGATGTAAACAGATGACGTTCCACTTTTCAACCTCCTTTTAAGTCAACAAAAAACCCTTCGTTCAGGAAGGGTTGAGGATACTCATCTTCCATAAACTGGAGGGATTTAGCACCGTTTGGAATTCAGCTCCCAAGGTTGCCGGGTTTCATCGGGCCCTTTCCCTCCACCGCTCTTGATGAGTGGTTATTAATTTTAATTAGATTATAAAGCTTTTAGGGCGACACGTCAAGCGTCCCCAAAGCCTTTGTTTTCTGGGGTCAGGTTGAAGCCAAAACTTCAATTAAATGGTACAACTTGGGATCAATCTGTTTTTTACGGGCGATCGCCTCCTCCATGAGCGACACCTTGATCCCGTGGTCCACCCAACCAACCATCTTACCCTTTTCCCCCGCAAGAAGGAGTTCCACGGCTTTAGCCCCGAATTGGGTTCCTAAAGTACGATCAAGGGCCGATGGGGAACCGCCCCTTTGGATATGGCCTAAAATCGTAACGCGAGTATCTTTTTTGACTTTAAGGTTTATATAGGTTGCCACCTTAAAAGCAGCGCTGTCGGAGATGGAAATACCGGTTAACGGGTCGCCAAACACTCCTTCCGCCACCAACACGATACTATGCCGACGCCCGATCGCTTTCACCTTTTGGATCTGATGGACTACTTTGTCCAGATCCGGTTGGATTTCCGGGACAAGCACCGCATCAGCGCCGCCCGCCAAGCCCGCATAAAGCGCAATAAAACCGGAGTTCTTTCCCATCACCTCCACGACATAAACCCGGTCATGGGACAAAGCTGTATCGCGGATTTTGTTGATGGCATCCAGGACCGTATTCAACGCCGTATCGAAGCCCACCGAAAGATCCGTACATTCAATGTCATTATCAATGGTTCCCGGGATCCCCACGGTGGCAAAGCCCATGCTAGAAAGCTCTTGCGCCCCCCGGAAGGAACCATCCCCACCAATCACGACAAGGCCTTCAATCCCAAGATCATGCAGTTGTTTAGCCGCCTTTTCCCGCCCTTCCTCTGTCTTAAACTCCTTCGAACGGGCGGAGTGCAGAATAGTCCCCCCCCGGTGGAGAATATCCGAAACCCCCATCGAGGTCAGTTCGACGATCTCTCCGGTTAATAAGCCCTGATAACCCCGTTTGACCCCAAAAACCTCACATCCGTCTTTAATCGCAGTCAAGGTCGCGGCTCTAATCGCTGCATTCATCCCGGGAGCATCGCCGCCGCTAGTAATAATTGCTATCCTTTTCATTTTTCTACCTCCTGTATTTAACAGCTGAACAATCCCTTATTCTTCAACGTAACGACCAAGCTGCCGGAATTTTTGATAACGTTTGGTTAATAACTCATTAGGATCTGTATCAATAATTGCGGTCAAATTTTTCAGGATATACGCTTTGATTTTTTCCGCCATTTCCTCAGGAGCCGTATGTGCTCCCCCTAAGGGTTCGGGGATAATCTCGTCGATCACGTCAACGGCCAGGAGATCATCGGCCGTTATTCGTAAGACTTTTGCTGCCTCCTCCGCCTTTGATGCGTCTTTCCAGAGAATTGAGGCGCAACCTTCGGGTGAAATCACCGAATAATAGGCATTCTCCAACATTAATATCCGGTCGCCAACCCCGATCGCAAGCGCTCCACCGCTTCCCCCTTCACCGGTAATAACGACAACAATCGGAATCTTTAAACCCGTCATCTCCATGATGGCTTTCGCGACCGCTTCGCCCTGTCCTCTCTCCTCCGCTTCTTTACCGGGATAAGCACCAGCCACATCCACAAAGGTAATCAGCGGCCGTCCAAATTTTTCCGCCTGTTTCATCAGACGGATTGCTTTCCGGTATCCTTCCGGATGGGGCATTCCAAAATTACGGTAGATATTTTCTTTTGTATCACGGCCTTTCTGGTGCCCCAAAATCGTTACAGGTATATCTTCTAAATAGGCGAGGCCCCCGACCAACGCCGGATCATCACGGTACAACCGGTCACCATGTAATTCGATAAAGCCATGAAAAATAAGATCAATATATTCTAAAAAAGTAGGCCGTTTTGGATGTCGGGCAATCTGCACTTTTTGCCAGGGGGTCAGATTCTTGAAAATTTCCACTTTCAAGCTGCGTGCTTTCTCTTCGATCCGGGCGATCTCCTCCGACATATCGATCTGTTTTTCTTCGGCAAAGAGGCGAATCTCCTCAATCCTTTTTTCCAGTTCTTTCAAAGGTCGTTCGAATTCCAAATTGAATTTACTCCCGTTTTTCATTGGTTAATCACCCTTTTTCGTCTCTGGTGGTAACGTAACAGACGGGCAAGAGTATTGCGTAGTTCCTTCCGGTTGACGATCAGATCAATCATCCCGTGCTCCAGCAGAAATTCGGACCTTTGAAAACCGGGTGGTAGCGTTTGGCGGGTCGTCTGTTGGATAACGCGCGCACCGGCAAAACCAATCAGCGCCCCCGGCTCGGCGATGATAATATCGCCCTGCGAGGCAAAACTAGCGAAGACCCCACCGGTTGTTGGATCGGTTAAAACCGAGATATAAAGCAGACCCTTCTCGGCAACACGGTTTAAGGCCTGACAGGTCGCAGCCATCTGCATTAAAGAAAGGATTCCTTCGTGCATCCGGGCCCCACCGGAGACGGCAAAAGTCACCACAGGAAGCCCTTGCTCGGCCGCATACTCAAAGATCCGGACCAGCTTCTCACCGACCGCAGACCCCATCGAACCACCTATAAAACGAAAATCCATTACGCCCAAGGCGAGGGGTACGCCCCCGATGTTACCCACTCCGGTTACGACCCCTTCCGTTAACTCCGTTGCTTTCCGTACCTGTGCCAATTTCTCCTGATACCCAGGGAAATTAATCGGATCGCCAGAAGTAATATTCGTAAATAATTCCTGAAAGCTCCCCGGGTCCAGCAAGTAATTGATTCTTTCCCAGGCCCCAATACGGAAATGGTATTGACATTTGGGGCAGACTTTGAGATTCTTCACTAAATCTTTATGATAAATCATTTGGTTACATTGTTCGCATTTTACCCATAAACCATCGGGAAGTTCTTTTTTGACCGCGTCCGAGGATTGGAGAGCGTTTTCCGGAACCTCCCGTTGTCTGATCGTTACATACTTTTGTTTTGAGCGAAAGAGATCCTTAAACACCCATTTATCGCCTCCTTCATCATCAGGCTGAAACGATGGACTAAAGACTACTTCCTTATAGTTTATCTCTTTTAAGTTATTGTTTATTCCCCATCACTTCTCTCTTATTCGCGATACAGCCGAACTTGCAAAGCTTGGTTCAAGACTTCTTGGGCTTCTTCAATCTCGGCTTCGGTGACCAGAACTTCGTAATTGGTGTAACTCCCTTCCGTCCGTAATCCAATCGGGCGAAGACGGATCAAAATTCCCTCCGTTTCCATAAAGTCTTTAATCCGGTGCGCCGTCGTCTGGTTTGGAGCCACGTATAGTACAGTCCACAACTTCCATACCTCCACACTAGTCAATATCGACGGGAAAAGTTGCCTATCATATGTTTGTTCGCCCTGAGCCCGTAATTTCCTGCCCCTAATAAAAATTACTCGGAACTCTGCTTCCATCTCTTATAGCTTTTGCCAGCAGGAAAAAAGGGTTTGTAAAAAGAATTTAAGTTCAATATAATTGAATTAGAAACACCCCAATGCGCGAAGATCCATAATAATATAGAAGTTCCGACGATTACTGGAGGTTTATCCATTTTGAATACGAAAAAAATGTTAACGCCAGGTTTGGTCCGAAAAGGAATGACGATTACGCTTACCATCGGCTTGTTCACCATGGCTGGACTTCTTTTCTCTTCGACCACCCCGGCAACCTGGCGTAGTCTTACCATGATCCACCCGAAAAACATCTGCATCATGTTGGGAGTGGTTATCCTCTCGTGGCTAGTGGAAGGATGGCGTGTGAAAACCATCGCCTATCTTTTAGGCGAACAGATCGGTTTTATCGACACCCTACGCATCAACTTAGCCACTATCTTTTCCGGTAATATCACTCCGCTGTATTCCGGTTCGGTGCCAACCCAAGTCTACCTCCTGCACCAGCAGGGTCTTTCCATCGGCAAGGCTTCGGCAATTGTCACGATCCGCGTCACCTTCACCAGTCTCTTGGTTTCGATTGGCGGTCCTTTGCTCCTCTATATCTTTCGGGGAAAGTTTTTAGACGAGATTGGCCTGGCGGGTCTGGCCGGATTTCTCAATTATATCATACTTGGTGCCTTGATCTTTGCCGGTGTTCTCCTTCTCCTGCTCTTCCGGCCGGCCAAGGGGACATTTCTGATCAGAAGGTTTTTCCGCCTTAAACTCGTCCAAAAAATCCTGGGCACCAAAGCGGAAACCCTCTGTCAGAAACTCCTGACCGAAGGGGAAGAGTTTCGCGCTAGTTTACGCACTATCTCCGTGGATAAGACCATTCCGGTACTGTTTGTGGTCTTTCTGACCTTTTGCTCTTGGATCTCAACGCTTTTGATTGCCCCAGCCGTCATGATGGCCTTTGGCGTCAATATTCATGGAAAGTTCTTCCGTATCTTGCTCTTGGAGTGTGTCATCTATTTCTTACTCTCTTTTGTTCCGATTCCCGGGGGAAGCGGTGTCGCCGAGATCGGTTTCTTCTCCCTTTTCGCCATTTATCTTCCCAAACACTTACAGGCGATTTCGGTGACGATCTGGCGGCTTTTGAGCTATTACCTGAACACCCTGGTCGGCGGGGTCTGTTTCCTGCGCCTCTTCATGACGAAACAGGAGAAGCGCTAGTTATCTCCGGTGGATCCAGGGTAATTGCCCCCAGTTTTCCCTGGCGAAAATCGTTTCCGATCAATTCAGCCGCCCGCCGTAGATCAACCTCGCCACCCCGGCGGAGACAACCGCGCCGTTTTCCAATCGCCAAAAGTAGAGAATAGGATTCTTCCGCCATCTCATGGGCGGTGAGACCATAATAATTTTGTAAGGAGGCCGGGTAATTTTCTTGGAGCCAGCCAAGGAGATTAAGGGTCAACTCCTCCGGCTCCAGGTTCTCCGGCTTGATGGTACCGACCAAGGCTAACTTCAGACCAGTCTCCACATCGCCAATTTTCGGCCACAGCATTCCTGGTGTGTCCATGATCTCCCATCTCCCCCGTTTCACCCACTGTCGCCCCCTGGTGACACCAGGTCTTTCCCCGACCTGAGCCGCGCTCCGCCCAGCTAAACGGTTTAAGACAGAGGATTTGCCACAATTGGGAACCCCAACGACACCCAAACGCCAGATCGGCTTTGGCGCTAAATATTCCCGCCCAACCTGGTTGATCAGGTCTTCCAACGCAGTAAGCTGATTACCAGTCCGGGCATTAAACGGAATAACCCTTTCCCCCATCGCTTGGTAGTGTTTAACCCACTGGTCGGTGGCGATTGGGTCGGCCAGATCAACCTTGTTCAGCAGCAGAAGCCGGGGCTTATTCTTGGTTAGACTTATTAAATCCGGATTTCTACTGCTTTTAGGGATCCGGGCATCCGTTACTTCAATGATTATGTCCAAAAGGGGTAGAATCGCCTTGAGCTCACGCTTGGCTTTGGCCATATGCCCTGGATACCATTGAATCTCCACCGTTCTCCCTCCTTTAAAATCATAGCGCAGATATGCTTTACGGTATTTCCACTTCGTTCAAGCTGCCCGCCTACTTTGCCCTTTCAGTTTAACCGTAATCCGTTTCGTTGTTTCCATCAGAATTCCTCCCCATAAAAAGAAACACACCCTTTTTCAAAGCGTGTGTTCCGTCGATCTTCATTTGTCCGTTCTTGTTAAGCACGGGGGTGTGCTTTTTCGTAGACATTCTTCAAGCGATTTTTCGTCAGATGGGTGTAAATTTGTGTCGTCGAAATATCAGCATGGCCTAACATTTCCTGCACCGCGCGTAAATCGGCACCGTTCTCCAATAAATGGGTGGCAAAGGAGTGTCTTAGCGTGTGGGGGGTAATTAAATCCTCCGCGTCGATCATCTCGGCATATTTTTTGATTATTTTCCAAAATCCCTGTCTGGTCAAACCATGCCCATGGTGGTTCAAAAAGAGGGTGTCTTCGGCAGGATCGGAGGCCAAAAACTTACGGGCGTGGTCCAAATAAAACTGGAGATACTTGACGGCCACTGTCCCTAGGGGTACAATCCGTTCCTTCGATCCTTTCCCCACACACCTAATATAACCTTCGTTTAAGTTAACATCAGAAATTTTCAACGAAACCAGTTCGGTCACACGCAAACCGGTTGCATATAATACTTCCAACATGGAGCGGTCTCTGATTCCAGCCGGGGTTTTCAAATCCGGCTGCTCCAGGAGTTCTACCACTTTTTCCACCGAAAGCACCCGTGGTAATTTCTTTTCTTGCTTTGGCGCATCCAAATTAATCGTTGGGTCGCGCTGGATAATCTGCTCACGGACGAGAAAATGGTAGAAAGCCTTGATCGCCGCGAGCGAACGGGAGATGGTTGACGCCGCCCGACCCTTAGCTTGTAAATAGAGCAAGTAGCCACCGACGGTTGCTTGGGTCGTTTCCGTAAGCGCAATCCCCTTTTTTTCGCTTAGGTAATCAAGATACTGGCGCAGATCCCTCCCGTAAGATTCTAGGGTGTTAGGAGCTAATCCTCGTTCCACCGCAATATAGTTATTAAATGCTTCCAAGTAGTCCTGCAAATTTGGTCAACCCCTTACCCATAACTTTGTCGTCTCTTTTCTTGTCTTTCTTTTAATTTTCGACATCCCATATTGAAATCCTTTTTTCATTTTACGAGAAAGATTTCCATAGCACGCAGGCTTTAGAATAACTTAGCCACCCAATAAATGAACATGGGAGAAACAAAACCCTCAATCAATCCGGAAACAGTCAGGAGGACCATCGCCAGACCACTGATCCCTAGCCCTTGAAGTAAATCGGCAGAAACAGGCCGGTTCACCCGGCCAAACCGGCTCTTCAGTAAAGCGCCAGCTAGATCGATATTGGCGACACCAGCAATCATCAAGGCGGGGATGATAAGGACATAATGGGGAAAGACCGAAGTTACCGTAAAGAGAAAGCCTTTACCCGCCAGTTGTTGGAGGATGAAGCCAATCGTAAACCCAAGAATGTACCCTTTAGCAAAGAGTAAGAACAGGATCAAAGGAACGCCGATGACGCTGATCCCCAACAAGATAAAGAAAAAAACCGTTTTTAAATGATTAAAGATCGCATCACCCGCCAAAACCGCATCGGTCACCGGCTCGGTCTCCTGCTTCATTCCTTGGAAAAAAAACTGGATATACTGCAGCAACTCGGTTTTCTGTCCATACTCTAAATTCTGGGCGGAGAGGGTACCGAAGACAACACCCATGGTAAACAACAGACCAACTAAGATAAAGAGAAAAAGCCGCTCTTCAATGTATAAACCAATCATCCTTCGCCACTTCCGCAGAAACAACGAAACCACCTCCTTGTCCCGGTCACTAAATAATATGACGAAAAAGGAGATGGTATGCAGGTTTAAAGAAGTCCTTGTAACCGGGCTAATAAGAAGGCGGTAACGGTCTTTCCGTCTTGGATCTGACCATCGGCAATACGCTGGAAGACCTCAGCCACGGGAAGCCGTAGGCAATTGATAAACTCCCCCGCATCGGGATGGGCTGCCCCCGGTGTTGGATCCTGACAAACATATAAATGAATCACTTCATTGGTAAAACCGGGCGTGGTCACTGTTGCCCCGACTTTAATAAACTCACCGCCCACCAGACCAGTCTCTTCACTCAACTCTCGGATGGCACAATCCAGTGTTGACTCACCAGGATCAAGTTTTCCCGCGGGAATCTCCAGCGTCTCCCGGCCAATTGGATAACGAAACTGTTTAACCAAAATGGTTTCGCCGCTTTTAAAGACGGGAATCACCGCCGACGCCCCTGGATGGTTAATCCACTCGCGTACAGCTACATTCCCGTCGGGCAGCTCTACCCGGGTCCGTCTTACTTTCAACAGTGTCCCATCAAAGACCAATTCTTCATCGCGCTTTTTTTCGACCAAATCCATTTGTCTCACCTATTTTCGTAATCTTATTCTGTTCCCGGCCACACGGGAAGGGTATCAATCCCACCATGAAGATAGACGGCCGCTAACACTCCCGCACCGGCTGCAGCCTGAAAAAACGCCGGATCCTCCTGAACACCCCGGCCCATCGTTTTGACCTGTAGATTGCGGGCGGACAGTAAAGTCTCCACCTCCGGGATTTCTACAGTATAAAGATGGTGTTTACTGGCACCACTATCCCGGAACTGACGGGTTAAGATCCGCCGTTTTTCCTCATCCCACCGGGGTAAACCAATGGCGACTGGGGTCGTGGTGAGCTCTCCCAACACGGTTTGACCATGGTGGCTCAGTCCCCAGTGGCGAGGCCGCGGATCGGCAAAACTGATCCGGGGAATAGCAATCGGATAACCACCCAGTTTCGCCACGGCTTCCAGAATATACGCTTGTTCAATCCCGGAAAACCCGTACTTCGTACCGGTGCCAACGATCCCCGGCCCCATGGTAATGACGATCAGATCGGCCGCCGCCACCGTCTTTGCCGCCACCAAACCGGAATAAATGTTAACCGCCTCCAGATCCCCGCCGAAAGCATGGCCAGCGGTGATCGTTACGGCCAGTAACCCTTGGGCTTTTAGCTGGCGGACCAGATGACTGAGGCTTAGGGGTAAAGCCGCGCCGTCGGTCATAATATAAACGACCCGGCGGGCAGGGAAGACCGCATGAAATGCCAACACTGCCGGGGCGATCATACTGTGCAGCGTCCCAACGATCACCGGCGTCCCCGCCAGCGAGGTAAAGCCCCTAATCCTTTCGTGTGCCTCCGAACCCTCTTCTTCAACGGCCGCAACCGCCACTTGCCAGGGGGTATAGCGCAGCTTCATAATGTGCCCCGGCGGCGTGTACTCTCTGTCCTGGCGCCCCTCGATTCCGTGGACAAAATGAAAACCCCCGGTCCCCAGGTTCAGATCAACCGCAGTCGTATTTAACCAGACCCGGTCCCCAACCCGGACCGCACCGGTCAACTGCGGATAGGCGATGGCTTTTGCTTCAACCCCGTCAACATGCACGGTCATCTCCTGGTAGGTGGGGAGATCGCGGGTAATCCGTACTACGGTCCCTAGCTTGCTCCTAAACATTTTTCTCCCTTCATTCTTCGGCCTTTTACGATACTTTCCTGCCGATTATAACCTTAATATTGTATTTTCCCCATTCCACCCACTATTAACGCAGCGATGCCACTATGGTATGGTAAACGGTTGGAGATAGGCAACTGCTCCCATTCGAGACACAAGCCAGTCTCCCCGCGGTCGTCAAGTACCTCCGAAGCGGTTCTTCCGGCGTCTTTACAATTCTGGACGAAAAAAGAAGGCTATAGCGTTTGGTTTACGCCTTAGCCTTCTTTTCTTTTATCCCTTTCATCCTTTACGGATTCTATTTATTCTGGTCGCTTGTGTCCTGAACCAAGCTTCTTATTTCCGCCGCGGATTCTTCAATTCGGCCTGCGCAGCGGCCAACCGGGCAATCGGTACTCTAAACGGCGAACAGGAAACGTAGTCCATACCAATGTTGTGGCAGAACTCGATTGAGCTGGGATCGCCACCGTGTTCACCACAGATCCCGACTTTTAAGTTAGGCTTGGTCGAACGTCCCTTGGTCAATCCGATCTCCAGGAGTTGCCCGACACCTTCTTGGTCTAATCTTTGGAAGACGTCATCCGTAAGGATCTTCTCGTCCACATAGGTCGGGAGGAACCGTCCGGCGTCATCCCGGCTATAACCGAAGGCCATCTGGGTCATATCGTTGGTTCCAAAGGAGAAGAAGTCGGCGTCCGCCGCGATCTTATCGGCGATTAAAGCCGCCCGCGGCAGTTCGATCATGGTCCCGATGAGGTACTCTAGTTGAACGCCTTCGCGCGCCATAACTTCCGCGGCAACCTTTTCACTGTACGCGCGGATTCTCTGTAGCTCACCAGTGGTGCCTACCAACGGAATCATCACTTCCGGAACGACCGTCTGGCCTTTCTTGGCAAGGGCGCAGGCCGCTTCAAAGATCGCCTGGACCTGAGTCTCAAAGATTTCGGGGTAAATTACACCGAGACGGCAACCACGGAAACCGAGCATCGGGTTGAACTCGCTCAGCGAATTAACCTTTTCGATCACTTTCTCGACCGGAATCCCCATCTCTTTAGCCATCTCTTCCTGGCCTTTCCGGTCATGGGGGAGGAACTCATGGAGTGGCGGGTCAAGCAGACGAATGGTCACCGGCAGATCCTTCATGGTCTCGAAGATACCCATAAAATCAGCTTTCTGGTAGGGTAGGATCTTGCTCAGTGCTTTCTTGCGCGCCTCCACGTCCTCAGCCAGGATCATCTCGCGTACGGCCTTAATCCGCTCGGGCTCGGGACCAAAGAACATGTGTTCTGTCCGGCAGAGACCGATTCCTTGCGCGCCGAAATCGCGGGCCACTTGCGCATCGTGGGGGGAATCCGCATTGGTCCGTACTTGTAGGGTCCTGACTTCATCAGCCCAAGCCATTAACGTCTCGAAGCTACCGGCGATCTCCGGCTCAACCAAGGGCGCTTGCCCGAGGATGACATCACCGGTGGAGCCGTTCAGGGTCATCCAATCGCCTTCATTGAAGACATGCCCGTTGATGGTCACCTTCTTGTTGGCTTCATCAACGACAGCTTCACCGCAGCCCGCAACACAGCATTTACCCATTCCCCGTGCCACCACCGCCGCATGGGAGGTCATTCCACCACGGGCAGTGAGGATCCCTTGGGCCACATGCATACCGCTGATATCTTCCGGCGAGGTCTCGGTCCGCACCAAGATCACTTTATGTCCTTGTTCGTGCCACCGCTCGGCATCTTCAGCGGTGAAGACCACTTGACCAACGGCCGCACCGGGGCTGGCCGGTAAGCCTTTACCCACTGTAGTTACAGTAGCTTTCGGATCGATCATGGGGTGTAAGAGCTGATCGAGCTGTTCCGGTTCCACTCTGAGCAGGGCGGTCTTCTTATCGATCAAGCCCTCTTCGACCATATCGACGGCAATTTTGATCGCCGCCTGGCCGGTCCGCTTGCCGCTCCTGGTTTGCAGCATATATAATTTACGGTCTTGAATGGTAAACTCGATATCCTGCATATCTTTATAGTGTTCTTCCAGCTTCTTACGGAGATCCATCAGCTGTTGGTAACACTCGGGCATATACTCCTCTAAGGAAGGATATGTCTCTTTTCTCTCCTCTTCGGAGACGCCATTGTCTTTGGCCCATTGCTGGGAAGCAGCTAAGCTAATCTCTTGCGGAGTTCTAATTCCCGCAACCACGTCTTCTCCCTGGGCGTTAATGAGGTATTCGCCGTAGAAGACATTCTCACCCGTCGACGGGTTACGCGTAAAGGCCACACCAGTCGCCGAATTATCACCCATATTACCAAAGACCATAGCCTGTACGTTAACGGCTGTACCCCACTCCTCCGGGATCTTGTGCAGTTTCCGATAGGTGATCGCCCGCGGGTTCATCCAGGAAGAAAAGACCGCGTTGATCGCGCCGCGTAACTGTTCCCAAGGGTCGCTAGGAAATTCCTGGTCCAAATTGGCTTTAATCCATTCTTTGTATCGAGCCACCAGATCTTTTAGATCATCCGCGGTTAATTCACTATCGAGCGCAACGCCTTTCTCTTTCTTCTTCTGCTCGAGAATGGCTTCAAAATTGGCGTGGTCAGCACCGAGCACCACATTACTGAACATCTGGATAAAGCGGCGGTAGCTATCCCAGGCAAACCGCTCGTTTCCGGAGCTTTTGATCAGACCTTGAACCGTTTCATCGTTCAAACCCAGATTCAAGATGGTGTCCATCATCCCCGGCATCGACGCCCGGGCACCAGAACGGACCGAGACGAGTAAGGGGTTGTTCACATCGCCAAAGCCCTTCCCCATGGCCGCTTCTACTTTTTTCATATTTTCCCGAATCTCATCTTCCAACCCAGCAGGCCATTGTCTATTATTCTCATAATAGGCGGTACAAACCTCAGTTGTAATGGTGAAACCGGCTGGTACAGGAATGCCCAAATTCGTCATTTCGGCTAAGTTGGCCCCTTTACCGCCGAGGAGGTTTCTCATCTCAGCAGTACCGTCGGCTTGACCACTACCAAAAAAATAGACATTTTTCGACATGCTACTCCTCCATTCTTATGTATGAATTAACCATGAAGATCATGGTAGTTGACCCCCACCAGTAGTCCTATTTTCCCCTTTTTTCCGGTCATAATCCCTGAACATGAATTTTATTAATTCGTCCGTTTTACACATCAGAATCTTTCCTGCTTGTCCCAGTAAATTGCCGAAGAATCAGCGTTTAAGAGGTCCACTAAGTAATATACTGTATTCTCCGGAAAAAGTCTAGTCTTTTGCAAATTTCTCTCCATTTTGTAATAATACGGCTTCAACTGTATTCTTCATTAACATGGCAATCGTCATGGGACCAACGCCGCCGGGTACTGGCGTAATCGCGCCCGCCACCGGCACAACCGACGAAAATTCGACATCACCCACCACTTTTCCGGAATCCAGGCGGTTCACCCCCACATCGATCACCACCGCACCCGGTTTTACCATTGTTCCGTCGATCAAACCGGCTTTCCCTACCGCCACTACCAGGAGATCAGCACGCCGTGTCACCGCTGCCAAATCTGGCGTCCGTGAGTGGCAGACGGTTACAGTGCCGTGTTCTTGTAACAAAAGGTGGAAAACGGGTTTACCCACAATATTACTCCGCCCTACGACCACGCACTCCCGGCCTTTTACCTCAACCCCGCTCGCTTTGATCATTTCCATAATCCCCGCCGGTGTGCACGGCCGAATCCCCTCTTCTCCCCGGAGCAAACGGCCGAGATTTACCGGATGAAACCCATCCACATCTTTCTCCGGTTTGATGCGATCCGTTACTTCTTTCTCCCGTAGCGGGGCGGGCAACGGTAACTGAACCAAGATCCCATGCACATGCGGATCCGCGTTCAACCGGTCGATAAGAGCCTCCAGTTCGGCCTGGGTCGTTGTGGCCGGTAAGCGGTGGACTTCGGATTTAATCCCCAGTTCTTGGCAGCTCTTTTCCTTGTTACGTACATAAATCTGGGAAGCCGGATCGTCACCGACCAGAACAACGGCAAGTCCGGGAACAAGGCCGGAAGCGGCCAGCTTTTCCACTTCCGTTTTGACTTGCTGTTTAACCTCTTTCGCCAGCGCTTTTCCATCAATGATCTTGGCACTCAAAAAATCGCCTCCTTAAACTTTAGAATAAGCCAACAATGCTCCCATCGGGTAGCAGGTCAACCTTCTGGGCCGCCGGTGTCTTCGGTAAGCCGGGCATGGTCAGGATATTACCGGCCAAAGCGACAATAAAGCCGGCTCCGGCTGATAGCCTAAGATTCCGCACCGTTAACTCCCACCCCTGCGGGGCTCCTTTCAGTCGCGGATTATCGGAGAGAGACATCTGGGTCTTCGCCATACAGACCGGAAGATGGCCGAAGCCTAGTTCTTTAATTTCCGCCAGCGCCTGACGGGCTTCTTTTGTATAGGTCACCCCGTCAGCACCGTAGATCTTGGTGGCGAGGAGCGCGATCTTTTCTTCCAAGGGCATATCACGCGTGTAGAGTGGAGAGAAGTGGTTTTCCGCCGTTTGTATCGTGGCTAGCACCTGCTCGGCCAATTCAACCCCGCCAGCCCCACCCTGGGCTACCACTTCCGAGACGGCCGCCGGAACCCCTTGCTCCTGGCAGTAATCCAGAACCACCGCTAGTTCCGCCGCATCATCGGTGGGGAACTTGTTCAGCGCCACTACAACGGGTAAACCGAAAACATCACGCAAATTGGAAAGGTGTTTCGCCAGATTTTTCAGTCCACCCTTGACCGCCGCCGAATCCGGCACGGCAATCTGATCCATGGGTACACCCCCGTGGCTTTTCAACGCCCGTACCGAAGCGACCAGAACCACCACCGCCGGTTTTAACCCGTAGTTTGGTGCCACCAGATCAAAGAATTTCTCCGCCCCCAGATCGGAAGCAAATCCACCCTCGGTCACAACGTAATCAGCCAGTTTTAAGGCGAGTTTTGTCGCGAGGATACTATTATTTCCGTGGGCAATATTAGCAAAGGGACCACCATGGATAAAGGCTGGTTGCCCCTCTAGGGTCTGGACCAGGTTTGGTTTCAACGCCTCTTTGAGGAGCACCGCCAGCGCGCCCACCACGCCCAGCTCCCGGGCAAAGACGGGTTCCCCTTGGTGTGTATAGCCCACCAGGATCGAACCGAGGCGCTGTTTCAGATCCTCCGGATCGGTGGCCAGACAAAGAATCGCCATAATCTCCGAGGCAACCGTAATATCGAAGCCGCTTTCCCGCATGATACCGTTGCTTTTGCCGCCCAAACCTACGATAATCCGACGGAGCTGGCGGTCGGAGATATCCAATACCCGTTGCCATAACACCCGTTTGGGATCGAGCCCCAGTTCATTACCCTGGTATATATGGTTTTCAATCACCGCGGCCAACAGGTTATGGGCGGCCGTGACCGCGTGGAGATCACCGGTAAAATGCAGATTAATCTCGTCCATCGGCAAAACCTGCGCATAACCACCACCGGCCGCGCCGCCCTTCACGCCAAAAGTCGGGCCAAGAGACGGTTCCCGCAAGGCAACGGCTACTTTTTTGCCTAAACGTCCTAAAGCCTGGGTCAAACCAACGGCGGTACAGGTTTTCCCCTCCCCCGCCGGCGTCGGGGTGATTGCCGTAACATAAATCAATTTCCCGTCGGGAGTATTCTTGCGGTCTTGAAGCGCAGTCAACGCTACTTTTGCTTTATAATGACCGTAGGGCTCGTATTCATCCTCACCTAAACCAAGCTCTGCCGCCACTGCACTGATCCGACGCATCTTCGCTTGTTGGGCGATCTCTATATCGCTTAACATCCTATTCCTCCTCCAATGATCTTAAAGTTAAATACGGAGCGGGAAGAGCAGCAACACCGGCCCCTCTTCCTCCCCAAAGGCGTTCAATTACGGGGCTAACCACCGCGGGATCCCCAGAAGTATAGAACCATTCTTTCCCTGCCCGTGGGCCCGGGGTGAGGAGCTTGTTTTCAGTCAGGACCCGCTTGGTTTGCTTCGCCACTGGCGTTCCGGTGTCAAGGACCCGAACCCCCGGTGCCACCAGTTTCTCCACCAAAGGACGGAGAAAAGGATAATGGGTACATCCTAAGACGACCACATCAACCCCCTTCTCCTGCAGAGGCTGGAGGTACTTTTGAAGCAACCTTTCCGTTCCTGGACCACTGATCTCCCCCGCTTCCACCGCTTCAACCAACCCGGGACAGGCTTGGTTTACCACAGTAAGGCCGCCGCCATAATTCTCCACCAGCGAAGTAAAGCGTTCGCCGGAAAGCGTCAGCCCGGTTGCCAAAACACCAATCTTCTTGTTCTTAGTAAATAAGGCTGCCTGTTTAACCGCCGGTTCCACTCCGATAAAGGGAACGGCAAATTCGGCCCGCAGCTCGTTAAGGGCAGCGACCGAAGCAGTATTGCACGCCACAACGATCAGTTTTGCGCCCTGCGTCAGGAGAAAGGTGGTAATTTTCCGTGCCCGGTCCTGGATCGCGGCCGGGGTCTTTTCCCCGTAAGGGCAAAACTTCGAATCGGCAACGTAAATCAGATCCTCCTGGGGCAACAGCCGTCGAACCTCTTTCATGATGGAAAGCCCACCAACCCCGGAGTCAAAAAGACCAATCGGATCTTGGGCCGCCAATCGCCATCACCTTCTTAGAAAAAAATAGTTTTGTCATTCACCCATTATACCTTAACCACTAATCTGGTCAAACTTCTCCACCATAATGGTCCGTAGTACTTTTCGCACCAATAAAGTCAGAAGAAACAGGAGCAAACCGGAGTAAAAAAGGATCCCGTACACGCCCGCTCCCGGGAAACAAACGGCGGACAGGAACGGGATTACCGCCAGTAGCGGCCGGTAGGCTAAAGAAAAAAGCACATTCAGGTTATTCTTAATTGCTGCCGCCGGATTAGTCCAGTGCAGATAAGGCCGGTATATATTGATCACCAAATCGGTCATGGCCAAAAAAATCGTCAGCATCATCACAAAAAAAAGACCCGGTAGTAAAGCAAGTTTCTCCAGGGGAAAGTAGAGGAAAAAAACTACCGTTACCAACAGCGAAAAGGCCAGATTAACCAGGATGGTCGTGCCAATCCGCGCCCGCAGATTTGTCCAGGTCGCAACCGGTAAAACCCGCGTCTCCCAAAAGGCCTTCCCTTCCCGGGAGATGGCGGTCGCTGACAGATTCGTCAGTAATGCCGGAGTAGAAGCCAGCCCAAGCCAGAAAAGTAACAATCGCTTCTGTTCGTTTGGGAGAAGTAGTGTTTCCGCCGCTAAGTCCCCGGAAAGAATCCCTATTAAAAAAACCAAACCGGGCAGGATCAAGCTAAGGATGGTATTCATCAAAAAAACCGGTTGTTTCATGATGAGCAAAAGATGGCGGCGGAGCAGTTGCCAGGATTTTTTTCTTAGTCGATAATCGAAAGTTACGGGCCGGCGGGCGGACCTTGTTCCAGAAAAGAGCAACGCGGACCAGTACAACTTCCGTACGGTACGTTTTAAACCCCAGTAACAAAGAAAACTGAGCGCCCCGTATTTAAGCAGGCCAAGCAGCGAACCGTTGGCAACCTGAGCCGACCAACCGGCCGGGGGATAAAGCCTAGTTAAACGCTCAGTCCAAGCCACAAGCCGCGCCGCGCCTTCATTCGTTAATAGAAGTTGGGCCGCCAACACCAAACCCAACAGAGCAAAGGCAAAAAAGAGGGAAAGCAAGCTTTTTCGGTTCCGGTTCGCCCTTCGGTTTGACAAGCCTAAAACAGCCAAGCTCGAAAGGAAAAGCGGCGGGAAAGGGGTTACCACGATCAGGAGCAGACTGAAAAGGAAAGACCAGACTGAGAGTCCCGCATCTAGTCCCACCAGGAGCGCAACCGGAAACAAGAAGACAAAATTAATTCCGGTCAGATACAGCCAGACCACAACCAGCTTTGCCAGGACCAAATCGTCTGTCGGAATGGGTAAGGGGGTTAAAAACTGAAAATCCCTACTGTGCAAATATAAAGAGAAGAGGAGGGGGATGGCCGTAAAGGTCAGCAGCAAATAAGCCATCATGGTCATATAGGCGACCCCGAGTTCGGGTCGTCCCCATCCCCAAAAACGCTGATAAGCTTCGATCGACATATTTATGAAGGGTATACCGAGCAAAAGCAGAGTAAAGACGAGCAGGCCCCTCCCCCGCTTCGTTGCCCCGTATCCCATTCCGGTCCGGTATTTGCTGAAAAATTCCAATAGTTCGAGGCGGACCAGCGCCCTGAATTTACGCATCCTGTGTCAACTCCAGAAAGATATCCTCCAGACTCTGTGCAAAGTCGTTTTTAATCCGCTCCACCCGGTCACAGATGACTAATTCTCCTTGGTTAATGACAGCAACCCGGTCACAGATCTGATCGACAACCGCTAAAAGGTGGGAAGAAAAAAAGACCGTTCCGCCCGCAGCACAATGGTGAACCATGATCTCCTTTAAATGCTTCGCCGCTAAAGGGTCAAGCCCCACCAAAGGTTCATCAAGAATAAAAAGGGGGGCCTGCGGCAATAAAGCTCCACAGATCAGTAGTTTCTGCTTCATCCCATGGGAGTAGGAATGGATCATTTCGCCGAGGGCGTCATCGATCGCAAACATCCGGGTATACTTCTCAATCCGCGTCCGCCGTTTGGCGGTGGGAACCTCATGCATATCAGCGATGAAATTCAGATAATCGATCCCCCGGATCGCCGTGAAGATCTCCGGATGATCGGGTACATAGGTGAAATTTCTTTTCGCTTCCACCGGCGAAGCGGCTAAATCAACCCCGTTGATCATAATCCGCCCCTCAGTCGGAGGCAGCAGTCCGGTAAGCATCTTGATCGTCGTGGTCTTACCAGCACCATTTGGTCCGATAAAGCCGAAAATCTCTCCGGCGTTAACGGCCAAATTCAGCCGGTTCACCGCCATCCTTTTTCCATCATAAGTTTTTGATACACCCTCTAAAACCAGCATTTTACCCTTCCTTATTGCTTTACTCTCCTTTAGGCCTGACACACCGGAGTTTTTAACGAATAAAACCTGCCTAAAGCAGGTTTAACGGTGGAGAGGGACCTTCGCTTCCTTTTCCGAACGCTCACGATGGCATTCAACGCAAACCGCACCTTCATCGTAGAGATAACAATTGGGTGGATTGAACTGTACTTTCTTTCCACAAAAAACACAGACCCAAATGTCCATTGTTTAACTCCCCCAATTCCTTTCAAACTCTACTTGGCAGTTAGGAAAAGGCAATGATTATTTTTATATTCGCGACGGAGGAAAAGAATCCTTTTTTCGCCATGGCAAATTTATCTTGGGTAGGACTGCTTTCTTTTCCATAAAGGCATAAAGAAAAAGGGCCGCCACACAAAGGAGAAGAATGCCGAAGGAAAAGATATATATGCTAACCGGCGTGGCCTCATAGAACCGCCCGGAATAGAAACCGGCCAGAGCGCTCAAGACCGAGGTCAAGGTATTATTCAAACCATAAAGACCAGCCCGTTCTTTCCCCTCAGTGATGTCGGCAAACAAGGTATCAACCAACGGCCGAAACAGTCCAAATCCTAGGCTGTAAAAGATAATGGCGACGATTACCGGCCAAAACTTCCCGGGTGGACTCCAGATCAAAAAGGCTTGTGAAAACAGTTGAAAAACCAGCCCCAGCAGGAGAGGGAAAAGCCACTGCTGCAGGCGGGGGAGTAAAAAGATAAGGACAAGAAGCATAATAACGGCGTTTACCACGCCTAAAAGTGAGACCAACGCCTCGTTCAGGTTTAGCTTTTCCGTAAGGTAAGGAACAAAATACATACTGTTGATCGTCCCAATGGGTATATAGACGTTGAACAGAATGACCAACATCATTCCAACCAAAACCGCCGGTCTATGCTTTAAGTAGCTAAAGGTATTCCCAAACAAATTCAACCGAAAACCGATCAGCTGTTTTTTCTCCTGGGCCTCACGTAAGATCTCCCGTCCGATCCGAGTCTCTACATAAAAATAGTTTCTCCCAATAAACATAATCGTCATACTGATGGCTGCCAAAAGTAAGAGAATCCGTTCCGCCGGGATAATCCCCAGCCGGTCCACGAGCACACCGGCCAATGGGACAAAGGCACCGGAAAGAATCCCAATAATGTTAGTTATGGTAAAAGCCGCTTTCCGTTCTTCATCGTTCGCGTCTTCGACCATCATCAGCGTGGAAGAAACATTGACAATCCGGGCCACGTTATTACAGACCGAAGCCAGTGCAAATAGCCAAAAATTGGTAGCAAAAAAGTAAATCAAGAGGGACAGGGGCCAGGCAATAAGATCAAAGATAAAGGTGGTTTTCTTTCTCCCCAAATAATCTGTGATCGCACCGCTCAATAGGGAAAAGAACGCTCCGGAAACAAAACCAATGGCAATCAGATAACCAATCTGTTGGTCGGTGATCCCCTGGGCTTTCATGTAAAGGCCTAAATAAAAGTTGAATAGGACGTAAGGAATATTCCATAAAGGGAGAAAAATAACCGATACACGCGTATTTCCCTTTAAAAGTAGAAAAGAATCAATCAACATCCGATAATAAGGTCTTTTCCCCATCTTCTTCTACCATCCTTAACTCATTGATTACGATCAAGCAATTGATTGCGTTTCATAACCGTTGCCAGTGGTCGGTTAGCTGTTTTTTACCAACGATAACCTGGCCACCTCGCATTGACTTTCAAGGTGTTTACAAATAAAATTAAACATATAGTCCATACATTATTAGCTGATTTTGGTAAAGAAAGGAACGTAAAATGCAATATTTAACTTCTACCCGTTTTTATGGTGTCCTGCTGTTGCTTGTAATATTTACAATCATTACATTAATTACCACCGCCTCCGAAAACCCAGCTTCCACAGTGGAAGAGCGGTATCAGCAAGCACTTGACCTCTACTATCAGGGTGAATTTTACCAAAGTCTTGACCTAATGGCAACGATCATCCGGGACAATCCGGTAAACGATCGGATCCGTTTTGATTTAACCTATCTCCTCCGCGAGTCCGGTCGGTTTCCTGAAGCCATAAACCACCTTACCCACCTGGTGAACACCAACCCTAACCAAGAAGCATACCGGAACGCGTTGCTCGCCACCTCTTATCTGGCCGGTAACTATTACCAGGTATTAGCGATCAAAAGTCCGAAAGATTCGGTCGAAGCCTCCTTCTGGAAAGGGTTGGCCGCTTACGACCTTGGCGTTTATGTCCTGGCCAAAGACCACTTGGCACGTGTGGTAGAGCTTTCTTCCTTTCATCCCTTGGCTTATTACTACTTAGGCCTGATCAACCTGGCCGAGAAAGATTTTGCCCAAGCCAAAACCAACCTAACACGCGCCTTAACCCAAGATCCGAATCTTTTTGTCGCCCGCTATGACTTGGCCCGCGCCTATTTGGGATTAGGTGACTATAAAGCAGCTTATAACCGCTTAAAGCAAGCGGAACGAGCTTCGCCGAATAATCCCCAAATCCAAATGGACTTACAGAACCTGTTGGCCGCCCATCCTCAGCTGCTGGTCGAAGAGGAAAAGGCAGCGGCAACCCACCGCGAAACTGCGGCAGCCCCCCGTGCCGTA
Organism: Hydrogenispora sp.; assembly: GCA_012837705.1. Taxonomy (GTDB): domain Bacteria; phylum Bacillota; class UBA4882; order UBA10575; family UBA10575; genus Capillibacterium. The sequence goes on from DUQQ01000082.1 coordinate 118,410, forward strand.
CCCTTAGAGGGTGATCCAACCGGCATAACAACCGTCCGTATCGGCCTGGCCGAACAGGTGGAGACCCTCTGGGCGAAAACTGGCGGTGCTTTTAAGCTGACCACCGCTTCCGGCAAGGTAGCGCTCTCCGGTAATCCCCAGACCATTTTAAAGTTTACCTTTAACTCGAAGGGCCGGATTCGAGTATATGATGAAACGAAAAAGCTCCTCCTCGACACCTCGGAAGCGGTTCTCCTTTCCTATTCCGACCCGCAGGCCACTACCCTCCTTTTCGAGATGGAGTACGGGCGTGGCTACTTCTGGGCCGGCCAGGCAACCCGGGCCTACCGCGGCGCGATTCAACTCCTTCCCTTTCCCGCAGGGATGACCATCGTCAACCATGTCACCATGGAGGAGTATCTATACGCCGTCGTTCCTTCCGAGATGCCTTCTTCCTGGCCCGCAGCAGCCCTACAGGCCCAAGCGATCGCGGCCCGGACTTATGCCTTCGCCAACCTAGGGAGTTACAACCGACGCGGTTTTGACCTGATGGGTTCTGTTGCTTCCCAAGCTTACAACGGGGTTACGAGTGAAAACAGCGCCGTTCGGCGAGCGGTAGACGCCACTCGCGGGCAGATCTTGACTTATAACGACAAACCGATCTCGGCTTTTTACTCCGCCAACTCCGGTGGATATTCCGCCGTACCGCCGGCCACCTGGAACTTTAACCCGCCTTATTTACAGGCCGTACCGGATAAACTGGTGGACGCCCATGACGGACTTCCCGCGCCGGCTGCTTTGGCCGACTGGGTCGCGAAACGGATCCCTTCCTATTCGTCCAACCCAAAATACAGCGCGCGCAGCGCCTACCGGTGGCAGGTGGTTGTGCCCCGCATTGAAATCGAACGTCGCCTGCAAAGCAGGGCCAACCTTGGCCAGATCACCGCGATCGTCACCGTCGGCCGGGCGTCATGCGGGCGGGTCGACCATGTGTTAGTGCAAGGAACGGAAGGCCAATTACGGATCAGTGGCGATTCGATCCGCTCCAGTTTAGGCGGCTTGCGGAGCAACCTTTTTGTGGTCGCGCCGAAAATGGGGTCAGACGGCCTTCCCGAGTACTTTATCTTTACCGGTGCCGGTTTCGGCCACGGGGTCGGCATGGACCAAAGCGGTGCTGCCGGCATGGCCGCCGATGGATACTCATCCCAAGCCATCCTTGAACATTATTATCCCGGCACAACCATCACCACGCTCTACTAAACCTTATGTCGGCCGTAACTAACGGAGATAAGAAAAAGACCCTTCTTTTGTTCGCACCCCAAATGTTAGATTTTGCAACTAACGTTTTGGGGTGCACTTCATTTCATGAGGGTCTTTTAGTTTTATAGTATCGTTCCGGGCAAACGCCTGAAATGGCCAAGATTCGTCTGAAAACACTTGAAACCTGTTCCTGAAGACATTCCCTACTGGGCCGGTAAACCGAGGTGAACTCCGAACGATACCGTCCGTTCTCCGTGGGGGTAAAAACGGCATTCCGATCCGATTGATAGACAAAAACGGTTGGTTTGACCCAAATAAAACCTTAAGCCGGTATCAAAACCGAAGTATAGGCCAAGGTCCAGGTAAGTACTGGCCGGATCGGCATGCTTATAGACACCGTATAACCCCCCTCCCAGGGCAACATACCAACCAAGCAACTCGTTAGGAGGAAAGATATCTCCTTCCCAAGCCAACTCCCCGCCGGCTTCCGCCCGCCAGATCTCCGGCGACCCTCCCAACTGCAGTTTTAAACCGCTAAAGGAAGCAAAGGGGTGTCCCGTTTCCGAACCTATTTTCAGCATGCAATAGGGCTCTTCGACCGCGGAATCTAAAGTAATAGCTAGTCCATACATCGCCCGATGCTGTTTTGAGAGGCGTTTATACAGCATGTTACATTGTCGATACCAGTAGTTGCGTTCGGAAACATTTACCTCTGCCCCGCGCTGGAGCGCTTTATCCAGATAGGCCAAGGCGGTCTTCCGGTCTCCCTTCTGGTCGTAAACCCGACCGAAAGCGTAATATATCCATCCATCCCCCGTTGGGTCTTCCTTTAATGCCTGCGCTTGTTGTAAAAGAGCTAAAGCTTCATCGTTCCGTTGGGTACTGAGCACCGTTAAACAGTACCCTTTCACCGCATAGCCAATGGCGTATTCCGGGAGCAGTTCAATACTGGCTTCTGCTAACACCAGATAATAGCTGGTATTACCGCCCCGCGAACGAAACTGGTTAAAAAGCTGTTCGTAGCTTTCGGCCAAGCGGTGACGGCCATCGGCAGCCCACTCCGGCGTCAATCCCGCCTCTTCCGCTTTACGCAGCGCTTTCCCCAGCGCGTCAACGGCCGGACCATACCGCCCATTTCGCTGGTACGCCCAGCCTAAAAGGTATTCCGTCCAACCCGACTCGGCCGGTTCTTTCTCCAGAGCAAAGGCTTGTTCCAAGACTTCAAGGGCCCGTCGAGGCGTCTTTCCCGTCATCAGATAGGAGTACCCCAAGGCCTCATAAGCATAAGCGTACTCCGGCACGAACGCAATAGCCCCTTCCAGAAAGTCTATGGCTTCCTCATACTCCCCATTCAATAGAAAGCTTTCGATCTTAATTTCATAACACTGCTGTAAAAGACGGAGGCAATCAGCTTCCCACTCCGGGGGGGAGAACATTAATGACTGGCGGGAACTGGTCACCGCTTGTTCTAAGGCTTCCTGTGCTTTATCTTTAGCGCCCGTTTCCCAATAGGCCCAACCTAGTAGGTAATAGGTCCAGCCATCCCCATACGGCCGGTCGGCCATCGACAACGCGGCCGAAAGGGAATGTACAGCTTCTTCAGCCCGCACCGGTACGCTTTTCAAAAGGGAATAACCCCGTGCCGTATAGGCAAACGGAGGATTAAAACTGTTAATTGCTTGCTGACTAAGGTCTAACGCCCGGTTGTAATCCTGCGCTGCCCAGCACTCTTCGATCTCCTCCCGATACAGCTCCAGGCACATCCGAACCGCCCGGTCAAACCAATCCTCCGGTGACCACGGGGTACCCGCGGCTTGGTAGCGTAGAGCAGCCTTCTCCAAAGCCAAGCGGGCTTCGCGCCGCCGTCCGCGATTGGCATATATCCGGCCCAACAAATAATGGGCAAAACCGTCACCCCATGGTTCCTCGGCGATCGCCACCGCCCTTTCTAAAGCAATAAGGGCTTGTTCTTCGTTGGTCGGCTGGATCCGCAGATACGTATAGCCTAATGCAGCATGAGCGAAGGCAAAAGTAGGAAATTTCGCCAGCGCTTCCTGGCATAAAGAATGGGCATTCCGGTAATTCCCACTCATAAGGGCCTGCTCGATCCGGTCGCGATAGGTTTGTTCCTCGCGCCGCCCAACAGTCCCCTCGAGGCTGTCTCCACCAACGGGAGGAGAGAAATCCCCCGGACTTTCCCCGGGGAAACCCGGAAGGACCGCTCCGGGTTCGGAAAGGAACCCGCCACCAACTGGCACCAGGGTCTCAAGCAGTTGCATAACTCCCTCATCCTTCGGCAGCTCCACCGAAGCAGCGGCAACAATCATCCCGGTTGAGGTTGTGATCACACGGGCGTTCACCCGTACAGTTGTCGAGAGCTGGGAAAGGGTTCCAGAGACCACCGCCGAAACCCCAAGGATCTTCCCTAATTCCTGCGCCGAAGACGAATCGACAAAACCAGCAGCGCTTAATTTTAGCTCATCAAGGACCTTATTCAGTAACTGCCGTTCGATGACCTCAAAACGCCGCGTTAAAAACAACCGCGTGGTCAATTCTTCGGCGACAAACCGCCCCAAACCGGTCACATTCCCCCCCAGATCGGGGAAGTCAAGCACGGCAATGCGAATTTTCTCCGGTGCCCCAGCAGAACTGGTGTTCTCTTCCATGAGTTCAACGATCCGGGCTGCCAGCACATCCAAACTGTGGTCCAACTCGGTTTGGGCTTGACACGGAAGGTTATAAAACAGTGAAAAAATGATCATCACCGTAATAATGAGGAAACATCGGCTTACTCTCTTCATCTAAAGCATCCTTTACTTTTGATCAAATTCATCTGTTAGTTAAGTCGTTTCACAAGTTCGGCAGCGAGTTTTGGCATCTCGTCCCGCCAATTGGCAGCCGTGGTGCCCCGCGCGAAAGTGTAAGTGAAAGGTTTAACTTCTTTGCTTACGCGGCCCGAGTCAATCTGGAGTCTTTTTGCGGACACTTGAATACGGACCCGGTTGCGGACCTCAAAGGAATGGATTGCGCCGATGATCACTTCGTCCACACCAAGGATCCGGCCGAGATCCAAGGCTAAATTCTCATCCAAGTCTCCGCCTAAAGCGGCGGCCTGTTCGGTAAGGATCGCTTGTGTCCTGGTGTAATCCAGCATCACATATTTACCGTCGGCGGCCGCTTGCATTTGGCGTTGCAACTCGCGGACTAATGAGTCCTCAACCCCGGCGGTTGTTGTATGATTAAGAAAGAACAAGACGGTTCTGAGCGGCAAACCCTGATTTACTTGGGCTTTTGCGCGGGCATAATGGTCAGCAATCTCGGACAGCTCTGGCGCTAATAAATAAGCCCGTTCGTACTCCTGGAAAGCTTCCGGCCAGCGGTTAACCGTTTCATAGCTCAAACCCCGCCGGTAGTGCATCCAGGCTAATTCCTGGGATAACTGGTTCAGTTTTTGGCGTGCTTCGGTCGAGGCCGGGATGTATTGCAGTGCTTGACGGTAATAGGCTTCGGCCGCTTCCAGTTTTTTTTCCGCCCAGGCCTCATCGCCCAAGCGTATAAACATGGTGCCCGCCTTACCCTTTGCGTCCGCAAGTTTCGCCGCCACATCCTTATATTTCGGGTTAAGCTCCCATACTTTGGTATAGGCCTCAACCGCTCCCACCCAATCGCCAGCCGACGCCAGACTCTCCGCTTGCCGGTAGAGTTTTTCGGCTTTCCCGTTGATCACCGCGGAGCGAATCAGGCAAACTGCCCCGACCACAACCGCTGCGCCCACACCAACCTTGATCGCCATTTTCCCGGAGTCCGACTGTGTACCCTTCGCAGTTACCGGTAAGGTGTTGAACACTAACAAAAAGACCAGCGCTAGACCGGTTATTTTCATCACTCGTCTCATCTTCGCCGTTGGTTCACTTTTCTGAACCAACTCCCCCCTTCCCACCATACGTTAATCGATGACTAAAGCCACGGCCCCGTTCCGGATGACCTCTGGATTCAGCCTTCGAAATTCCTTCGCCGCTTCCACCCCGAGAACCAGATCGGTCTGCTCTTCTCCTCCCATGGGGACTGGGCTATCCGCCGTCAAGACCAATGGGTTAGAACCCAACCGCGGTAAGTTACGGGCTAAATCAATCGAACGGGCGTAGGCCACAATGGTGGTAAAGCCCGGTCGCGCCATGTTGACCATCGTGGACGCATAGAGGAGGTTCCCTTCATGGTCAAACACCTGTGGGTAGAGGGCGGGTTTTATCCCTAAATTGCGGGCATCAATGATTACTCCGGTGTAAGATGTGGTATTCCCGGTCGCAGGACGATCGGGAAACACCGTTGGAGAAGGGCCCATCCGCTCCGTAATTTCCGGGCGGTTCAGCAAGGATGTGAGCCCGGCTTGTCCTCCCAAGGGTAATTCAATAGTAAGCTCTATCATTCCATCCCATTGCTGATTGACCTTGATGATCCGTGCTCCTTGGACAAAACCTTCAACCACAACTCTGATCTCGTCACTTTGCATCACGTAATTTCGAACGTAGGTCTCACTATTAACCCGGACACCGTTCAATACTTCCGCCGCGTTGCGGTAGGCATCGGCTTTTGCCGCTCCGCGGGCCATCAACCGGGCCTGTGGTCCGGAAGCCCCCTTTGGTGGAGCGCCATAGCCAACCACATAGATCATTCCGTTGCCCCAGTCAATCTGGCCGGAACCAACCTCTTCAATCATTCCATAACTCTGTCCGCGTACCATAGCGGTGCTGGCCAGAAAGAGCAGGCAAAACAAGGCTAACAAGGTGCTTTTTACTTTACGCGTTGCCACCACCCCCTGTTTCAATTTACGGCATCCCAGCCGCGTGAATCAGTAGTTTAATCAGGTGCTGCGAAACACCGGTAATCTCAATCATCATCCCCCGCCCTCCGGCCAGTTGGTCGGCAAGCTGTGGTGCGGTAAGCGTGGTTTCAACCGTTAGCACCGCTTTACGCCCGATATATTCCCGTAATTGAACATTGTCCACCATCGGAGTCTCCTGTATTTGTTGGCGAAGCCGCACAAGCTGTTGATAAGAGACGTTCTCAACGACAACCGTATGGCTCCGTGGTTCAGTCAAGATCTTTGCTAAGTCGGTAAGAAGGACAGGAAGCAGCTGCTCTCCGGCTTGACGCAAGGCTTTTTCCGCCGCCGCAACCGGGGTCAGATCAACAGCGGTCTGTTGCCAGTCTTGAGCCGCCAGAACCTCACCGGTTTCGGCTTTAATCACTTTCATTTCTATGGTCACCCGGCATGAAATTAATCCGTAGTAATTACCAAGTTTTTCGCTATAGACTCTCCCTTGGACCAAAAGATCATGTGGCATGCCGACCACCTGCTGCCCCCTGTCCGAGACCACCTGGTATCCGGCTTGCTTAAGCCCGTCGACCAATTGAGCCTCGATCCTACCGGTGGCCAGATTATGGGTCACCGCCACCACAGAAACCCGTATACGGGGGTCACCGGCCAGCTTCAAGTTTAAACGAAGCTCCTTCAGATCTTCGATCATCGTTCCCCGTTTAATGCTAACCGTAAGCAAAACTTTACAGATGTTTTGATCCACCCAAAGATCATCGATCTCATAACTTGATATGTAACCGGCCGAGCGTAGACGGATCGAATCCCGAATCAACTCATAATTTTCGACCTGGGTTTCGCTATAAACAAGAACTCCCACCGCCTGCTCCACCGCTTGTTGTAAACCGTTCGCCACCGCGAGCTCACGGGCCTTAGCGATCTGGCCATCGATCATGAAGGCTTCGCCCACTACCTGTAGCACAATGGTCTCTTCTGCCGACTCTTTCTCCGCAACCACCGGAAAAATGACCAGGAAGAGCAAAAAATAGATCCAGATTATGCGTAAACACTTCATGGACTAACCTCCCCGGGTGGAATCGCCGAAAACTATTTCTGCTTAATTAATTCCATTCCACGGAGATTTTTTCCTTTATTTTATTCACACATATTACCCTTTTTCCCTTTTCGTTACCTTGGAAAACCCGCTCGCCGCTGGCTACCCGTCGCCCGTCACGCGTGAACATGATTGCCTTTGGCGGCATTTACCCCAGGCCGGAGCGCTCACCGCTATGGGATTTCCTTGGCATTGGCATCGGCATCGCATCCATGAATGAAAAAGAAGACCCAAAAGGGTCTTCTCCCATTTGAACAGGAAAGTCTTATTGAACCGGGGGATCTTCCCCCTCAATTTTCAGCTTATAACCGCGGTTTTTAGCCGATTCAGCCTTGGGGACGCGCACTTCTAAGACCCCGTTCCGGTATTTCGCACTAGCCTGATCGGCTTTGACTTCCACCGGCAACTGCACGGTCCGGTAGAAACTACCGTAACGGCGCTCGGTTAAATGGTACCCCCGTTCTTCTTTTGTTTCGTCCCGTTTCATTTCCCCTTTAAGCAGAATCTGGTTATGATCGACGGTAATCTCCAGATCTTCCCGGTTCACGCCGGGTAGATCCGCTTCGAGGATGATCTCCTGATCGGTTTCTTTTAAATCAACCGAAGGCCCGAAACCAGCACCCCGAAAAAAATCATCAAAACTACGCGGGAGTAACTGGTTAAAGAACCGATCACCCCAAAAATCATTATTGACCGGACGGAGCCAATTTCGATTCTCCAAATCGACACCTCCTTATTTTTCATCTATTTTCCCCTCTTCTCTGCCCAGTATTCGGCCCTGCTCCTTCCTTCTTAACCGACCGCACCACTTTTCGGGATTCACTTGTTTTTATTCCTTATGCCTTAAAACAAATAATTAGGAAGAACATAAAATGATATCAGATTGAATATCGGCCGATAGAAAGGAGAATAGTGATGAGTACATCTGGTGGATACCGTGGAGGCTACAATAACTTCTTTCCTTTTTTAATCTTCTTAATCCTTATCCTCCTCGTTTTGGGATCATTTGACTACTAAAATAAACAGCCCCCGTGCTCAGGGGGCTGTTTTTACAAAAAGCCGGTTCTTTCTGGGCGTACTTGCCTTTGCAACTCTTCCCGGCAAAACCAGAAGGCAGCCAACTTGGTTACCATATTTTAGGAATCAGCCTTTTTGTCTCCAGGATATATCTTTGGTATTCAGGAAACTTATTGCAGAGAAATTCTTCTTCTACTTCGATCCTCCATAAAAAACCACATATTGTTAAGAAAGCTAAGAGCAAGCTAAAATAGGAATTTAAAACCAAGGGAAAACCTATAGTTTGAAGGATATTACCTGCATAGGCTGGATGTCGAATATACTTATAGATGCCTGTATTTATTATCCTTTGGTTTTCCCAAGTCTCCACATCTCTAGAAAAAAACCGACCTAGCGTTTTGAGGCCCAATCCTCTTAGGACTGTCCCGGATACCACCAAAGTCGTGCCCAGTAACGTTATGATCAGATTCGATCGCAAGAAATGAACATATTCGACAACTGGAGCAATCAGGTTAAGATACCAAAACAAGGCCAGATATAAACTGGTTATTTCGTGTTCTTTCTTATGCTCCGTTTTTTGTCCGCGATAAAAGATGCGATCTGATAATGTACTACCAATCACAAGGAAAAAGTAGAAATAAGTAGGGAAAATATCCAAATTTAATCCTTCGGTCCGAAGTGTTCCCCAAGCGTAAACAGATAATGAGACTACAATTAGTCTGATTAAAAAGTAACATATCTTTACTGGCATCGCTATCAACCTTTCATCCCCGTTTTACAACAGATAGACACAGATAAATGACCTACTTGAGTAGCTCCTTCATAAAAGTATATTGGGTCTTAGCCCGCTGATAGCCGATGTTTTGATAAAATTTATGGGCACCCTCCCGCGTGATATTTGAAGACAAGGTCACTTGTTCACAGCCTTGGTTTTTTGCCCAGTCTTCCACCGCTTCTAAGAGTCTTCTCCCGATCCCCATCTTCCGGTGATTTTCGTCAACGACCAGGCCAGCGATGTCTACCACCGTGTCCTTATGTAAAGGTCGGTTGAGAAAAGCATGAACCCAACCAGCAATCTCCCCATCAACTTGCGCCACTAAAACCTTATGGTCATCCCGCTGCAATAGATCAAGCAGACGCGTGCTAATCTGACTAGATTCTGCTTGATGTCCCAATTGCCAAGCAAGTCTGGTGAGGGATGAATAGTCTTCCTGTACGGCTTCTCTGACAACAATCTTTTTTTGCAATGTGATCGCTCCTCAACAGTATTTTAGTAGTCCGTTGTATGCTAACATCAGCCCGTTTCTCCTCCAACTTGTTCGCTGTGACGCAAGTCACTCCTTTACCATCTGTCCCTCACTTTAGTTTTACCACTTCCTAGCTTGAGACGGCAACATTTTTATGAAATCATTTTTTCCCTACTAGGAGATCGAAAGCTACGGTAATGCTTTTTAGTCCGCTGTTGATGATCATCGCAATTTTCTCTTGATCCGCATTCCAAGTTAAGGGGGTCATCTTGATCAAGTGTTCTAAGTTTTCCTCTTTGAGCAGCACTTTATAATTAATTTGCTGTTCCTTGACGAGTTGAAAACTGTTGGCAAAATGCTTTTTTACACTATCATTTTCGTATAACTCCTTATCAGTGCCCTTAAAGAGCAGCTCACGGAGTTCAATGAGGTAGTCGGCGGTAGGCAGGAGCTTAACCAAGATACCATGTTCCTTTAAAACCCGCTTAAACTCCCCATAATTCGCGGGAGAAAGGATGTTGAGGACAAGATCAAATTGTTGGTTTTGTAGTGGAAGCTTTGTCAAGTCGGCTACACACCAGATAATATCCCGGTGCTCCTTGGCGGCAACACGGATTCCCTCTTTCGATAGGTCAATCCCAACTCCGGTTAAATCAGCAAAACCCGTCTTCTTTGCCTTCAAATCCCGCCAAATCCAGGCTAAATGGGATCCTTCGCCACAACCCGCATCTAAAATACGGACCTCCGACCAACCTTCGCCCTTCCCAATTTCCCTAATCAATTTACTGAGCGCTTTCCGCATCGGATCAAAAAAACCACTATCGCTAATCACCTTGCGGGCGGCGAATAATTGCTTATCATAACCGCCTTTTTCTTGTTTTAAAAGAAGATTAATATAACCTTGTTTTGCCAAGTCGTAATTATGTCCTTTGGAACAATAAAGACTATTGGATCGACTTATGCCAAGTTCTCGCTCGCAGACTGGGCAACGAAAGAGTCCGCTATTCTTCAAAATTAACTCTTTCGCCCGATCAATCTTTTTTACCTCTTTACCAGATGCCATCTTTATTGAACCCCCTGCACTTTTTCTCTTTTCCTCATACCTTTCCGATTCCGACCTCACAATCAATTGCTTTTGCTTATTACTTGCAAATACGCGTCAGCCCTTTCCCCGCACCCTACCGCCAGAGAAAGGACCAGCTTCTGTACTCTTTGTATAATAATGATCTAAAATTTCCATAATTTTAGAGTTATGTATGTTCTTCTATGTTCTTCGCCGTAAAAGGTTAATTTCCTGTTTCTTTTTGGGTTTAACTCCCTATCGACCCGTTCTACCCCCCGCACCTAGGGGTTATTTTCAGTTAATTGCAACCTTCCCTTTAGCTGCCAGGTTTCGACTCCACAGTTCCCGTTTTCAATGATCCACTGGAGAACAAGTCAACAAACCGGTATAATTATGAAAGAAGGCACAATATACGGGGTGAAATGATGAGTAAACATGACTTGGCCCATCTTTTTAACCAAATCGGGACGCTCCTAGAGGTCAGAGGCGAAAATCCGTTCAAGGCACGGGCCTACTACAAAGCAGCCCGTTCGGTAGAGACTTTAGAGACGGATCTGGACGAGCTCATCCGTAATGACCAGTTAAAAGAGGTGCCCGGCTTTGGTCCGGCGATCACCCAAAAGATCCTCGAATGGAAAAAGACCGGTACAATTGGTTATTATGAAGAGTTGAAGCAAGCTACACCAGCGGGTTTATTGGAGCTTTTACGCGTACCCGGGCTCGGACCCAAAAAAGTAGCGGTCCTCGCTTCGACCCTGCAGATCACCAGCCTGGAAATGCTGGAAGCGGCCTGCCGCGAAAACAAATTGCTTACTGTCCCTGGGTTTGGCCCGAAAACGCAAGCAAAGATCGCCGCCGGACTTGAGTTTATAAGGGAACACCAAGGTCGCTTCCTCTGGATGCAAGGGATGGAATGGGCCTTAAAATTCCGGACCGCACTGGCCGAACATCCGGCCGTCAGCGAAGTAGAAATAGCCGGTAGCTTACGCCGCTGTCTACCGTTGAACAGTCGAATTGACTTGGTTGCCGCCTCCACACATCCGGCCGAAGTAACAACTTTCTTGACCAGTTCTGAGTTGGAGCAGAAACTAGGGTTAAAAGACAAAGCAGTAACCCAACATACGGAGGGAGAAAGCACCATCGTCTTCCAGGGCGAATTCGAAGTACACCTCAGCGTCGTACCACCCGCCGCGTTCCCTGCTGCTTTATGTTTCCATACTGGTAATGAAGGACACCTGCAGGCCTTAAGTAAGCGTGCGACAGAGCTTGGTTATCAACTCCAGCCCGACGGCCTCAAGAAAGAAACAACCCCCGTTGATTGCCAAAACGAAGCCGAACTCTACCAACACCTTGGCCTAAAATACATCCCCGCGGAACTCCGGGAAAACTGCGACGAACTGGAAGCGGCCGCGGCCGACCGCCTACCAAAGCTAGTCGAACCGGAAGACATCCAAGGCTTGTTTCATGTGCACACCAATAACAGTGATGGGCTAAATACGTTACGGGAGATGGTGGAAGGCGCAATTAGCCGTGGATACCACTATCTCGGAATCGCCGATCATAGCCAAAGCGCCTTCTATGCCCATGGCCTCTCCAAAGAAGCCTTGCGCCAACAGTGGACGGAGATCGAACAGTTAAACCAGGAATACCCCCACTTTAAGATCTTCAAAGGAATTGAAGCCGATATTTTACCCTCGGGGGAGCTGGACTATGATCCGGAGACTTTGGCCCAATTCGATTTTGTCATCGGATCTATCCATAGCCATTTCCAGATGGGTGAAGCCGAAATGACGGAGCGGATCTTAAAGGCGATGGACAATCCCCTCCTCACCATGCTTGGCCACCCGTCGGGTCGTATTTTACTATCCCGGCCCGCCTACCCGGTAAACCTGGAACCGGTCATCGAAAAAGCAGCCGAAAAGGGGATTATTATTGAATTTAACGCCAACCCCTTCCGGATGGATTTAGACTGGCGCTGGTGCCTACGGGCGAAACAACGCGGGGTCCCCATCGCGATCAATCCCGATGCCCACACCGTTGAGGAGCTGGATCTGGCCCGCCTTAGTATTCCGGTGGTCCGAAAGGGGTGGCTAGAAAAAAGCGATGTTTTTAATGCTAAAACAACCGCCCAGATCTTAGCGTTCTTTGCTCAGAAGAAATAGTTGAAGCTCAAGTCGGCTGAATACCGTGGCCATTCACTACGCCCACGGTCGACACCTGCTCGCTATGGCCTGAAAAACAGAACTCCCTGTTCATTATGTAAATGTTGTATAATATAGATAAAATTGATCATAGAGATTAAAAAAGAGCTTAGTTCATTATGGAAGAAGGAGAGATGAGCAGAGATGCAAAAACCAATCGAACTGGTGGTTAAGGGAAAAACCCTGCGTGGTATGTACCACTACCCAGATGGTGAAGGGATCTACCCAACCGTCATCCTTTTTCATGGTTTTACCGGAGACAAGCTGGAACCCCATCGCATCTTTCTTAAGCTATCCCGGCGCTTGACGGCTAAAGGGATGGCGGCGATTCGCTTTGACTTCTCCGGTTCCGGGGAAAGTGACGGCGATTTTGAAGAGATGACCTTCAGTAGTGAGGTTTTTGAAGCACAGGAGATTTTAAAATTCGTCAGTTATTTACCGACCACCGATGCGGATCGCATAGGATTAGTGGGATTAAGCATGGGGGGCGCAGTTGCTTCGGTCATCGCGGGAAAGAACCCCTCAACCGTGAAAGCCCTAGTCCTTTGGGCGGCCGCCGGCATCGATACAATTACAGGGATCTACCATGATAAAGAAGGGAAAGGACGCTATCTCCAGAACGAGCATGGACAGATCGACATCGGCGGTTTGTGGCTGAACGAAAATTTCCACGCCGATCTAGCCAACTGGAACAGCTATGAAGCACTGCAGAACTACCAGGGACCAACCCTCATTCTGCAGGGAACCGGCGACGAAGTTGTACCGCCCGCAACAGCTGAAAAGTACCAAGCCGCCCTCGACGGTCGGGCAAGTCTGATCTATATTCCAGAAGCGGATCACACCTTCAACCGTAATTCTTGGGAGGATCAAGTTCTATCGGAAACAACTAAGTTCTTAAAGAACACGCTTTTTTAATCTTTTATGTCAATTCCACCAAAGACCACTAAAGCGTTAATGCGTAATTTGGGCTGATTAGCATCCTCCGTTCCTACTTGCTTTTTGCGTTGATCTTCGATCCCGCCAAAAACCGGAATCCCTTTGACTTCTATGGTCCAACCGGTCGGCAAGATCAGGTCAACGCCGCCAAACACCGCCTGGATATTCAGAAAATTAGTTCCAGCAGGCATCTCCGAGCCCCGGAGATCGAGAGTGACGCCCCCAAACAATGCCGTCACATTCCCCCCGCGGTAACTGGGTGAGGCAATCCGCCGTTCCACACTGCCAAAAATGACCACGTCATCGCTGGTGTTATTGGGCTTTGTCTCTACCCCCCGCCGCCTGGCGCCACCAAAATTAAACAGCAAAATCAGCCCGAACAAGATCAGAAGGAGCGGCCAAAACAAGCGCAAATGCATACTACCAATCAGGCCAAGTTTGCGTAATTGGAGAGAGCCCCCAACAAAAAGAAGGACAAAGGCAAAAAGGTTGGTAAAACGGGAACTCAGCAACTGGTGTAGCCCGATGACGATGAGGAGCAATGGCCACCACGTACCAAACGTCAGGTCAAAAGAGGCAACCCCAAGGTTATTCAAGAGAATGAGTAACCCAAAAAAGATCAATAAAAAGGCTAAGAAAAAGTGGTTTTTCGGCGTATCGCTCATAAGCAAACCTTCTTTCCTAGTATGTTACTAAAATTATTCCAGACAGTCCTTCTTTTTCCTCTCTTTCGGCCAACATTTAAACCGACCACCGAAACATGGAGTTAACGGTTATTCCTGACCGGCAGTCTGAAAGTACTGGCGAATGGGGTGTTGCAGGATTAAATAGCCCTCTTCGAAAATCTGCCGGTACCGTTCTTTAGTTATTGGGCAAGGTGTGACCACTTGACTGTCGGCTTTAAAGTCAAGGCTGGCCACAGCTTCCGTGGCGTCTTGGAAAATTCCCATACCTATAGCGGCCAGTAAAGCGGCCCCCAGTAAGGTCGCTTCCTCGATTGGCGGGATTAGGATCGTACAATCGGAAACCGTCGCTTTAATCCGCATCCAAGTTTGGTTACGGGTACCGCCGCCCACCGCCACAAACTGTTCAATCGCATCAGTGGCTACTCGCGCCGCAGCGCGCCGGATTGCTTCCATCTCATAAGCAGTCCCCTCGAGAATCGCTTTTAAAAGGTCTGCTTTTCCATGTTCAGTCCGCAACCCGATTAAGGCCCCCCTCATCTGCGGATCGGGCAACGGTGCTCCACTTCCAGATAAGTAGGGATAATAAATAATCCCGGTGGGCGCAGCACCCGTTGACGCCAACAACACCTCGATCTCTTCGTAACTTAAGGGTTCATCCCCCAGTTGCTTACGCAGCCATTCAAGGGAACCACCCGCCGCGGAAAGGCCACCAATCCAAACCATTTTCCCCGGCACAACATGACAACCAAAGGAGAGACGGGAGTTGTATTCTTCCTCCCCCAAATTCCGTTGGTCAAAGGTACCAATGAGTGATTCCGCTGTCCCGATGGAATCAAAAACCACCCCCGGTTTGATCGCCCCAACGGCCAGCGCAGCACAGAGGTGGTCATGGCCGGCAACCGCAACTTTAACCCCCGGCGGAAAACCGAGTTCGCTGCGGACTTCACCCAGAGGAGAACCACTGTTATTAACCACTGGAAAAAGATCCGCCTTCAACCCGAAAGCGGCCAACCATTCCTCGTCCCATTCTTTTTGGTCAATCCGGTAGGCATAGGTGCGGGCCGCCAGGGTGTGGTCGG
Organism: Hydrogenispora sp.; assembly: GCA_012837705.1. GTDB lineage: Bacteria > Bacillota > UBA4882 > UBA10575 > UBA10575 > Capillibacterium. The sequence goes on from DUQQ01000082.1 coordinate 133,808, forward strand.
TACCAAACTTGCCGGTGAGACGGAAAGCAAGGTAGTCGGCGGTGGACAACCAGATCGCGTCTTTCAATAGAGAGGGTTCCTGCTTCAAAAACCATAGTATTTTAGCCAAACCATGTTTATAGCTGGGATATAACCCGATACGCCCAAAGAGAGTACGCACATCCGCTTCCTGACGGATCCATTCGTACTGTTTCATTGTTCGCCGGTCATACCAGGGAACGATCTCCGTTTTTGCCTTTCCCGTCCTTTTATCAACCAACAACCCGGCTTCCGCCATGCTCGCAATGCCGATCGCCCCGACCGCGCCTGGTCCCGCCGTAGCAAAGATCCGCTTTAACATTCCTTCGAATTGGCACCAAAGCTCCTCTGGATCGTAGGACAAACGACCGTCCTTGCTTTGGTGGGTGATCGTCGCCTGCTTTTCCAGGCGAAGCAGTCGCCCCTTATTATCAAAGAGTCCCACTTTACAATGGGTAGTTCCAATGTCGATCCCAATCAGCTTCATCGTATACTCCCCTCGATAAAAAATATGTTTTTAATTAATTCTCCTTTGGACTTTAGCCATTTTACTTGGACATACTTATAGTGTTTTTCCGTTTTTTGGGGTTTTTGTCGTTTTCTATCCCTTGTAAACCCGACCCCCTTTTGCCTTCTAACCCAAATGGCATCATCTCTTCTCCGGTGTAGTATCGTTAATAGATTTTTTACCTATTTGCCCAAACAAGCATTAAGATTTGGTATGATCTACCGATAATAGATGTAGATTATTTATCTTGACAAGACTAACGGAAAAGGTGATTGTTTTGAAGATTTTATCACGAAAAACCGACAATAATCCAATACTCTCGTCGGATCATAACACGGCCTCTTTCACCGCATTCTATCTGAAAATATTTCGCCGTTTTATCGATTATATGTGCCAATTTTCCATCCGCCAACGTTTAGTTGTTTACTTTTTAATCTTATCGATCCTCACTACTGTTTCGGTCGGTGCCATCTCTTACTTTACCTCACGACGCACAATTGCTAACAAAATTTCCGAATATTCTTTACAAAGTCTGGTTCAAGCTGGTACGTCCTTAGATTTGCAACTACAAAAATTTGAAGACCTGGGCATACAGCTCCAAGTTGATCTTGAACTCCAAAACCGAATCAAAGATTTTCTTAATAATGGTTCGCCCACGGCCCGGATCTACCTGCAGGGTCTCTTCTCAGATGTTCTTTCGTATGACACCACCGCCAGTTACATCCTTTTAGGCCATCTCAACGGCGATTCCTATGCGGGAGTTGGTCTTAGTAACGCGGGAAGCATGCTTAAAAAAGTTAAAGAATCACCTTTGTACCAAGAAGCGCTGGCCACTCCTGGCCAATTCTTCTGGGGCGTGGTCGATTATAACTTAACAATGGTCAATATCATTAAAAATCTTGCTGATAATCAGCCCCTTGCCGCTTTTATTGTGGTTTATAACGGAACCAACATTAGCAAGCTGATCAATAATGAGCTTCAAGCTGAGCTAGAGAAGAACCGTCCTTACTCGGTAATCGTAAGCCGAAACGGTGAAATTCTTGCTTCTCCCTATTACGAACAAGTAGGCAGCAACATAACCGACTTGTTGGCCTCGAAGAAAATTACCAAAGTTCTTCAAGACCTCAGCACACGTACTGGACATTTCTCTGATAAATTAGGTAAAAAGAACGCCCTGGTGACCTACAACCTATTAAGCTCCAAAGGTTGGTATGTTATGGGGCTGGCTCAGCATAATTACCTTTTCCGCGAGATCTATTTGCAAGGATTATCGAACGTGATCATGATCATTTTCATTGCCTTGATCGCAATCACCTTCTCCTACGGGGTCTCACTAAGTATCTCCCTCCCCCTTGAAAGCATTAAAGCCGCAATGGAAAAGGCCAAAGATGGCGACCTTACGGCACAAGTGGACATTGCCACCCGCGACGAACTGCAGGATCTGGCGAACAGCTTTAATATGATGACGACCCAAATCGGTCAATTAATTAAAGATACACAAGCAGCAGTAGATTCGGTCTCTGAACATAGTAAGGCGTTGGAATCCAGTTCGATCCAATCGGCCCTGTCAGCCGAATCAGTCGCAACTGCTACTGCCGAAATCACCAAAGGGACAATCGAACAAACAAGCGAAGCCGAAAAAACCGCCCAACAAATGACGGTGTTGGCCGAAGAGATCGAGGTGGCAGCCACCAAGTTCAAAGATGTGGAGCTCATCTCTAATCATACCAGGGATCTCAGTTCGCGTTCCAAATCGATCATGGAAGATTTAATCCGAAAAGCGAATGAAACAAACCAAATTACCGCGGCCATCAATACTGACATCTCCGAACTCAATCGGCGTTCTGAAGAAATTCGGGATGTCACCGACTTAATCGCCAATATTGCCGAGCAAACAAACCTCTTAGCCTTAAATGCGGCGATCGAAGCCGCACGGGCCCACGAATTAGGTTCCGGGTTTGCCGTGGTTGCCGATGAAGTCACAAAACTGGCCAACCGGACCGATACCGCCGCAAAAGCCATCCGGGACCTTTTGAAGGGAATTCAAGAAAAAGCGGTTAACTCCTCCACCAATGTCGCGAAAGCCCATGGCATAGTTCTGGAACAACTCAATGTCGTTTCCCAGACCCAAGCCACCTTTGATGAGATCATTAAGGGTATGGATCTGATTGTTGACCGTATTGCCGACGTGAATAACCACGTCCGAATTATTAATGAAGTAAAAGACGAAACTACGCAATCGGTCTTAAATATCAGTGCCATCTCCGAAGAGTCGGCCGCCTCCTCCGAACAAGTTGCCGCTTCCGTTCAGGAGCAAGCTGCCATCGCCGAACACGTCAAAGAAATGGCCAACGAATTACACGCAATGGCCGATAAACTGGTCAACGCCATCTCTAAATTTACCATCTGAATCTAATTTCGGTAATTAGTAATCCCTTCCTCGAAAGCGAAAAGCCTCCGGAGATAATCCGGAGGCTTCTTGTCTTCGAAAAAGGGCCCGTTTCGCTTGTTCGCAGGTAATCCTCTATGCTCTTCTCAAGGCTTCTCCCTTTAGAACGAAATAGTCGGAAGTTCTGCTTTCCTCGTCAGTCGCTTAACACCAAAAGACAAGCTAATAATTATGGCTACAGCCAAATAGGTGAGGAGATGGGCGATGGTAAGCAAGGTTGGCATTTCCGGGATCACCATCGTTGCTGGATCAAACGATGGTAAAAGCGTAAAGATGGGTATAGTGTTATTCATCCCGTGGAAGACCATCACTGGCACAATACTTCCCGTATTGTTATATAACCATGTGCACACAACAGCAAAGCCAATTACATTCAAAATATAGTAAAGGAGAGAAGTGTTCGCTTGATAAGTCCCAGGAATAATAAACATCGGTAGGTGCCAGAGCGCATGCAAAAAACCTAATATAATACTCGCCGAAAGGGCATTATATTTCTCCTGTAGTTTCGGCAGCGCAAAACCCCGCCAGCCTAATTCTTCCTGCCCACCTCCGAGCAGAGTATTAAAGAGGAATAAGGGAATCAGGATTGCTAGTAAATTAAGGTCAAACCCCCCGACCACATCTCCTCCCATCAATGCATATAACTCTCCGCAGACATTGATGATCGCTATAGGAATAACTAAAGCTACCAAATACCAGTGGAACTTCACTTTCCGTACAAAGATCTGCCGAAGCCATTGTTTAACACTTCCGCCGTTCACTTTTACCACGAGAATAGCGGCCATAAATGGACCAAAACCGACTAGTAAAGTAAAAAGCCCAGCAATAATTGGCGCCACCGAAGCATTAATCCTGTTCGTTAAAAAAACTACTCCCCAGCAAAGCCAGGAAAGCAAATAAGCAAGCACAAAATAGACGGCAAGTGGCCTGACGCGAAAACACTCCTTTACAACCTGGCCTAAGCTCCCTTTTTTCTCCATTTCACCATACCTCCATTTCTCTTTCGGCTTTACACCATCGTTTACCCCTCTGAAGAAGGTGGTTCTACTTCAACGCTCTTGTCCGTTTATCCACCCGTAAGCAACAAGAACCATGAGCGCCTCCAGCGTCCATCTACCCCGCCATTCACTTCGCGCTGCTTCTCCCGGCGGTTCCCAACTGATCGGCCAGCCACCGTCGGCTTCTTGCCTTGTCAACAGGTCTGCCAGATGCCCTTCGATCTGTTCCTCTGTAAACAACCGCCGCAAGGGCGACGCCGGCGAGGAGGCAAAGTGTAACGGCGTCAATCCATAACTGGCAACCGGTGCCGCGGGGATAAAGAAACTAGCAGCCGAAAGTGCGGCCCCGATCCGATCAATAATTTCTTCTGCTCTTTTCCGGTCAGGCAAGTGCTCTGCAAGGCGCGCTACACATAACAACGCATGTGCTTCGGTCGGCGGGTCTTGGCGCAAAATTTCACAGCATGTTTCCGTTGCCCGGGAGAGCCATGGATGTTCAACCCCCTGATAGTACAGTAAACCACAGATACTAGCGGTCGGATTGATCCCGGCCTCCCCGGTCGTCCTCCAGTGCGCAGCACGGGGAGAATTAAGCGCGTTCGGCAAAAGGGGCGAAACAAGACCGTTCGCGTCACTGACTCTTTCCAGAAACGAACAGAGCGCCAACGCCAAGTCGCGGTCTTGCCACCCGGCATCCCGCATCGCGCTCAGACCAATCTCGATAAAAAGGGGCTGACTCTCCGGGCACCGCACATCCGGCTCCAAGGCATGGCCAAGTCCGCCGTCTGGATTCTGGTAGGCCGTAATAAGCCTCCCCACTGCTGCCGGCGGTGCCCCCTCGAATCTCACTGCAAAAAGAAGCCTCTCCAGAAGTCGCGCGTGCGTGTACATGAAATCCCGCGCGCGAACAAACGGTTTATCCATCCTTTTCCTCCCCCTCTCTATTGCCCACAATTACCAATAACCAAAAATTAAAGTTGCTCGTGAAGGCAATTAACCTGCCGCTTTAGTTTTATTGATTAAATTAGCTAAACCCTTTGCCCCTTGTTTATTCAAATGCACACCATCCACCGTAACGGTTAATTTTCTTTTGTTACTGATCATGGTTGATAACCCCAGGAAAGTTGTGGTTAACACATCAAGCTTAACATGGTTTGTATCTTTTGGCATAAAATAATCACTTTCGAACCCACTACTTTTAATTACTTCCTTTTGCCATCCATTGAAATCAACGTAGTAAACGCCATGTTTTTCACATAATTTCTTTAGATGTCCATTGTACTCATCGACCCTTGCATTTAGCTCATTCTTTAGATTTTCACCAATACAAGGAATACTGACGACAATAACTTTCTTGTCCGCCAATTTCGAAAGGAGCTTTTCATACTCCGCAATAAAATCGGCGCTTCGCGGTAAGGGGCGACTACCGCGGTCGATGAGTCCATCAACAACCGCGGTCCATTTAGGCGAGTAGTCGTGTAAAAAGGGGAGCATAATATCGTTACAGCCAATGGCAATAATAAATTCATTGCAAACAGAATTATTCCGAAATTGGTCAACCCTTTTTGAAAGCCCAAGTAAGGTGTCTCCACTCAGCCCCATATTGTAATACTTTTCAGCACCATCCAGGTACCGCAGATAAGTAACACCGGGACGCCCTTCCGTAATGCTATCGCCAAAGCACGCAATCATCTTTCATTCCACCTTCCTTCAGTTACTCCTCCAACTTATCCTTCCAGTAATTCCTTTTGCTTTTTTTTGCTAAAGGAATTGAAGACCAGTTCATAAGATTGATCAATCATCTCTTTTATGACGCTTTCCGGGACATTTCCATTTAAATTAACTGAGTTCCAGTGCACCTTGTTCATGTAATATCCAGGGGTTATATCTTTATAGTTTTCGCGCAAGTATTCCCCGAACTCTGGTTCACACTTTACCGTAAGAAGCTGTCTACCCTTTTCACCATAGCAAATGGCAGCAAATAACTTATTCCCAATCTGGTACCGATCCCATTGCCATTCGGCCTTAAAATCTTTTTTGACTGCCTTTTTACTCAAGA
>DUQQ01000091.1 GCA_012837705.1 Hydrogenispora sp.
CGGTAGATGCGGCCGGACTCGGCTTCCATCTGGATGCTACCGTTTCTGCAAGTATCAAAAGGGATAAAGAAAACAGGATCACGCAGTGGTCGGATCTGAATAACTTAACGAATGTAACGGCAATTTATCCGGAAACTGAAGCGCTTATGGAAACCGAGGAGCCGCCTATATTCATGGAAGAGGGGATCTTTGGTCGACCCGCCATCCACTTTAATAATAGTTGGATGACGATTGCACCGGAGATAACCTCCTACAACGATTTTACCATTGCGATCGTCTTTAATGCGCTTAATGCTGGTAATATTACCGATGACGGAGATGAAGCCGGGTTGCTGGATCATTATGATCCGCACGAAGCCGGTAATTTTGGCCTTACTGTAACGAAGAATAGCAATTTGCGTGTACGGATTGGCACGCAACGGATCGAGACTGCTGTGACGTTGAATGCTCCTCATATCGCGATCATCAGCCGGGATCAAGCCGGGGGTAAAGTACGAGTTTACCTAGGCGGACTCCTGGTCGGGGCAGAGGATTGTCCTCCCGAATTCGTACTGGACGAGCTCAAGGAGTTAACCATCGGGGCAATGCGCAAATTACCCGGAGAAAAGCAAGTCAGTAAGGGGTATTTTTATGGTAACCTCGGTGAGGTATGTATGTTTAACCGGGTACTGAGCGAAAGAGAACGGCAACAGTTAGAGGATTATCTCTCCTTAAAATGGCGTATTGATATCTCAGGGGTCAACAGTATCGTCAAACCAGTGTTGCACCTTGATGCCAGTAAGTTAGCGACCGTAGTTACCGACGATACGGACCGGGTTATACAGTGGCTGGATTTGAACGGGAGTGATAACGGAGCAGTCCAAGAAAAACCGGATCACCGACCGCTTTATCGGGAGAAAACCGATAATGAATTGGGGGTTCTTCATTTCAATGGTAAGAGCTGCTTAAGATTAAAACCCGTGGTGCATGAGGACTTTACTGTGATCATTGTTTACCGGGCGGAAGCGGGGGAAAACAGCGCATATATGCCGGTGGCCCATGATTCATTTATCGGTATTACCGATAACGATCTTGAACTTTCGACCATGATCTGGACTCAGCTTAAAGATGGGGGATACATTGATGCTCAAGGGAATGTATTGCCGGCCTTTACCCCGGAAGAAGAGAGTTTTACGCTCGGTCTAGACGCTACAGTGCTGGACGGATTACGAAATGTGTTGGCCGGGAGAATTACCCAAGTATTAACCGAGAGCCGCGATCAATGGAAGACAGTCCCAGCCGATACCTTCACCGGTTTGGTGGGTGTGGATACGGAATTATCGAAAGTAATCTACCTCCACCTGCAGGAAAGAGAATATCTTAATGAAGACGGAAGAGTTTTGAAGGCTGATTATAATCTGGAAACAGGCGCTTTTCTCACTTATCTTGCGGAAGCTGTGGTCAGCAACGTAATCCTGGCGGAAAACTGGTTGGCCGGCGCGGGAATTTTCGATGGGAACTGTCCGGGAGAGCGCGGACGGCCTAACAAGCGAGACTTTGGGATCTTAGTTGGGAAAGATGGTAAGTTGCTCGTTGGGATTGGTGTCCCTGATGAACAGGATTACCAAATTGAGCAGACAGCATCCTTTGGTCAATGGCATATCGCCATGTTAACCCGGGAGAAAGAGACGGGACTGGTCCGGTTGTATGTTGACACGGTAGCTCCGGTCGAAAAACGCATCGCCCATAAGATCAGCTTGAAAGACTCGAAAAGGTTCACGATCGGAGCGGTAAATACCGGTGGTAATTATTTCACCGGTGATCTTGCCGAGCTTATTGTTTTAGATCGGGTTCCAGCCGCCCACGAGTTGGTGGTGCTCCGTGATTATTTGGCAAAGAAATGGGGGCTTAATTTCTAGTTATTGACAATTGTGGGATGTTGTGATGCAATAAGGATGATCAGAGCAAAAAAGGAAGCCTTTCGCGGCGGTTCCGCTTTTGCGGAACCGCCGAATTCATCCGCCTCTAATTAAGGCGGAAAGTGTTTAGCTCGTATATGGAGAAAAATCTTGTGTAGAAGCTAAAGGTGGGATCGGCTTGGTCAATAAACGGATTGAACGTATTTTTATCGCCGTGTTGTATAGTTTACCAGTGATCTTTTTTTCGAAAATCGCGTTTGAATTCTATTTTACGGACAAAGACCTGATTTTTGCGCTGGCTTTGTTCTCAATGGTATTCCGCTATATCGCGCCGTATCTTTTGCTTTATTACTTAAATCTGAGAACGGAAAAGAATCAGATTGTGCTTAAGTTGCTTATTTTAATCTTAACCAACATTATGATTGTGGTCTATAACAAACCCTACAATATGAAATTGTCCGCCAAGATCGACCACATTAATGTGATCCTACTTTTGCTATTTTACATAGTAAACTTGGTATACTTAATCTACTATATTATCTGCGCTTTCAAGTCGTTGGTTACGAAAGCAAGTAAGGAGTAATCAGGGAGGATGAAATGTTTTATGCCGAAGAGTATAAGGAGAAGAATGAATCATTTGTCTCGGTAAATAGATTTATTCAGCCCAGAAAAGCTAATGAAGTTACTTCCGATGAAACCAAGAGGAGTTTGGGTAAAAATTCTTTATCAGATGCTCGGCCGCTTTTAGTTCAATTAAAAAATGACCACCCTACTGAAACAGCAGTGAAAAGTGATAAATTAACAACGGGAGAGTATACGGACGCCAAAAACACGACCCAAGCTCAGTCAATGGACCCATTTAGTAAAACAAGAAATGAAAAGGTAACGGTGTATCTTTTAACGCCCGATGATGGTTTGCAGTATATTAATCACATTTTAAAAAGTGATATCAGACTAAGTAAAGTAGGTGATATCTTAACCTATTCTGATCTGCTTTCCTCCGGATTGAACATTACGACTTTGGGGTTTTTGGGGTATATCTCAATATTTTTTGATAATGAACTTAAACTGATTAAAAAGGCCTACGATGATCTGAAATCAATGTATATTGCCGCTTGGCCGGCAACGAACATGACTTGGGAGCAATTTTGCGATCATTATCGCCTCGAAATCACCTATATATCCTATCAAGAGAGAATCCCACAAGATATAGGTCAACAAAAATACTATGTACTACAAGAGTTCCATAAAGGTCGAAAAAGGGAGGATATAGTGAAAGACTTTGATTATCTGTATCAGTGGGTGGACAGAAGTATTACGCTCGCCAGGTTTGTAAATTACAAAACCGGTGAGTACTTAATGGACGCGAAGGCGAGATATATTCAAACCCAGTTATTTAAAGGACCTACGTTAAGAAAAACCTTACCGGTAGGGAGAGAATTCCTGGAACAGAACGCTGAGGTGAAACCTAATTTCTAAGGGTTGTTACTACCCCAAGTTTAATCCTTAATCATGGGGGGTGACTTGATGGGAATAAATAAATGGGAAAAATCTGTACCTATATGGAGCAAGATCATCATTGTGGCTCTCGGAATAACATTTATAAGTTACTTTTTAATGGGGGGAAAGATGAAGGATAATAATACAGCCCTGTTTTTTACCGGGATTGAAATCCAATATGAAACAGAAGAGCAAAAAGAGATAATCATCCAGGTTTTGCGTGACATGCTTACTTTAGGGGAAGAGGAGCTTAAAAAACAAGAATATCCCGATTATTTCCGGAAAGGGGAAAAAATAGAGGTCAGACAGGTAATATATAACCATTTCGTTCCTGATGAAGCAGGAAAAAGGTTAGATGATAATTTCTATAAAGAATTGAGGACAAAAGAAATGCGGAAGTGCATCATCAACCTCCTACAGAAACTGGATGAAGTAATAGAGTAAGAAAGCCATTTTATGGCCTCGCAACAAAGGAGGATAGTAATGGGCCAACCAGCAGCAAAACAAGGGGATCAGATTGTGGCTACTGATACTCATATTGTTATGATCCCCGCGGGGACAGGCACGGTGCCGACACCTTTACCGCATCCCTTTACGGGTATAATCGACGGAAACCTCAGCACAAATGTGAAAATTATGGGGCTGCCGGCGGCCACTGTGGATTCAACCGCCACGAATATGCCGGCGCACATTCCTCAAGGGGGGCCGTTTCAAAAAACGCCCAGTAATAAAGGGACGATCAAATTTGGGAGCACGACGGTGAAGATTAACGGGAAGATGGCGGCGAGAAATGGGGATATGGCCATGACCTGTAATGATCCGGCGGATCTGATGATCGGTCAAGTGGTTGCTGTGGGAACGGTAATGATTGGCGGCTGAATGCCAAAGAGAAAATATTTGTTGGGAGATTAGGACGGAAAAGTTTAAGTGAATTAATATGGAGGGTAGCGATGTCAATATATGAGCAAAACGCCAGAGTAATTGAAGAAGACTTCAATTGGCTACAACGAATTATCGAAGATAGAATTAGCAATTTTCTCCTGAATCAGACCGGAGGAGAAATTACCGCCCCTGCCTCGGAGATTAGCGAGACAGGGGTTTTTTATGCTAATTTTCTTCAAGAACACAGTCTAACGCCTGAAGAGCGCATTGTGGTGCTTTTGGCGTTAGCGCCGGAGCTCCAGCCGGAATTGCTGGATCGGTTTTTAATCAGAAATAACACCTGCGACAAAATCTATAGCGAATTCGGGGGCATATCCACTCCCAGCTTTAACGGGTTTCTTCCCACCCATAAAACAGCCCTTTTTGTTTTAGGTGGGCCCCGCTTAAGCGAACAGATGAAATTTGCGACTGTTTTAGACCGTCTTGCTACCGCCAACATTCTGGCTAAAACTAAAACACAAGATAATAGTCCAGTTCATCATCGGCAATTAAGACTGAGTGATCGGGCATTAAGTTACATCTTAACCGGGGAAGATGAGCCCTATGAGTATAGTCCCGATTTTCCGGCGCGTAGACTGACTACGAAGATGGAATGGCAGGATTTGGTCCTCCATGAATCAACCGCATTTCAACTTAAAGAGTTGTTGGCCTGGCCAGATCATGGTGAGAAGCTGATCAATAAATTGGAGATGGGTAAGAATATTCAGCCGGGGTACAGAGCACTTTTTTATGGCCCTTCCGGAACCGGAAAGACCTTAACTGCAGCCTTAATTGGGAAGAGGGTCAATAAACCTGTCTACCGGATCGATCTTTCCCAATTGGTATCAAAATACATTGGTGAGACGGAGAAGAACCTGGAGAAAATCTTCAACGCGGCAGAGAACCGGGATTGGATTTTGTTCTTTGATGAAGCCGACGCTTTGTTTGGCAAACGGACCGGCATTGACAGTTCCAATGACCGCTTTGCCAATTTGGAAACGGCTTATCTTCTGCAGAGAATCGAGGTTTGTGACAATATTGTTCTCTTGGCAACCAATTTAAAAACTAATATCGATGAAGCCTTTACCCGACGCTTCCAATCCATTGTCCATTTTCCTGTTCCGACTGAAGCGGAACGCTACCGGCTCTGGTGGGGAGCGCTTCCCCAACAGATGGCTTTAGATGAGGCCATTGATCTGAAAGAGATCGCCCAGAAGTTTGATCTTACCGGCGGGTCCATTGTGAATGTGGTCCGTTACGCTACCTTGATGGCGGTTAGCAGTGGAACCGACCGGATTCAATATGGTGATTTGATGGACGGCATCCGACGGGAATATATGAAATTGGGGCGAACGCTGTAGGCTAATGTCATCAATAATGGAGGTAAAAAATTAACATCCAATCAAAAATGAACCACACAGTGGTTCATTTTTGTATAAGAGTAAAAATTTAAGGAGTTTCCTTAATGAAGAACCAAAACCATGTCATCAAAAAACAGATCTTAGATTTCACTCTTGACTCGGAGGTCGGCTCCTTCACCTTTCAGAGTAAGCTAAGTGAGATTTTCAAAACAGCGATACTACCACGGATTGATGCCCATTGTACGCGGCTTAGCGATAGTTCCGAAATCTTAAGGTTAGACCGCTTAGAAGTGGAACTAGGGGTTCTTGAGAAAAGAAATTGGGTAAAGGAGTTCAAGGAGAAGTTCGATGAAGTGTTTCCGCAAAAGCTGAGCGCAGTTTTGAGCGGACAACAACTGGTAGGAGACACCCTGACCCGTACTCTAATGGACAAAGATTTTGCTCCCCAAAAAACAGGTGTTATCACGCGGCAAGACCGGGATTTTGAACTTTTAGCCCATTTTATCAAAGAAGGCCGGTTGCCGTGGTGGGTGAAGAGGAATGAATTTCCGGAGATTACCAGGTTGTTGGTTGAAATGGTAAGTAAGGAACCGGTGAAGATGCGGGCGTTACTAAACGAGATTGCTGATGACCTTGCGTCGGTGCAAAGGTTGCTCTATAACGCCGAAAAAGCCACACTGAAAAAGCTCATCGCTCTTTTCCAGTCGCGGCAGACGGTGGCAGTATACAATAATTTGTCTCAAACTTTAATTGAAGTTTTGCTGCGTTCCCCGTTTTTCAGTGGCTTCAGTCCAGCCAGGGTGGAGACGGAAGTATGGTTGGCCCTGCTCAGCCAATTGTTTTCATCTTCCAGGCGGAGCGTTGAACCAAGTTCTATTGTGGAGAAGGTCGTCAAGCATCTGGCCAAAAAATTTGGCTATGATGATAATGCCTTGTACAGCTATTTGGCTGAGGAGAAAAAAGGGAGGACTGGGATTCTTCGTAATAAAATAAGTCTTCCGCAACCGCGGGGAGATGACAAGGGACTAACGGAAACGACGGATCAATCTTGGGCGCGAAGGGTTGCCGATCAGACCGATGCCTATTGGCAGCAACTAGAAAAGCTTGCGCGGCTGCTCAAAGAGTTTGAACTGATTATCGCCAAAGAACAAAGGTTTTTGGCCCTTTCGCTTGGGGATGAATTGACGGTTGTATTAAAGCAAACCGGCAAGGCGATTCAAGAAATGAAAGCATTACTTCTTAGCCTGCAGGAAAAGGTTGCGCAGGAAAAGGCGGCACGGGAAAAGGTTCCAAGGGAAAGGATTACGCAAAAAAAGGTTGCACAAAAAAGGATTGGCCGAACACAAGTTTTGTCCTTGACGGAGTTAGAATTGGGTGAAGAGCAAAAACAGAAGGTGGAAGAGTTTACCGAGTTATGCGAAGATCTTTATCTTGCCCTGGAGGATGTTCGAAGACAAAAAGAAGTGAAAATGGCTAGCAAAGTTTTGGCCAAAGCAGAAGAAATCGTAGCTACGATTGATGCGTTAGGAAAGAAGGCTCATGCTATGAGCGAGAGCGCTTCTGTTACCGCTTCCGCTACCGAGGAGATCTTTCTACGTAATGCCGGACTTGTCTTGCTTTGGCCGTATTTGCCTGGTTTTTTCGAAAGAACGGGCTTGGTTAAGGAGCAGCAGTTTGTTAGTGAAGAAGCACAGGAGCGGGCGGTATTGCTTTTGCATTATTTAACTTTTGGTTTTGAAAATGGCCAGGAATACGAGATGACTTTGAACAAGATTCTTTGCGGGCTTGAACTGAGCAAGCCAGTCAATCCATGTTTACCTAAATTTAGTGCGGAGGAGTTACGGGAAGGGGAAAACCTTCTCCAGGCTGTTATTTATAATTGGCCGGCTTTGAAAAAGATGTCCGTGATGGCGCTTCAGAGCATGTTTTTACGGCGGGAAGGGATGCTTTTTACCAGAGACGGTCAATGGGTATTAAAAGTAAAGGAAGAAACCTATGATCTTTTATTAGACCAAATGCCCTGGGGGATCGGAACGGTTCGACTCCCGTGGATGGAACAGTTATTACTAGTGGAATGGAGAATGTAAATGATTGATAAGGTTATGGAAGTAATTAGGGCGGAAGTAAATGACTTCATCGGCCGCAAACTAGAAGATACAACTATACCGGATAGGGTGGTATTGACTTCTTTTGTGGATGACAACGGACGGGTTGCCATCCCTACTGATGCTATTGGCTTAAGCCTGTTAAATATCGAAGAAGAAAGAACGTTTAAAGAAGCAGCCATGATCCGGACGGCAAAAGCAGAAAGCAGTTCGTCGTTTGTGACCCCACCGATCAGTCTGAATCTGCAAATTATGTTTACCGCGTACTTTAAAAACTATGCCGAAAGTCTAAAGCAGCTTTCCTTTATCCTCGGTTGCCTACAGACGAAACCGGTCTTTGACCGGAATAATACGCCCGCTTTGGTCGGACTAGATACCGCCAAACTTATCTTCGAGCTCAACACTTTGCCTCTGGAACAGCAGCATTATATCTGGAGCATGATCGGACTGCGTTATTTGCCTTCCGTAATTTATCGCGTACGCATGTTGACCATTTTCGAACGGGATGTGATCAGCGAGGTCGCTAATATTAAGGAGATTACTACCGTTTCCAATTTGAAAGAAGTACGGGATTAATGAAGAACGGAAGAAAACGAAAAGTAAATTGGTTGTTAGAAGGCAAGTGGTTATTCTATTAGCCATTTGCCTTTTATGTTGGTGTCCGCCACGGTGATAACGAGGGTTGGTATCGTTACGTTGGACCACGATCATTACCTTTTTCTAGTTTGGGTGGATTTGTCTTAAAACAAAAAGTTAGGAGTCGTGTGAGGATGGAACAACAATACTTACAACCGCTCTTCAGCTTTCGAGCGGAACATAAAAACATTTCCGATCCTGAACCCGGGCTCTTTCAAATGGAGCCCACAGAAGCAGGGGAAAAAACTTTACAAAGCTATAAGTTGTATTTTAAAGCCCAGGAAAGCGGTTTTACGGTGATCGCGCCCTGTTTGCGCCATACTGATGGCAAGTTGGAGTTGGAAAACCAATTTCTTGACGGAACCAAGTTGTCATTTGCCGTTTTTACCAATGACAAGTACTTTTTTGACCGTTCGGGTTTACCGTATGATCCCCCTGGAGAATATGTTTATTATTTTAACAACCTTAACGCGGACGAAAGAAGAAGCAAACTGTTACTGGAAAACTTCAGCGTTAAAGATAGCGAACGGGTTCGGCTGCATACCAAAGAGTTCACCGGTAAATTAGGAAAGAATGATAAAGATGAGATTCTTCTCCCCTCAGTCTATGATTGTAAAGGGAAATTAGTCCATGAGAGCCGCTATGACTTTATCGTTAATGAGTATGAGAACACCTATCGTTTGGATCTTTCCAGGTTGGCTGATGGTTTGTATACGGTTGAATACAATGGCGAGTCCCTGACTTGCTATTGTACAAAAGCCTCCTTTATTCGCCGCGTTCCCTTGTTAATCCTGGAGATCTTTATCGGCGCGGAGGTGTCCGAAGCATATCAGGTGGTAAAGATGGAAGATGGCGTTCAGTATATTGATAATAAGGATTTTCGTTTGCACTTTGGGCTCAACTTATTCTATTGGCAGTATAAGATTATCCCCATTAATGTACCGCCTTGCACCTGGATTAAAGTACAGGTGGAGCCGACTTCGTCCAGCTTTGTCCCGGATAAAGTCAGAGTACATCAACAACTTGACCATGTCCTCTTTACTTCCCAGGAAAAGATGGAGATTCCGGATGAAGATGGATTGGTGGTCAGTCTTTATCGGGTAGGGTGGCACGAGGCGTGCCGGTTGACGGCGGAGGCGTATAAATTTTGCCTTCAGGATTACGGGATTGAAAGGGATAACGAACTTTGGTGTCGGGAAGTGGTCGATAATAAATGTATCCATTCGTGTCCCGCCTATTGCATAGAGGATGAACCCATTGGCGTACTGCCAAAACCCGGGGGAGATAATACGTATTACTATACGGAAAATGGCAAAAACTATGCCCAACTGACGCTGTATCTTGTCTACAAGAATGGTGAATATCTGATTACTGACACTTATGATCCACCGTCCGAACCCGGTCACTTTACCCATTGTGTGCTTGAAGAATATGAAGATGCAACAATGTTTATGGCAAAATAGAAATAGAGCAAATGGCAAGATAGAAGTCTAGCGGAAAAATGGAAAAATCCATTGCCAGCACCCTCAAAAAAGATTACCCTTCTAATTAGCCATCACACAAATTAGGGGGGTAAAGAAAGGATGTTGACAATGGACGAAATCAATCATATCAAATATTTGC
>DUQQ01000096.1 GCA_012837705.1 Hydrogenispora sp.
AAAAGGGCGTGCGCGACAAAGTTTCGATCATCGCCAGTGGTGGGCTCCTCTCCCCTGAACATTTCCTCAAAGCCATGGCCCTCGGGGCTGATGCCGTCTACATCGGCACCGCCGCGGTGATGGCGATGATCCATACCCAAATGGTGGAGAGCAGCCCCTTTGAACCCCCGACCCAACTGGTTTTATATAGTGGTCGGCTCAAAGACGAACTGGATACCGACCTCGCCGCCAAAAGCCTCACCAACTACCTAAATTCCTGTGTCGCCGAGATGGTCTTAGGGGCTGTTGCTTTAGGGAAGAATGCCTTAGCCGAGATTGACCGCCATGACCTCTGCGCGCTCACGCCGGAGGTCGCCGCCATCACCGGGGTAGAACTGGCCTACCGAAGAAAAGAAGCCGCCCTCTTGCCCCTGGCGGAACAGGCGGCCAACGTTGGCGCGGAAATCCCGACTGCCCACTAAAAAAGAGGAGATCGCGATCACGAATAAGCCCTTGGTCATACCATCTGGTATGACCAAGGGCTTTTTGTCGCCTCAAATCCAGCCTGACCCGACTGTGCTGAAATAATCGAATAAAATAGCAAAAACAGCTGACTTAACGTTACTAATGTGTTACAATATTGCCACACCGAAACTTAAAGGAGGAGTTGTTAATGGAAATTACAACCTTAACCCATAAGGGAAAGCCCATCCTTTACCTTAACTTTTCCTATGGTGATATGCTCGACAAAAAACAAGAAGTCCTGGATTTAATTGAAGAAGCCAAGTCTTATGTCGCCAAGCAAGCTCCAAACTCACTCCTCACCCTCACCAATGTCACAGGATTACGTTTTTCGATGGAGCTGGTAAATGCCATCAAAGAGTTTTCCCTCCATAATCAGCCTTTTGTCAAAGCCGCCGCCCTTGTCGGCATCACCGGCATCCAAAAACTTGCTTATGATTCCGTCATTAAATTTACAAAACGGAACATCCCGCTTTTCCCTTCCGTAGAGGAGGCCATGGATTGGTTAGTTGAACAATAGACGGAAACGTTATACGGTGATCAACTCGTATTCTTTCTGACCAAGTCCCATCTTCACCGCATGTTCAATCGCCACCCGCCAGTTGGTTTCCGGGCTGACATCGGTAAAATGGTCCCCATGGATACGGCTACTTTTGGCGAGCAGACTTCCCGCCACCGCTGGTTGCTGATTCACCGCATCCGCACAGGCTTGGTCCAAAGCCACCGGGTCGAAGGAAGCAAACATCCCAACGTCAGGTACAATGGGAATGTCATTCTCCCGATGGCAATCACAGTAGGGCGATACATCGATGACCAGGCTGATGTGGAAATGGGGGCGCCCGTGCAACACGGCCCAAGCGTACTCGACAATTTTTTTGTTCAAAATCTCGTTGGATTCATCCCCCGCTGCTTTAATCGCGTCCACCGCACAAACACCAATACAACGGCCGCAGCCCGCACAGACTTGATGGTCGATCGTCGCCTTGTCGTCCGTGATCGTGATCGCCTCGTGAGCACAGTTTTCCGCACATACCGAGCAACCAATACACTTTTCATGGTGGACCAAGGGTTTACCCGCACTGTGCATCTCCATCTTACCCGCCCGCGAGCCGCAACCCATCCCAATATTTTTCAACGCACCGCCAATACCAGTAAGTTCATGCCCCTTAAAATGATTGAGTGAGATTAAAATATCGGCATCCATGATCGCGCGCCCGATCTTCGCCTCCGCCACATGTTCGCCGCCTTCCACCGGAACCAGGACTTCATCCGTACCTTTTAAGCCATCGGCAATCAATAAATGGCAACCGGTGGAGAAGGGGGAAAAACCGTTCAGGTAGGCCGAATCCAGATGATCCAGGGCATTTTTCCGCCCACCCACGTATAACGTATTACAGTCCGTAAGGAAGGGTTTCCCGCCCCGTTCCTTCACCATCTCCACAATGGTCTTCGCATAATTGGGCCGCAGGTACGCTAGATTACCCGGCTCGCCGAAATGAACCTTGATCGCGGTAAACTTTTTTTCAAAATCAATTCGATCGATCCCCGCTGTTTTTATAAGACGAGCCAGCTTCTGCAGGAGATTTTCCCCCATCGTCGCATGCATATCGGTGAAATAGACCTTTGCTTTCATCAAAGTTACCTCCGAATTCTTCATATTGACGTTTGTGATGGCTGTATGAAATATGCAATAAGTCTTTTCTCCTTTTCTATTTCGACTCTTCTTTTAAATTTCCTACTAAAATTACCAATCGCCACCTGTGTTCACGCATGCCGCTGTAAATCCGCGGGACCAGATTCCAACAACGAGAACAGCCTGTACCGTTTAGCCGGAAGAGCGCCTATGAAAAGCTATCCACGTCGCCGGCCAAGAATCCAGCAAAGTCAACATCCTCTTCTCCATAAAAAAAGCCCACTTTACGTGGGCATAGAGAACATACATCCCGCTGGACCCTGTTAATGCTTGCCTTTTTCTGGTACCAAATCTTCTACACTGTTTTGCTCAGTGGTGCCAGTTTTTTTCTTTTTTTCAATCAACGGCCGCTCCCACCAAGTAACGGTAGCGGCAAGCAAAGCATTATTCAGATTATCCGCTAAGGTCTCAAGCACAACGAGCAGGAGCTTCCCTGGGGGCAAGATGATCTGCCCTTCAAACTCCTGATTGAGATGGCCTGTTGGATAAATCGCCATGAACAGATCGCCTTCGAAACTGATGGCGCCAAGCCTCCGTACAATCATGGTGCTGGTGTTGGGCGAGCCAACTCGGTTATTCTGTGGGGTAAAGGTTTCCCGAATCAACTCAAACCGGGAGGTTTCTGCGATGGTAAGTTGAAGCGCCTCTTCGTTACCGATGCGCGTTCCCGTTACCTGATTGACAAACAGCCCCGCCGCAACCTTATCCAGATACAAAAGCTTATTGTTCTCCGCCGGATTCTCGAAAGCAAAAGCCAAAAACGAGCCATCATTGGGTGCTACAAAGAAATCGGCGACCGAAAAGTACCATCCCGCCTGGGCGTATGTGGCGGCGTTCCGTAAAACACTGACCGCGCCTTCCGTATCTACTTGGAGAGGGTGGGTGCGGCCGTTGATCCTTTCCCCGCAACTCAATATACAATCGGTTTTACAGCTTAAGAAACGGGTGTGCGGTTGGTACGGCTGAGATGAATTTGCCTGATCCACCATTATCCTCCTTTTCCCATATTCAATGGAGAAACTCACTACTTTCCAACCTTTGTATCGATATATATATGTAGAAAAGGAGGGTTTGTGTCGCACATAAAGTAACAAACTGTTGCGATCAAAGCACTAAAAGAAAAAAGTACTGTAAGCTTACAAGAAGAAAGAACTACCAATACTATAATCCCGCGTTAATCTGGAATTTTAACTGCCGTTCCCCGGTCAAAAGACCAAACTCGCTTTCTTTTTTGCCATAAGGGATCTGTACCTCAAAAGCAAGGGAATACCGGTCCTGTTCATAGCTGAGGCGAAAGATGGCCAAGCCGCTTTGGTCCACTAAATTTTGGATCGCCATTTGCTCCCAGGCCAAATGCGGCCGGAACTCTTTATAAAACCGGATCATCCCATAGTGACGGAGAAGACCAGGAAAACCAGCCTCCGCGAAAAAGGCAATCGCCCTTTGAAGCCGAGCGGCCACCACCGGATAGTTCTGCGCTTCCGACGCCAGTACGGTGTTGGTGGTCAGATATGGCAAAACCCGCTCCCATTCTTTACGGGTCAAACCGGAACCGTTATAGAAATATTCGATGATCAGATTCTCCCCGCCGGTAAAGGTGTAATGCCCCCCGAACAAAGCTTTAAGGCTCCCTTTTGCCGTCGTCGCCTTGAGCGGGGGCGGACTGGCCCCCGTCTCTTCTTCCACAAGAGCACAAAACAGCTTATTCAACTGCCTAGACTGGCTTTCATCCCGTTCTTCCCAGCCGATTGCACAGTGGGTTTCCAACTGATCACCCCAAACCTTGGCCAGATTCAACCCGGTTTTCCACTGTCCGCCATAAGAGAAGAGTACGCTAAGGTCGGTACCGGCAAACCCACCGCTCACCATCGCCCACGTCAGGGCGGTTTTCTGCGGAGAACCAAAGTATTTCCAGAGGACCGCGTCCCCATCCTCCGCCCATGCCAGCTGTGGTGCCCACCCCACCGCCATGGTCAGGTTAGGAAAAAGGTATTCGCCCCGCAGCAAAACCTTGCCTTCGGGCGGTGTCGCGCGCTCCTGCCGCACAGCAGTCTGTTCCGGCCATAATCCCGCCGGGTTTAGAAAAAAGCCGGCGCCCGTGTTAAGCACTTGTTTGCCCACGTCAAGGAAGAAACAGTCGGATGGATTCAGGGTGAAATACAGCTCATTGAGCCGGTTACTTACAACCGGTTCATTCCCGTCAAGACGCAACTGCACGGTATCGGCGAACACAAGCCGTCCACCGTTTGCGAAAATCCACGCGCCTTCCCCATTCAGGAGCAAGCCGCCAGTGAGCGCTGGCTCCAGTTGTAAAAAATTACCCGGATTCAATAGCGACGGCAGCGCAGGAATAGACAGCTCCCAGCAGTTTTGGACCGAAAAGGCGGTGTTCGGCACCACTTGCCCGGAACAACCGGTAATATCAATAATCAAGAAGCCAAGCCCCAACCCTAGAGTTAAAAGGATGTTCCAGAATAAACAGGGTTTCAACTTATTCATCAGCCCACCCTTTTCTGTTTTTTAGTTGAGGGGCACATAAGTAAAACGCGGTAGGTACTCTTTACGGTAATAATTAACGGGCAGGCTTTTTTCGACCAGCCGCATATATTGCATTACCGTATAGCGATCCGGCTGTGTGCCATCATGGATCGTAACCTTCATTGCAAACAGCTTACCCAATACGATCTGGTAATCCTGATATAGAACACGCTTTAACAATTTCCCGCTGCGGGCATAAAACTCACCGGTAACCGGCAAAGCGGTCTCTTTATCCACCCATAAGATAATCTTCTGATAGTTTGCTCCTTCATTCTCCCGCGCTTCTAACAACAGACACCAATGATCCGCCGCTTCACCGTCGGATAGAAAGCGGCATTGATAAGCGGCGGAGAAACCGATTTGCAAAAGATCACCATTGGCCACTTCGCCCAAGAGGATCTGGATTGGCGAAAGCTTAATCACATTTTTGGTTTTTGGGAAATGCATCCAGATTTCATCCCCGCGCATCAGCATTTTTTGCCCGTTCACCTTCGGCGGGTCCAGAAAGTAGAGGAGGGTTTGGGCCTTTTCCGCTTCGATCCGGACATAGCCCGCCAGGGTATACCGGTCAATCTCCTCTCCGCTTTGGTAAGCAGTGAGCGCCATTTCAAAGGCAAACTGGGGCCTTAACGCCCGACTTTCATCGACCCGCCGCAGAATCTCCGCGGCCGTTTCCGCACTTGCTCCGCCGGTCTGAGCAAACGATAAACAGAGGAAAAGACCAACCATTATCACCCGGCAAAACCTGTGCCGCCAAGCTCTACACCGTATTGATCGCTCCATGGGCCTTTCTCCTTTTGCGCAAATTTTATTTTGGCGCGGCTTTCGCCGCCCGTTCCTGAGCACTTGTCGTTCTTTTTCAATAAAGCTTTTGCCCCCTAACCCACGCCCGGCGCTATCCCCCAGCCCCGCATGAACAAAACCCTCATAAATAACGTAACGAATCGGCAATCTTCAGTTTTGCCCCTTTATACGCCGGATAAAGCGAAGCCAAGACCGCGACCACCAAAGCCAAAAGAAAGTTCCGTCCGACCGTGGCGGCGGAAGGCGCAAAAAAGGCTTGGTAACCCTCGGCCATCCCCGGGGGAGGCGGTATGTAGATCCCACCAAAGAGATTATTGATTAAAGAAGAAACAACCAACCCCAGCAAGACACCGCTGATGCCGCCCAACAAACCGATCCACAGTCCTTCTGCTAAAAAAAGCTGGACAATTCCGTTCTGTTGCGTACCAATCGCCCGGAGCGCGCCAATCTCCCGGGTCCGTTCCAAAACCGACATGGTCATCGTGTTGATAATCGTAAAGATCACAACCAGCATGATAATGAAGCGAATAATCTGCAAGAGCGTGTCATAAAAGCCTTGAACCTGCTGGTAGTAATCGGCGAGTTCATCCCAGGCTTTGACCACCAGCGGTTGACCGGTTTTTCCGTTGAACGCTTGGGTGATCGTCTCCTTGACCTGACCGGTATATTCGGTCTTCTCCAGGACGGTAATTAACAAAGGCACGCTGGTAATATCCAGAAAGTCCATGGCGGTTGATAGATCCAGATAAACTTGGATATTGTCCAACTCCCGTAGGCCGAGGGACGCAATACCGACCACCTCCAGATCGGCGGCGTTAAGCCCACCGTTTCTGGTGATCACCATCATCGTCAAGGTATCGCCAATCTTGGCGCCGATCTTTTCCGCCACGCCCCGCGCCAAAACCACTCGGTAGCGGTCTTCCGCTTGAAGATCCCGCCCGGCAACGATCTGGCGAAAACTCAAGAGGGAACGGGAAAACTCGGCCGGGAGCGCTTGGACCATCACAATCCCCGATTTTTCCGCGCTCGCTAAGGTCGCGGCAAAAGTCACCTGCGGCACCACACTTTTCACCTCAGGAAGGGCTTGCAGTTTGCTGACGATCTCCTCCTGGTCGGTGAAGAGATAACGAAAGGGGTCAAAATTTCCGGTCGTGAAATAATTCTCCGCCGTTGCCAGTTGTAGATGGCCCAGGCCATTACGGATGGTTGATTCCTGCAGCCCCCATAAGGTGTAACGGACAAAACCGTCAAAGAGAACCAAAGCCATGATCCCAATCATAATCGCTGTTAAAGTAAACAAAGTCCGGCGTCTGTTCCGGAAAATATTCCGCAAGGCCAGAGATAAAGTACTCATCGGACTTCCTCCCTTACAATTAACCCGTCGCGCAAATACAAAACCCGCGGCGTATAGGAAACAACCATCGGATCATGGGTGGCCAAAACAAAAGTGGTTTTCTCCTTTTCATTCAGCTGTTTCATCAATTCCATAATCGCTTTTCCGGTTTTTTGGTCCAGATTACCGGTGGGTTCGTCGGCGATAACCAGTTTCGGTCGGGTGATGAGCGCACGGCCGATCGCCACCCGTTGCCGTTGTCCGCCGGACAGCTCATCCGGACGGTGATTTTTGACCGCGGTCAGCCCAACTGCCGTTAGCATCGCTTCAACCCGCCGCCGGCGCTCTTTCTTGGCCATACCTTGTAAAACAAGGGGATACTCCATATTCTCAAAGGCGGTTAAAACGGGAATTAGATTAAAGGATTGGAAGATAAAACCCAAGGTTCTACTCCGAAAAGCGGCTAACTGGCGGTCGCTCATTTCCGCTAAAGCCTGTTCATACACAAAGACCCTTCCCCGGTCGGCAAAGTCGATCCCGCCCATCAGATTGAGCAGGGTCGTCTTCCCACTACCTGATGGCCCCATGAGGCCAACCATCTCCCCTTCCGCCAATTGCAGGCTGATCCCGTTCAGGGCTGTTGTCGTTGTCTTTCCCAGCTTGTATTCTTTATAAACCTGCTCTAAACTGACGACCATCATCTCCATCCTCCCCTCACCCCGCAAACAAGGCCAGGAGCGCTTTGGCCTGGGTGCCAACCTCACCCGCCGGATCAAGATGATAGGCTTTTTGCCA
Organism: Hydrogenispora sp.; assembly: GCA_012837705.1. Classification (GTDB taxonomy): domain Bacteria; phylum Bacillota; class UBA4882; order UBA10575; family UBA10575; genus Capillibacterium. The sequence continues at coordinate 7,665 of DUQQ01000096.1, forward strand.
GTAGATGATCGCTTCCTCAATTTTCTTCTCTTTTTTATAGTAGTTACCTAACTGCAGAAACACGGAAGGCATAATCCCATCGGGAATCCGCTCTGGTTCCCGCTGGTGCCACTGTTCCAACCTTAGGAAGTCTTCCACGGCGGTCTTTTCCCGCTTAAAGAAGGAGGGGATCGCTATCCCGACGTTACCGCGTAACAATAAGGGATAATAAGAATCTTTACCGTACCTCTTGACGCCCACATCTAAATATTTGAGCCCATCTTTAACCCGTTTCATTTTGATTAACGGATTAACCGCCTCCCCCCCAGCCACGGCCAAACTGGAACCAAGATATGCCCCACAGATCGGCCGGAGTTCTTCCGGTAAGTCCGGATGATGATAGAGCTTGGACAAGATATCCGCCGCTTTTTCAGCATATCCACGGTGTCCCTTTTCTGCGCCATGTAAGGACAGATTATGGTAAAGAATGCCCAGCCTTATGCCGGATAAAAACGCTTCCGGTGCCGGATTATCCAGGGAAACCCTTCCACTTAATTCGCCACTCTTACGCAGCAAAGTGTCCGGATCGTTACAACCGGTGTCGGCCAGGAATAAGCTTTCGTATGCACGCAATTGTTCTTGGTCAAAGGCGAAAACTTGGCCGCTCAAGACAAACAGGAAGATCCCGCAGGCCACCGTCTTCCAGAACAAGGTTCTCTTTTTTCTCATCCGTCAGCCTCCCTTCATCAGTACTGTTTTATTAAAAGATTTCATCGATGCCCAAAAAGACTATGCCATACCGATTGTTATCTAGTTGATCGTTATTAACCGGTTATGGTCCGCAGAAACCATTGGCAAAGGTTTTGCTGGTTTTATTATAAAAATTTCTGCGCTAAACTTCATCAGGCTTTGGGTCGGATTTGACGGGAGAAAAGAAGGAGAACGGTCTCCGTCGAAAGGAGGAGCCCTCTTCGGTTGAGGGGATGAGGTTATAAATGGGAACATCCAACTACGGTATAACCGAAAAGGAACGAAGAGGATAGGCATCGTGAAGGAGCCGAGGGGATTCAAGGAATGGACCTTAGCAGCGAGGACGGGATTTCACGGGAACTCGCGGAAACCCACGGAAATTCAGCCCGGGAAATTTGGAGCCTAATAAGAGGAGGAGTTAGAAAACGGGGATAATGGAATGCGCACTGTTATGGTGGTGCCTTTCCCGATCACGGAATGAAAGGAGAGTTCGCCATTGACAGAAGCGATCCGTTCTTCCATGCCGACAAGGCCAAAATGGCCCGTACTTTTCGCTTGACTGACGTCAAAGCCACAACCGTCATCTTCGATCGTCGCGAAGACCGTTCCGGGGGCTTGGATGGTCAAAACAACTTGCGCTTTGGTCGCCTGAGCATGTTTGACAATATTATGCAACGCCTCTTGGATCACCCGGTACAAAACCAGCTGGGTTTGGTGATCTAATTGCGTCTCGTCTCCGCGGAGGAGGCATGTGATCTCCAGGCCGTGGCGGGTCTGAAAGAGTTCACCGAGGGTTTCTAGGGCTTCAAAGAATCCTTTCTCTTGCAAAATAACGGGTTGCAACTCATAGATCATCAACCGCATCTCCCGCTGGGCCTCTTCCACCATCTCTTTAACCTGTGCGATGAGGGCTTTCGCTCTTTTGGGTTGCGTCTGGAAGATCAATTCCAATGTGTTAAGGTTAAGGCTGATTCCAAAGAGGCTCTGGGATACGGAATCATGCAATTCTCTAGCAATGCGGTTTCGCTCTTCAACCACCACCAGTTCTTTATTTTTCTGTTCCAACCGCAAGCGTTCATCTTTGATGCTCAAATATTCAAAGGCCAAACAGATCATCATTGAAATGATCCCCACGCCCATACTCGTCTGGAAAACAATCAGCCGGGAGGGAAAGAACGACCAGGGTAATAAAGTCACAGGCAAGGCCACAAGGAAAAAAGTGGTTGTGGATACCAAGTAGGCATGGATCATCCTTAAAAGAAGGTGTTCAGTGTAGACTGGAAAGCGGGAAAAGAATTTTCTTGTCGCGATAAAGGTGGAAGAGATGAAAAAACCGGCCATCAGACCAAAAATGGTATAGGTAAGGAAGGTGGTTAGCGAGCATGGAATGCCTTCGACGGTCAGCATAAACATGAGTGCAATGCCGATCCCGATGCACCCGCTAAAGACAGGGGTTCTTAATTGTTTCTTCATGATCTGTCCTCCAATCAACCAATGACCTGGATCGCCCCGACCAGGTGCCATCACGCACCTTGATCTATCTGTTTAAATTAAATCTTGCTTTTTGCAAAGCGAAAAGCTTTATACCAGTTTCATATTGAGGGCTTTGATTACTGCTTGGGTCCGGTCTTTGACTTGCAATTTCTGAAGAATACTACTGACATGGGTTTTAACGGTAGTCTCGGAGATGTGCAGTTCGGCACCGATCTCTTTATTGGACTTACCTTTTACCAGCTGCTTAAGGACCTCCTTTTCTTTGGCGGTCAATGGTTCAATCGCCGGTTTCTCCTGACGAACGCGCTGCATCAACTTTTTAACGATCCGGGGGTGCAGAACAGGCTCTCCACGCTGGGTCGCTTTGACCGCAGCCAACAGTTTTTCCGGAGGTGAGTCTTTCAATAAATAGCTTAGAGCCCCAGCGTCGATGGCCGCAATAATCTCGTCATCTTCACAGAAACTGGACAGGACGATCACTTGGGTCCGGGACTGACTTTCGCGGAGGGCTTTGATAACCTCCACGCCACTCATCTTTGGAAGATGAAGATCGATGATCGCCACCTCTGGCACCAATTCTTTCAACGCCGGTAAGGCGGTCACCCCATCACCCGCTTCCCCGACAATGCGGATCTCCGGATCGGTGCTTAGATAGGTCTTAAGTCCTTCCCGGACAAAGGGATGGTCATCCACAATATAGACCCTAATCAATTCGGTCACCCTCTCGTAAAAATACCTCCGGTAATGTATGAGGACTTCGACGGGAAGTTATTTACATCCTTTTCCTTCCGCCAGCTTTCGCCCAGATTGGTAACTGGCGAAATATTCTTGCATCACTCGAAACTCGTCTCTTATCACGCGTTTGCATGATGGCCATTGGCAATTTTCTCCGTCGAGGCCAAGGGTGTTCTCCGTTCCGCCAAAAATCAATTGACACCAACAAATAACTGTGATATTAATAAGCAAATAGGTAATTTTTGGTACACTCGGAAGGAGGAAAGTTCTTGAAAATAAAGAGTCCGTTGCTGGCTGTTGTTTTGATTATTTGCTTATTTCAAGCCACCGCTTTTGCTGCTGAAAACCGCCTCATCAGCGCAAGGGTTCCGGCGCCATCATTAAAAAACAATCTAGTGGAAGAGCCCATAAACCAATTATTAGTGATCGCATTACCACCGTCCTATTTTCGCTCAACGCAAAAATATCCGGTGGTCTATTTTTTACATGGTTTTGGCGGTTCACCGCATAGTGTTGGCATCTTCGCCCGGATTGCCGATTCGTTATACGAGCAGAACCAGCTTAATGAGATGATTATTGTCGGAATTAATGGTTCTAACCGGCTAGGAGGAAGTTTCTACGTTAATTCCCCAGTCATCGGAGATTGGGAAGATTTCGTGGTTAAAGATGTCATCAGCTATATTGATCATAATTACCGGACAATTCCCCACCGTTCTTCCAGAGGAATCGCCGGTTTCTCCATGGGTGGGTTTGCCGCCATCAATTTGGCCTTCCACCATCCCGATGTTTTTGGCGTGTTATACAGCTTAGCTCCTGGGTTATTTGATGAAAACGGATTATCGCAAGCGATGGCGACTTGGGATCAGACGTTCAAGCAGGCTTACGGAGCAGCCTTTTCTCCCAATCCTGAGCTTCCATATCCGCATAGCGAAATTCCTACACTAGATAACTCGGCAAGTGATGAACGGATCAAAGCGAATTGGGAAAACGGCTTTGGTAACCTCCCACAAAAAATTGCTGATTATCTAAACTCAGGAATCGCCTTAAAGAGTATTCGGATCGAATTTGGCGAGCAAGATTACTACAAATGGATCATTAATGGTTGCGTATATTTTTCTCAGTTACTAACCGCTCAAGGCATTCCGCATGAGCTAAACCGTTTTTCCGGCCGACATCAATTGACCAACGATTTGATCGAGAAAAACATTCTGCCCTATTTTTCCCAGCAATTAGAGCGCGTCGCGCCATAAAAACCAACCCTTCTCCGTGATCGAAAAAAGGGTGTCTCCCGATGGAGACACCCTTTTTGTGTTGCGTAAAGATTCGAAGAACCTTACTTCGCGTCAACCTCAGCCATGTAGCTAATGAGGTCAAGAACTTTGTTGGAATAACCCCACTCGTTGTCATACCAGGCCACGAGTTTCACAAAGTTATCGTTTAAGGAGATACCGGCTTTCGCATCAAAGACACAAGTATGGGGATCACCGATAAAGTCGGTGGAGACCACATCGTCTTCAGTGTAGGCCAAGATCCCTTTCAATTCGTTCTCCGCGGCCTTCTTGACGGCGGCTTTAATCTCTTCATAAGTAGCCCCTTTATCTAGCCGGCAGGTCAGATCAACGACTGAAACATTAACGGTCGGTACGCGGAAGGACATCCCCGTGAGTTTCCCATTAAGCTCGGGAATAACCTTACCAACAGCTTTCGCTGCTCCGGTGGAAGAAGGAATAATATTCGCGCTGGCAGCACGGCCTCCACGCCAGTCTTTCTTGGAAGGACCATCCACCGTCTTCTGGGTAGCAGTGGTCGCATGCACTGTGGTCATTAACCCCTCGACGATACCAAAGTTCTCATGGATAACTTTGGCCAGCGGAGCCAGACAGTTGGTGGTGCAGGAAGCGTTCGAGACCACGTTCATATCTTTGGTGTATTTGTCATTGTTAACACCCATCACAAACATGGGCGCATCTTTCGACGGAGCGCTGATGACAACCTTTTTCGCGCCACCTTTGAAGTGGGCAGAGGCTTTTTCGGTCACCGTGAAAACACCGGTGGACTCGACGATATACTCGGCACCACACTCACTCCAGGGAATATCCGCCGGATCCATATGGCCATAAACAGCAATCTTCTTCCCATTAACCACCAGCTTGTCGCCTTCGGTCTTGACTTCGCCCTGGAAGCGGCCGTGTACGGAGTCATACTTTAACATATAAACCATATAGTCCAGATCGATAAAAGGATCGTTAATCCCCACGACCTCCACCTTCGGATTATTCACCGAGGCGCGAAAGACCAGTCTGCCAATGCGACCAAATCCGTTGATTCCTACTTTTACCGACATAAATAAGTACCTCCTTTGAAATTAGAGTTAAATGGTAATGAACGGCTGCGCGTGTACAGCCGCCATGGATCCCTTTCCCTTCAATTGTATAAAAGATCGTTATAATCTGCAACAATTTAAAGGAAACACAAAGGAATTTTTAACAATTGTTAATATAGTGTTCACTGCCCATTCCTTGCCAGTGGTGATCCGTTTCTTTTAGGGTAAAAAACTACTGTTCTTGGTGTTCTGCCCGAATTTCAACCCGCCGGATCTTCCCACTGATCGTCTTCGGCAGTTCCGAACGGAACTCGATCACCCGTGGGTATTTGTAGGGGGCGGTCACCTGCTTCACATGATCTTGCAGCTCTTTAGCCAACTGGTCACTGGCGGTATAACCCGACGCCAGAACAATCGTCGCTTTGACGACTTGTCCACGGTCCGGATCGGGAACACCGGTCACCGCACATTCTAACACCGCCGGGTGTACCATGAGGGCGCTCTCCACCTCAAAGGGGCCAATCCGGTAACCGGAGCTTTTAATCACATCATCCACCCGACCAACAAACCAATAGTAGCCATCTTCATCACGCCAGGCCGTATCCCCGGTGTAATAGCGGCCGTCATGCCAAACCGCTTGTGTTTTTTCCGGGTCCCGATAGTATCCGGCAAAGAAACCCAGCGGTTTTTGGCGGTCAGTCCGGATCACGATCTGCCCAACCTCACCAACCTCACAGACATTCCCCTCATCGTCCACAAGCTCCACCTCATAACCGGGTGAAGGTTTCCCCATCGAACCGGGTTTCGGCTCCATCCAGGGGTAAGTGGCGATCGCCACGGTCAACTCGGTCTGCCCGTACCCTTCACGAAGTGCAAGGCCGGTCATCTTATAAAACTGGTGATAAACTTCGGGATTCAACGGTTCCCCGGCCACCACACAATATTCCAAACTGGACAAGTCATAAGTGGTTAAGTCCTCTTTGATCAGGTAACGGTAGACCGTAGGCGGGGCGCAAAAGGTTGTAACCTTATATTTTTCCATCATCCGTAATAATTCTTTGGCGCAGAAACGGTCGAAATCATAGACAAAAACGGCACTTCCCGCCATCCATTGCCCGTAAATCTTACCCCAGACCGCCTTCGCCCAGCCGGTCTCCGCCAGGGTCAGATGCAACCCACCATCCTTCACCCGCTGCCAATACTTGGCAGTAACGATGTGCCCTAAAGGATATTGGAAATTATGGGCCACCATCTTCGGGTGCCCAGTAGTACCCGAAGTAAAATAAAGGAGGGAAATATCCTCCGGCGTCACTTCCTCCGCCGCCGTCCGCGGAAAAACCGGTTCAGAGGCGGCCACTTCCTGCGCAAAATTGAGCCAACCCGGTCGGGTCTCTTCCCCGTTCACCAGAACTTTCATCTGCAGACTAGGTGAAGCCGGCGCTGCCTCCTCAATGTGCGCGATTACTTCGGGTTCGGCCACGGAGATAATCATCTTCACCTCCGCCGCTTGGTTCCGGTAGATAATATCCTGCGCCGTCAAAAGATGGGTCGCCGGAACCGCAGTCGCGCCTACTTTATGGAGACCCAGGAGGGCAAACCAGAATTCATAGCGCCGTTTTAAGATCAACATCACCCGGTCGCCTTTTTTGATGCCCACCCGTTTTAAAAACCCGGCCACCCGGTCACTGTACTCTTTCACCTCCGCAAAGCGGATGATTTTGCTTTCTCCTTCTTCATTACACCAGACCAAAGCCACCCGGTCCGGGGTCTCCGCAGCAATCCGGTCGACCACATCATAAGCAAAGTTAAAATTATCCGGTGCTTCCAGCTTAAACTGGTCCACAAACTCTTCGTAAGACTGATACTCAGCCGTTTCGAATTCCTTCATCCCGCTATCACCTGCTCTTTTTTGATCTTTTCGCTAATATTCTCGTAGGTATAACGCAAGCGTGCAAATAAATGCCAACCGCACGAATCGCACGATCTTTACGAACGTCTTTCTTAAGGCCGGTATTATACTCCAGCGCGCCGGGGACTCCTTACCGGATTGTTAGCGGTTCAGCTTGCCAGCATAGTCGTTTCCCTCAAGCCAAAGTTCCCTCGATGGCGCACCGAAAAGCTTAAATAATCACGGCCAAAAACTGCGCCGGTTCCCCGTTAAGCGCCTTCATGCCATGCTCAATCCCGGAATCAAAATAAATCGAATCGCCCGGATACAACACCACTTCATAACCATCAATGAAGACCTGGAGGGTCCCGGAGAGGACATAATTAAACTCCTGTCCGGGGTGGCTATTGAGTTCAACCCGTTGCTGGTCGGGTTTGGGTTCGACCGTGACGAGAAAGGGCTCGGCTTTTTTATGCATATAATTATAGGCCAAACTCTGGTACTTATACGCCTTCCTTCTTTCAACCGAAACCCCCCGCCCTTTCCGGGTGAGGGCGTAACTGCGCAAGCGAGGCTCTTCCCCGGTCAGCAGCGCACTGAGTTCCAGATTAAACCGGCGCGCAATCCGGTACAAGACCCCCACCGGAATATCCTCCTCGCCTTTTTCATAGTTTAAATAAAGTTCAGGCGTAATCTCAAGATCCGCCGCCAGTTGTTCCGGGGTTACCCCTTCGATTTCCCGGATTTCTTTAATACGAGCAGCCAGCTGTCTAATCTCCTCTTCCATTTGCGTCGCTCCTTTCTTAACTTGCCTATCTTTCCTGGGTCTTGCCACCGGAAAAGAGATGTACGGTGCCAATCCACCAGGTTTACTCCTGCTGCGCGTCCTGGATGGCCTCCAAAAAAGCGGCTCCGTATTTTTCCAGCTTTTTGTGGCCAACTCCCTTCACCGTCAGCAATTCTTCGGCATTAGCCGGTCTAAGCTTCGCCATTTCCCGGAGAGTGCTATCGTTAAAAATAACATAAGGCGGAACCTGTTCCTGGGCCGCAAGGTCCTTTCGTAAGCTGCGCAGACGTTCAAAGAGCGGATCATGGGCCGGTGTTTCCACCGTCACCACTTCTTTTTTTCCCCAAACGGGACGGTCTTCTTTCAAAACCGCCAGTGCCTTCGGGCGCAGTTTAACCACGGGATACTGCCCGCCGCTGACACTAAGATAATCTTCGGCAATCAACTGGTTGATCAGCTCTTTGATCTCCGCCAGTGTCCGTTCTTTCATAATGCCGTAGGTCGTAAGGCGGTTAAAGCCTAAGCTCCGAATTTTTTGGGTGGTTGACCCTTTTAGAACCCCGGCAAGCAGGTTCACACCGTAGGCGCCCTGCATGCGGACGAGACAGGAAAAAACCTTTTTGGCGTCTTCCGTAATCTCCACCCGGACCCAACGGGGATCACAATTACCACAGCGCCCGCAACGGTCGGGCCCTTCTTCCTCACCGAAATAGGCCAGGATAAACCGGCGCAGGCACTGGGTGGTATGGGCGTAATCGACCATGGTCTGAAGCTTCTCCAGCTCCGCTTTTTTCCGGGCTGGCGCATAAACGGTCTGCTCGATCAGGTATTTTTGGATGATAATGTCCCGCGGACTGAAGAGCAGGATGCACTCACTCGGTTCCCCATCCCGACCCGCCCGTCCCGCTTCCTGGTAATAGGCTTCCATATTTTTGGGCAAATTGTAGTGGATAACATAACGGATATTAGACTTATCAATCCCCATGCCAAAAGCGTTGGTCGCTACCATCACCCGGAGATCGTCATTGATGAATTCTTCTTGGACGGCTTTCCGTTCCTTCTCCCTTAAACCCGCGTGGTAGCGGCCGACCGCATACCCTTCCTGCTGCAAAAGCCCATAGATATTATCCACTTCTTTGCGGGTAGCCGCATATATGATCCCGGCCTCCTGGCGGTTTTGGGCCAGATATGATAAGAGAAAATCCTTTTTTTTAACCCGCCGGTAGACCTTGAAGTACAGGTTGCTCCGGTCAAAACCGGTCACATAGACGTTGGCTTCTTTAAGCGCCAGTAAACGAAGGATGTCCTCCTGCACCTCTTCGGTGGCAGTCGCCGTGAAGGCGGCAACCACCGGCCGCTGGGGCAGTTTTTGAACAAAAGCGGCGATCCGCCGGTAGCTGGGGCGAAAATCATGTCCCCATTGGGAGACACAATGGGCTTCATCGATGGCTAAAAAGGCGACCCGAAGCTCCCGGATCATTTCCAAAAAAGCCGCCGCCCCTAAGCGTTCGGGCGCAATATACAAGATTTGATAAGCCCCTTTGGCGGTTTGTTGAATCCGGCGTTCAACTTCCCCAGGGCTTAGTGAACTGTTGATGAAAGAGGCCGGGATTCCTAAGTCCTGCAAAGTATCCACTTGATCCTTCATTAAAGAGATCAAGGGCGAAATGACCAGCGTAACCCCGTCAAACAATAAAGCTGGGATCTGGAAACAGATGGATTTCCCGGCTCCAGTCGGCATGATCGCTAGCGTGTCCTCGCCTTGGAGGATACTGGAGATCACCCGGGCTTGCCCCGGTCGAAACCGGGGATATCCGTAATACTTCTGTAGCAGTTCTTCCGCTTGAGCCAGAATGGCTCCCACCTCCGGTTCCGTAAAGCAAAAGCTATTTCTTGACAAATAAATCGTCGCCGTTTATAGTAAATCAGAGATACATTGGATAAAAGAACCATTTTTATGTGGCTTACGCCGATGGGTAATAACTCCCACAATTCGACCAAACGCAAAGGAGTAATGAGATGGCCATCGATCTACACCTTCATACCAACGCTTCTGACGGAACGCTCTCTCCCCAGGAACTCCTTACCGCCGCCGCCAAGCTTGGCCTTTCCGCCGTATCCATCACCGACCATGACAGCACTGCTGCCCTTGCCGCAGGCACGGCCGTTGCCGCCGAGTTGGGTTTGGCCTTCATCCCGGGGGTGGAGCTTTCGGCCAGTTACTCTCCAGAGATTAGTCTACACATTTTAGGGTATGGTATCGATCCTGCCCACCCCGAACTCCGTAAGGTCCTGGCCGCGAACCAAAAGGCCTGGGACCAAAGTGAAGAAGACTCCATCGCCGCCCTGGAAAAACTGGCCATTAAAATCGACCGGACCCGTTATGACTACTGGAAAGCCCACCCGGAAGCGGGTGGCTGGCCCATGTATAACACCCTGAAGGAGATGGGGCTGGTCAGTGATGTGAATGAATATTTCGATAAATATTTTGGCGTCGGCCGCCCGGCCTACATCACCATTACCTTCACGCCGCCGGAAACGGTCATTCGGGCGATCAAAGCGGCGGGCGGAGTCCCGGTCTTAGCCCACCCCGGTCTTTACGCGGAAGATAACACCAAGTTAATGACTAAGCCTTCCTTCCAGCAAGCCATTTTAGACTGGGGCTTCGAAGGTTTGGAAGCGATCACCACTTACCATTCCCCGAAAGAAACCGCTCTTTACCGCAACTTCTGCCAAAAACACGGTCTCTTGGTCACCGGCGGTTCCGACTACCACGGCAGCTTTGCCGGCCGCCATCTGGGCACCCCGGTCGTCGACGACGCCTATCTTCCCCCTCTGCTAGAGGCCATTGCCCGCCGTCGGCAAGGATAAGGCGGCCCCCGTCGCCGTCGCAAACTCAGCGTTGGGTGGAATATGAAACTCCACCTGGTACATGCGGTGTAACATATCAAAGATCGCCTGGGCTTGAGGGACAGTGGTCAAATTCCCGGTCAAGACCACGTCCTGCGTATTATAGATCCGGGTAGCGAAGACCGCCAACATCCCGATGGTCTGAAAGACCAGGTTGATAATGCCCAGTGCGGTATCGGCCTTCGACGCCAGATCACTGATCTTCCCAAAGTTGGAAGCGGTGGTCTCCGGCGGTAAGCCGGCGATCTGGTCCTGGGTAATATCGCCGATGTTCAGGTCGATATGGGCCAGATTCCCCCCCTCCGCCATGGCGATCAAGTCGTCAAAATGCCGCACGTTCAGCATTTTATTGGAAAGGCCCAAGAGGGTCCCGCCACCGACTCCGGTTCCCCCCATATGGATCTCCCCTTTTTCATCGGCCATGATATAGGCCGTGCCTGTCCCCATACTCACGACAATCGCCCGCGATAAGGTGCTGAGGAACAGCCCGCCTTTCCCGATGGCCCGAAACTCGTCCACCTTTGTGGTGGGGATCCCATAAAGCGGTTGGTCAATGTAGGAAGAACCTACCCCTGTGATCATGACGTGTTCAATATCGTCCAAGGTTAGTCCGTTCACGTTAATAAACTTCCCGAAAGCTCCGAAGATCGAAGCCACCGGATCGTTCGCCTTCACCAGTAAAGGACTGTACAGTTTATTATCATGCAAACCGACGATCTTGGTTGTACTTCCCCCAACATCGATCCCAATTACCATACCCATCTTGATGTCCCCCTCCTCTTTATGCCCCGGTCAACATACTGATGATGGCGATGGTCACGCCCACGATCCCTTCACCACCGAAAAGGCCGGAAGCCACCACATCACCGTTGGTCGTCGCCCCTGGTTTTCGCCGTTGGTAAACCAGCCGCGTTAACCCACCGAGAAAAACGGTGAAAGACATGGCAAACGGTAAGTACATCCCAATCCCCAGCGTCATCGCGGGGATCTTCGCCAGATACAAAAGGGCACCGATGGCGACCGCACTCCCAAAGACCAACGGATCACCTAAGCCATGTACCATTTGGGTGACGGCAAAGGCCTGGACGGCCGGTAGACCATACTCTGTTCCAACCCCACCGTAACGGGTGATCAAAGCGATCATCGCCAGGGAGGCAACGACCGTCCCCACCAGTCCCCCTACAAGCTCCGAGATGAACTGGGCCTTCGGGTTGGTCTGCAAGATATAGCCGGATTTGTAGTCATTGAGGACATCACCGGCATACCCACAGGCAATCGCCACACAAGCGGCGAGCAGAAACGCGGCGGTTGTTGGCACTGGAACCAAGGTACGAATTGCTAAAAGAATAATTATGCCGAAGATCTCCATGGGGTTAATCCCGGTTTCACCAGTGATCGTCGCCGCCATCGCCGTCGCGATAAAAACACCACCCACCAATAAAACGGCGGCCAACGGCTGTAAACCCGCCACCAGACTAAAAAGATAGGCGATCAGAACAGCACCGATCTGCAGGGTCCGGCCGCGCAGCCCCGTTTTCGTCTTAACTCCCGTCTTCTCCGGTTGCCCCGTGCTCCGCCCGGCGCTTCCCTTTTTGAACAAATCAAGGACAAAGGCGATCACAATCCCGACCCCCGTCCCGACCATCAAGCCTAAACCCAGGGTGTTCTTGAAGGCAACCGCCGCCGCGGTCGAAGCCAGGAGGCCAACGGCCGGGCCGACCGGAACAATCAGCAGGTAAGCCAGAATGGCGCCCAGGAACCAAACACCCGTCGCCAGCGGCCCGATCAAATAACCGATCCCTAAGGCCATCGGGGACAACATAACCCCCACATCCATCCGCCGGGCGGTGAACCAGCGTGCCGATAAGGCCGCAGGGATCAGACCCAAGCGATCACGGAGATAGGTAAAGACAGCGGAAAAGCCCATAGCCCCGAATAAGAGCTGTGATTTTCTTCCGCCCTGGTCACCCGTGATCAACGTCTGGGCCGCTGCTTGCCCGATCGGGTACGGCAATACACCCTGCTCAATATATTTCGGCCGCAAACGCCAGGTCAACAACGCCCCGAGGATCATCCCGGCCAACGCAATCGCCAGGACTTCCCACCAGTGGTCGGCAAGAACCTGTGGCCCCGACCATACTCCCACAATCCAGAGTCCAGGCAGGGTAAAAGCCATTCCGCCGGCCACCATCGCCCCGGCCGACATGGCGGTCTGGGCAATACTGATCTCCTTTAAATTGGTGTTGCCCAGTATCTTTAAGACGGTCATGGAAAGCACGGCCACAAAAATAGTCGGCCAAGGTAAAGCCCCCATCCGCAGGGCAATATACATCGAGCTCGCCGTAATAATCGCCGAACCAACCGCGCCCAGGATCAAACTGCGGATGGTTAACTGCTCGATCCCCCATAAACCTTTCTTCTCATTCGCATTCTCCACTTTAAACTCCTCCTTCCATCAACCCAAACAAATGTTTAAGGTAAGAAAAACTCCTACTGGCGCTGGCGCGTCCGGTAGGAAGTTGTTTCCCTAACCGCTTTAGAGTTCTTGACGACCTTCAATTGCTTTCCCCAAAGTCACCTCATCGATATATTCCAAGTCGCCTCCGATCGGCAGCCCCCGCGCTAAGCGGGTGACTTTGATCCGCAGCGGTTTGATGATCTTAGCTAGATATAAAGCGGTTGCTTCACCTTCCATATCAGGGTCACAGGCGAGGATCACTTCGTTAATCTCTCCCGTCTGTAGTCGCTCTAACAGCTGGGAGACGGTCAGTTCCTCGGGGCCAATCCCCTCTAAGGGCGATAGCGCACCGTGGAGAACATGGTACAGTCCTTTAAATTCCCGGGTTTTTTCGAGGGCAATGACATCTTTCGGTTCCTCGACAACACAAAGCAGGTGGCGATCGCGGGTGGGATCTTCGCAGATCTGGCAAGGAGATTCGTCCGTCAGATGGCCACAGACGTCACAATACTTCAGGCTCTCCTTCGCTTCAACCATCGCCGTCGCCAACCCAACCACTTCATCCCGGGGTAACGCAAAGAGATGAAAGGCCAAGCGTTGGGCGGTTTTGGGCCCAATCCCCGGCAATTTGGCCAGCTCTTTAATGAGCCGGCTCATCGGTTTTGGATAGTGACTCATCGGACTTAACCGTTAAAAAAGCCCTCCGGGCATTCCCGGAATCTTCAAATTACCGGTGACTTTGGCCATCTCCGCAGCGGACAGTTCCTGTGCTTCTTTGATCGCTTCGTTCACCGCGGCGACCAGAAGGTCTTCGAGCATCTCTTTATCTTCCAACGCTTCCGGTTCGATCGTCACTTTTTTCACCTCTAAGGCCCCGCTGATCTCAACGGCAACCACGCCACCACCCACGGTCTTGGTGACGGTTTTAACCGCTAATTCCTCCTGTACCCGTTGCATTTCCGCCTGCATCTTCTGGATCTGCTTTAAAGCCTGTTGCATTTTTGCCATTATCGGTCCTCCTCTTTAATTTCGGTAACTTCCCCACCGAAAAGTTCCAAAGTTTTGCGGAGTAAATCTGAAGAATTCTCCTCCGCCGGGTTATTTCCTGCTTCCCCCAGAATAAATTGGGGGATCAGCTTCTGTCCGGTGACTTCCTGTAATACTTCGGTCACGAGACGGGTGTACTCCACTTCCCTGATTTTCTCCCAGTGAAACTCGAGAGTAAAGCGGATCAGTAGTTGATTGCCACGCAGCCCGACAGGGGTTCCTTCCCGGAGCAAGGCTTCAACCGTCCTTTTCCGCTGCTTGACTCCTTCTAAGACCTCTTCCCAGCGGTCAAAGGGTTGTAGTCCGGTTGATGCTGCAGGGGGCTGGGCCGGAGTCGAAGCCGAAGAAGGCGTCACCGCTGGCGTCGAAGCCGGAGGGGTCGCTACGGCGGGGCCCTTCTTCACCGTCGACGCAGGGGCCGCTTTCGCCGCCGGTCCCCGCGGCGCGGGTGGCCGGTTTTCGAGGGCGGCTTCCAGTTGCGCCAGCCTTTGTTCTAACGCCGCCACCTTCTGTACCAGCTGGTCAGGGGCGGTAGCCTGTGCGGTATCCGCTTCCGTTAACAGACGTAAAAACGCCATCTCCAACGGCAGACTGCCCTCCGTCCCCCGGCGGGCCGCCGAACCGGCGTCAAGAAAGAGGGCGACCCCCCGCTTTAAATTGGCCACCCCAAGCCTTTCGGCGATTGTCCGGGCGGCTTCTTTTTCCGCCGGGCTAAAGTGCACTTGGTCCGCGGTCTCCGTCCATAATAAGAGAAGAAGGTCCCGGAAGAAGCCGGCGATCTGCCGCGCAAAGAGGGGTAAATCCTTCCCTTCTTCACTGGCCTTTTGGATCAGACGAAAGCCGGCCGCCGGATCGGAAGCGGCGGCAGCTTCGCCCAGTGTCAACAAAGTTTCGGTCTCCACGAGCCCCATAACTGTTCGGACATCCGCAGCGGTTAGTTTCCCCTCCGCGTAGGCCAAACCTTGTTCCAACAGGCCGATGGCGTCACGCATCCCCCCGTCGGTCTCCCGACCGATCAAACGGAGCGCTTCCTCCTCGGCCGTTAGCCCTTCGGCCTCGACCACCCGGGCCAAGTGCCCGCTGATCTCTTGGCTCGTCAACCGTTTGAAATCAAACTTTTGGCAACGGGAGAGGATGGTAGCCGGGACTTTATGGCTCTCCGTCGTCGCAAAGATAAAGATCACATGCGGCGGCGGCTCCTCTAACGTCTTCAGAAGTGCATTGAAGGCTTCGGTCGTTAGCATATGTACCTCATCGATGATGTAGACCTTATAATTCCCTTCCACCGGCGCAAACTTTACTTTCTCCCTTAAATCCCGGACTTCGTCGATCCCGCGGTTGGACGCGCCGTCGATCTCCAAAACATCCAGCGAAACCCCATCGTTGATCCGCTGACAACTTGGACATTGGTTACACGGATCGGGGCTCTCCCCCCGCGCGGTACAGTTCACCGCCTTCGCCAGGATCTTCGCCGCCGATGTTTTTCCGGTCCCGCGGGGCCCGGTGAATAGATAGGCGTGGGCTACCTTATTATAAAGCAGGGCATTGCGTAAAGTCCGGACCACATGCTCCTGCCCGACAAATCCTTCCGTAAAACTCTGTGGTCGCCATTTGCGATAAAGACTCAGATACTCCAATTATTTCCCCGTCCTTCTCCCGTTTCGCGCTACGCGTTTTATCTAAAAAAGCAAAAGCGTCGCTCGTCTAAAAATAGTCGTATGAAACAATCTCCGTGATCGGTTTTCGTGGCCGCGGCTCCGGACTCTCCGCCGGATAGCCGAGGGGCATCAATTCCACGACCTTACAGTCTGCGGGAATCCGCAAGACCCGTTTCACTTCCTCCTGGTCAAAAGAGCCGATCCAACAAGTGCCTAGCCCATGGGCCGTCGCCGCCAACGTAATGTTGGTCATCGCGATCGCTAAATCCACCGCATAGGTCGGCACCCCACACCGCATGACCCGTTCCGGATCGAGGGCAACGCCGGCGATGATCACCGGTGCGGTCCCGATGAACGGCTGGCCCGCCGCCTCCGCCACCCGTTGGATCTGGGCGGCGTCTTTCACCACAACAAACCGCCACTCCTGCCGGTTACGAGCCGACGGGGCAAGCCGAGCGGCCTCAAGGACCTGGGCCAAAGTTGCTTCTTCAACCGGACGGTCCTGGTACTGACGGATGCTCCGCCGCTGTTCTATCGCCTGCATAACATGCATCTTATTCACCCCTTTTACATCCACTCACCATTATACTCCATCATGGTTTATTCCATAAAGAAACAATAAACTCCTGCCGTTTTCATTATTTACCACAAAAGAAGGGGTTATCCGGTACACGGATAACCCCTTCCATCCATTTCGGAAAGGCTTCTTAATCCATATAAAAGGCATCTACATTCTCTTTGGTAACTACGTTCGTGCCGGTATCAACCACGCCTGGCAACGGGTTGATCCCTTTAGTCTGCCAACCATCAACCGGTTTGACCAAATCATGCCGTACGCTATAGAGCATCATCATGGACCAGTAACCCATATTCCAGGTTCCCTGCGCGATTGATGCGTCAATAATTCCTTCTTTAATCAGATCAAGCGTTCCTTTATCCGTATCGAAACTGACAATCCGGACCTTTCCTACTTTGTTTGCTTCCCGTACGGCCGTGGCCGCCCCGACACCACCTAAGGCATCAGTACAGAAAACACCCTTCAAATTAGGATACGCCTGTAAGAAACCGGATACCAGAACCGCCGCTCTGGTCTGGTCATTGTTGTCGTTACCGACACTAACCACTTTCACGTTGGGATATTCGCGGGCTAAGGTCTCAACAAATCCGGTTTTGCGTTCTTCGTGATTTAATTGGCCGGTAACGGTGGAAACCGCAACTTCACCTTTGCCGCCGATTAATTCTGCCAAATAACGCGCCGCCATCGCCCCGGCATTATAGTTACCGGTACCCAGGTAACAATAGCGTTTACTTAACGGGGAGTCGGCATCAAAGGTCACGACGGGAATGCCCGCTTCGATCGCCCGGTCGATCGTAGCCCGTAAACCGTCAGGGTTACTACAAGTCACGGCAATCCCCGCCGGTCTTTTCGCAATCACCTGCTCCAAAACGGTCACCTGTTGGTTCACATCGGACAACGGTGCCCCGGTGTAGATCGCTTTTACCCCTAATTGGGCCGCGGCATCTTCCATTCCGGCAAAGCAACCTTTCCAATATTCGATCCCAGAAGCAAAGGTAACCATGTAATACTCTTCCTTAGGATTACCCTCAAAGGGACTGGCGGCGGTCGCCACAACCGTAAACACCAAAGTTAAAATCAACGTTACCAGCCAAAAAGAACGTTTCATTTCGATCTACAAACCTCCTTTTTTCTTTCCCTCATGGTCTTTAGAAAAGTAGATTAATCTGCTTTACACTACCTTGAACTTTTCTTCCTAAAACCCCGCTTTCACCCCCCCATAAATGGTCAATCTGTAGTTCCTCTTCACCAATGGTGGAATTAAGCTCTTCCTAATCCCTTAAAAAGCGGGAGCGATGGCTTAGAAAGTCAACCAAGACCGCACTGATCAAGATCATACCGGTAATTAAATCTTGCCAGTAAACCGAGACGTTCAAGAGAATCAAGGCGTTGTTCACCAAAGCCAAAAGAATCACACCCAACACCGAACCTAAAATCGTCCCTTCACCACCGCTTAGACTGGCCCCGCCGATCACGCAAGCCGCAATGGCCCGCATCTCCGCTGACATCCCCGCATTCGGCGTTGCCACCGTAAAACGGGAAAGGGTAAGAATCCCACTTATTGCCGCCAGCGTCCCCGTTAAGAAAAAGACACCGGTTTTCACCTTCGAAACATTTATTCCCGAAAGCGCCGCCGCTTTTTCGTTGCTTCCGACGTAGAAGACCTGCCGCATAACGACCGAACGGCGTAAAACAAAATCCATAATGACCACAATCAACAAGTAGATGAGGACCATCATCGGAAACCCGAAAATTTGGCCGCCGCCAATAAACTTAAAACCTTTACTAATCCCGGCCAACGAAAGCGGCGATCCCTTCGTCAGCACATAAGAAGCACCCCGGGCAATACTCATCATCCCTAAGGTCGTAATAAACGGGTTAAGCCCCACCCGGCCAATAAAATAACCGTTAATCAAGCCGCAGATCATACCAACAACAAGGGCGATCCCCGCCGCGATCCAAATATTGACGCCCCCGAGGTAAAGAGAGCCCGCGATTACCCCGCTTAAAGCCATCACGGAACCGACCGACAGATCGAAACCGCCCAAAACCAAAGCCACGGTCATTCCCACAGCGATAATCCCATCGGCCGCCAAACCAATCGCCGTTGTGGTTAGATTAGGTACGGTCAGAAAATGCGGGGTTAAGAAACTCAAAAGGATGGCGCAACCAATAATGATGATCAACAACGAAAATTCCCGAATCGCAAAAGCCCTCGAAAGTATACCTTTCTGTTTAGTTGTTCCGCCGCTTTGCACCGCCTGTTTTTCTAATGATGGATTCATGCGTAAACCCTCCTTTTACTCAAGCACTTTGGTCACTTTGCGTTGCCGCCAAGCGCATTATGTTTTGTTCGGTGATCTCTTCTCCTCCTAGTTCGCCCGCTTTACAGCCTTCATTCATCACAATCACCCGGTCGCACATGCCAATAATCTCCGGTAATTCCGAAGAGATCAGGACAATCCCGATCCCGCGGTCACATAACTCCCGCATCAAGTAGTGGAGTTCGGTCTTGGCACCCACATCAATTCCCCGGGTTGGTTCATCCATGAAAAGCACGACCGGATCAATCGCCAACCATTTCCCCACGACCACTTTTTGTTGGTTCCCCCCGCTTAAATTGATCATTTTTTGAAAAAGATCCGCGGTTTTAATCTGCAGTTTTTCCACATAGCGGGCAGCGAGGGCTTGTTCTTTTTCCTGTTGCACTAAATGGTGATGAGTAACGTCCCGTAACGAAGTCACCACCAGATTGGCCACAACCGACATTTTCAAGAACAAACCTTCGTTTTTGCGGTCCTCCGTCAGATAGGCCACACGCGCACGGATGGCATCGTAATAACTGTTAAAGCGGACCTTTTGTCCGTTGAGATAGATCTGGCCCGTCTCCAAGGGATCAATCCCACAGATCGCCCGCGCCACCTCTGAACGGCCCGCGCCGACTAAACCAGCGAAGCCAAGGATCTCGCCTTTTTTGAGTGAGAAGGAGATGTCGCGGAAGCATTGGCCGGATAAATTTTCGACCCGTAGAATCTCTTCCCCGTTTCCACCCTTTTTCGCCGGATATAAATGATCAATATTTCTCCCCACCATCTGACAGATTATCTCTTCCTCGTTCGTCTCACTGGTGTTTAAGGTCTTCACCAAAACCCCGTCCCGGAGGATGGTGATGCGTTCACAGATCCGGAAAACCTCTTTCAAACGGTGGCTGATATAGAGAACACTGATCCCTCTCTCTTTAAGCTCGCCAATAATCCGGAAGAGGTTCTCGGTCTCGGCATCGGTCAAGGACGAAGTGGGTTCATCTAGGATCAAGAGCCGGCAATCTTGGGAGAGCGCTTTAACGATCTCCACCAACTGTTGGTTGGCAACGCTGAGATTCTCCACTTTCACTTTGGGGTTTAAATCCGTCGAAAAATTCTGCAGCAACTTTTTCGTATCCAACCAAGCCTTTTTAAAATCGACCAAACCGCCGGCTTTGTAAGGCATCCGCCCCAAGAAAACATTTTCGGCAACCGAAAGATGGGGACAGAGTGCCGTTTCCTGATGGACTAAACCAATCCCTCTTGCTTGGGCCTCGCGCGGGTTGGCCGGAGCATAAGGCTGATCATCAAAGATCAACTCCCCCCCATCCGGCTTAAGCACCCCAGAAATGATATTGACAAGCGTCGATTTCCCTGCGCCGTTCTCGCCGACCAGCGCGTGTACTTCACCCTTCTTCACATCCAAACTGACCTGATCGATGGCTTTCACTCCGGGAAAGACCTTCGTAATATTCCTGATCGAAAGCAATACTTTCTTCTCCATTTATCCTCCCTCTCTTGTTTTGGCCATTTACCTAGGGTGTCCACATGAATATTTGGCAACTTTTTTATCATTAATTCGTCATAATTTTATTAAATCCTTCTTTCGGTTTATTTATATTTATTTTTTTTTGTGTTTTTGTATGTTATTTTAAAATAAAAAACCGCTTACCAAAGTAAACGGTCTATTGATCAAGCGACCTTATTCATAAAACCCTACTCATCCTCACCGTGAGGCTAACTTGATGATCTTTTCCTCCGTGGCTTCTTCGCCCCGCAACTCACCACTAATCGCCCCATTATGCATCACCAGGATCCGGTGGCACATCCCGATTAACTCTGATAAATCGGAGGAGATCATGATCACCCCCGCCCCCCGGCAAACAATACTGTTTAGGATGTTATAGATATCTACCTTCGAAGCCATATCGAGTCCGGCGGTGGGTTCATCCAGCAGATAGATCAAACCATCGCCCAATAACCATTTGGCTAAAAGACATTTTTGTTGATTCCCCCCGCTTAGGGTCTGAATTTTTTGTTCCAAGGCCCGGACATTAATGTGCAACCGCCGGATTAACCCCCAGGCAATCTTCTTTTCCAGCTCGTTATTGATCAGCCTTCCTTTAGAAATCCGTTCGAGGTTGATCGATGAGATATTCTCCATGACGGAACGATTGATAAAGAGCCCCTCCGCCAACCGGTCCTCCATGACATACGCAAAGCCAAGTTTAATCGCTTGGCGGACCGTATTAGGCCGGATTTCCCTTCCCCTTAGAAAGATCCGGCCGCTGGTTGGCTTCAGAAGGCCAAAGACGGTCTTCATCAAAGTTGTACGTCCGGAACCAGCCAACCCAGCAATCCCTAAGGTTTCTCCTTCATGCAAAGTGAAACTGATCCCGCGCAGAATATTCCCCACCGATAAGTTTTCAATCCGTAACAGTTCCTTTTTCGCCGGTAAACCCAAATTCGGATAGCGGCTTTTCGTCTCGAGCCCAACCATCAGTTTGATCGCCTTCTCTTCTTCCAAGGAAGGCGTCGGGATGGTCGCCACATCCCGGCCATCGCGGATCACGGTCACCCGGTCGGCGATAAGCTTTATCTCCCGGAGGCGGTGGGAGATGTAAAGCATGGTCACTCCGGTTTTTTGAATCTTTTCCAGCATGCGCAGAAAATACTCGGTCTCTTGTTCATTCAGGGCCGCCGTCGGTTCATCCAAAATTAGAATTTTCGGGTTCGCCGCCAGGGCCCGGGCGATCGCCACCATCTGTTGCTGCGCCACACCGAGACTCCCCACCTTTCTCCGTGGATCAAGCGGAAAATGAAGCTGGGCAAAAAGCTTCAGCGCTTCCTCCACCGCCGCTTCCCGGTCGATCAGCCCACGGCGTACCAGGTTTCGCTCGTGGTAAGCGTTGACAAAGATGTTCTCGGCCACCGTCAGCTTGGGAAAGACATTTAACTCCTGATGAATCTTGATAATCCCAAGTCGCCGTGCCTTCCCAACCGTATTCACTTCAACGGGTCGGCCGTTTAATAATATTTCACCGGAGTCTTTCGGAACCGCCCCATAGAGGATGTTAACCAAGGTTGTTTTACCCGCACCGTTTTTACCGAGCAAACCATGGATCTCACCGGGCTTAACGCGCAGATTAATCCGGTCCAGTACCACATTTTTGTAGTAGGACTTGGAAATATCACGCATTTCCAGAACGTAATTTCTTTCCTCCATCATCGTCACCGCCCCGCCGCTCATCAGTCTGATCCGGCTCTTTAATCTCCTCCACCTCATAAGGGGTAAACAGCTTGATATTATTCTGGAAATAATATTCCTTGTAGTCATCGCCAACTTCTTTATTTGTCACGACCTTCTGGGCCGCCTTCAAGTCAGCAATCCGCGAAAAACCAGTTTTATCAAACTTCTGGTAATCAGCAACGATAATCAGTTCATCACACCGCGTCAAAAGATGGCGGTAAAAAGTAGCTTCTTCCACCGTATTCGCCGTATATCCGTTTGCAAGGCTAATCCCGGAAACCGTAAGAATAACCTTGTGAAAATGGACCTCTTCAATTGCCCGCAGAGCCAGTTCCCCCACCAGCACACCCGATCCCTGGAGGCTGTTTCCGCCTGTTACGGAACAAAATACCCCCGGGGCATTATTCAGCTCCAGGGCGACTTTTAGATCGTTGGTCATCACCGTCAAACGCTGCTTGGTTTGGAGGTTAGTCGCCACCTGTGTACAGGTGAGCCCACCCCCCAGAAAAATCGCTTCATTATTATTAACTAATAAAGCGGTGGCTTCACCGATCTCAATTATTTCCGGAGGGACCCGTTCCGCCTGGTTCGGCGGTGACGAGACTTCCTTTAAAATCGCACCGCCGTGCGTTTTAATGATAAAGCCTTCTTGTTCCAGTTTATCTAGATCCCGGCGGATGGTAACCTCCGTTACGCCGAGCATCGCAGCTAAACTAACAACATCAAACTGTTTATGTTTCAGTAATAACTCCTTGATTCGCTCTTGCCTAGCTGCTGCAAACATCTTCATCCCTCGTCTTTTTTTACTTATTTTTTTCTTTTTGTTTCTTTAATTAAAAAACAATACCGCTTAATTGTCAAGGAAAACCCCCATCCCTCCCCGCCAGAGGCAGAAAAAACACCGGCTGTTAACCGGTGTGAGCGCAAAACAGAAGCATTCCTCTTCCAATCCTATTACCAATGGGCACAAAGGGTAATCCCCAGATCCGGATCATTCGTAACTGAGGGCAATGACCGGATCTAACTTTGAAGCTTTCCGGGCCGGGTAGATCCCGAAGAATAAACCAACAAGCAGTGAAAAGGAGAACGCCACCAAGACCGAACCATGGGTGACCACCAGCGGCCAGCCGCCAATTTTAGCCACGCCCGCCGCCCCCAGCCAGCCGAGGCCAATACCGATCAGACCGCCAAGCCCGCTCATCGCCAGGGCTTCAATGATAAACTGGGCCATAATATGGCGGCTTTTCGCCCCAAGCGCTTTCCGGATCCCGATCTCCCGGGTTCTTTCCGTCACCGAAACCAACATGATGTTCATAATCCCGATCCCGCCCACCAGGAGAGAGATACCGGCAATGCCACCAAGCATTAAACTCAAGGTCCCGGTCACTTGGCTGATCGTCTCCAAGAGTTGTTCCTGGCTGGTCACTCTGAACTTCTCCGGATCGCCCATGTAACGGGTGAGGAAGTATTCAATCTCACCCACTGCCGCTTTGGCCGCCGTCGCCGAAACCGCCTGGGCAGTATAACCGTTTACGTATTTGCGGTTGTTGATCTTTTTCATCAAAACCGACGCCGGAATAAAGGCCTGGTTTTCAATGTTCCCCCACGCCCCGGTCCCCTTCTCCTCCATCACACCGACCACGACAAAAAGGAGATGCCGGTTGCGGACGAACAGCTTTACGGTCTTTCCTAAAGGATCCGTATCCGGGAAAAGCTCCTGTGCCAAACCGGAGCCCAGCACCATCACATTGGTGGCACTGGTTTCATGCTCTTCCGTGATAAACTGACCCCGGGCCGGGTAGAAATCGTAAATCTGTTGATAGGCGGGAGTAACCCCGACCACCTGCGTCTGGTAGTTGGTGCTCCCGGCGATTAACAGGCCAGAGGTCTGCAAGTTCGGCATAATCAGGCCCACCGACGGGCAGTTCCGCTGGATCTGTTCGGCCAATTCCATCGTGAAGACGTCGGTGGCGGTAAAACTGATCCGACCGCTTCTTCCCCGGCGGATCCCCGGACTGATCGTGATCAGATTGGAACCCAATTGCGATATTTGGCTGGTCACCTGGGATTGGGCCCCGGAACCCACCGAGACAATGGCGATCACGGCACCAACCCCGATAATAATGCCCAACATCGACAAGAAAGAACGGAGTTTATTCACGGTTAAACTGTCCACGGCCATCCGCAGAATCTCCCAGATCATGCAATCACCTCGTCTTTCTGCACCAACCCATCACGGATCTGGATCACCCGGCGGGCCTGGTCGGCAATCTCCTGGTCGTGGGTGACCATGATGATGGTGTGGCCTTCCTTGTTTAGTTGGCGGAAGATATTCATAATCTCCTTCCCGGTTTTGGTATCCAGGTTCCCCGTGGGCTCATCGGCCAGGATCAGGGACGGGTTATTGATCAAAGCACGGGCAATCGCCACCCGCTGTTTTTGTCCCCCGGAGATCTCATTGGGCCGGTGGTGCACGCGATTACCGAGCCCCACCATTTCTAAAGCCTGCTCCGCCAGCTTCAATTGGCGACGGCGCCCCCGGATCCCGCCGTAGATCAAGGGTACACAGACATTCTGCAAGATGGTGGCCTTGGGCAAGAGGTTAAACTGTTGGAAAACGAAACCAATCTTTTTATTCCGGATCTCGGCCAATTTATCATCGGAGACCGCACTCACATCCTGCCCCTCAAGAAAATAACGGCCGGCCGTTGGCTGGTCAAGGCAGCCCAGAATATGCATGAGCGTTGATTTTCCTGAGCCCGACGGTCCAATAATCGCCACAAACTCCCCTTCTTCAATCTGAAAGGAAGCATCTTTCAAGGCTTCAACCCGCACCGGCCCCATCTGGTATACTTTTTGCAAATTAACTGCTTGGATTAACATGTTCTCACCTGCCGATTCTGATGCCCGCGCGCGGGGCCGGTTGACGCTGACCCGTATTGGCGGTTGTCGCGGAAAATTGGTGGGTATTGATCAGGATCTCATCACCAGGGGCAAGCCCCTCCTGGATCACCACCGAAAAACCATTGCTCGGACCGGTCACGACTGGCGTCGGCACTGGCCGGTTATCGACCATCTTCATCACCTGTTCCGCGCCGCGGTTATTAACAATCGCGGTAATTGGCACGATGATCTGGTCTTTGATCTCTTCAACAATGATCTCGACTTCAGCCGAAAACTCCGGTTTCAGCAAGGGTGATTCCTCCGCCAGAATAATCTTGACCGGCAAAGAGACCACCCCATTGTCGTTCACCGCCTGCAGGGCAATTTCTTTAACGCGCCCTTCGAACTGCCGGTTCGGGATCGCCTCCACCTTAATGATGGCCTTCTGTCCAACCGCCAACTGGGGGCTCTCGTTTTCACTGATCTTAACTTCAATTTCATAGGGACCATCGGCGATGATCGTGCCTACCGCATTCTGCTCATTAATCCCCACATAATCGCCGACATCCACCAGATCACGGGTGATGACCCCATCAAAGGGTGCCCGTAACTTCGTGGCGGTCAAGTTCTTCTCGGCAAGCTTCAGATTTAACGCTGCTTCTTTAATCTCCCGTTCCAAACCGTTGATCAACGCTAAATCATACGCCCGTTGCGCCTGAAGATAATCCAGTTCTTGACGGGTCGAATCAAGCTCCACCAAAACCTCGTCCTTCTTCACCTGCCGCCCTTCCTGGAGGTTATCGGTGACCACGCGCCCGCTCACACTGAAAAACAGCTCTTTACTCTGCTGGGGTGATAAATACCCACTGGCCGTGATCGTCTTTTGAAAATCCCCCTTCTCCACCTTCATCACGGCCTGCGGCAGAATTTCCTGGTTTAACGGTCCGTTACCGGCCTGCTTGGACCGGCAGCCCCGAACCATCGAGATAATCAGGACACAAACTACTAATAATAGCACAACCGGCAGGAAACGTTTCTTCTTCATCGGTGAACCCCCTCTATTTAAACCCTTCTTTGGACCTGTTGTTCGTTTTTAGAGCATACCAACCAGATGGAACAGCCGGAGTTTACCCAAAAGGACCTGATCCGCCGCAGTTTTACACCCCAGTTCAGCGCTTTTCTGTTCCAACAGCTTTACAGTCCAGTCTTTTTCGGTGAGGAAACCGGCCTCCCATTGCTGGCGGTAAACCTCCGTTTCCAAGCGCACTTTCGCCAAAGCCAGGTCCTTCTCCTCGACCTGCATCGCGGCCAATTCGACCTCGCCCAGCAAACTCCGTAATTCGGCGTCCAACTGGGCCCGTAAATTCTGTTCCTCCCGGTCCACCGCCGCCAGCTGGGCTTCGTAGTTTTCCCGTTCCAGCCGCCGGACACCCCCATCCCACAGTTGATAATTGAGGTTCAGGTTCAGGGTCCAGCTTTGAGCGGACGGATCATAAGTTCCTCCACCACTCACCTGCGGCAGGTAATCTGCTTGTTTCCACTGCCAATCCCGTTCCAGTTGGGCCCGGTCCAAACGTTTCGCGACCAGCTGGTAATGGGTGGCTTCCAACTGGGGTAAGTACGCCCCGTGGTCTTGCGCAGTCACCGGTTCCGCGAGGATCTCTTCCCGCAGTTGTTGAAGGTAACGATTGTCCTCCGCTAATTTAACTTGGTAATCCGCCGGCAATCCCAGCGTCAGCCGCCATTGGCGCTCGGCCTCATGAAAACGGTTGGCGGCTTGCTGCTTTTTATATTCCGCCTGTTTCAAAGCGATCTGGGCGGTGAGCAGCTGGGTCTCTCCGGCTTCACCAATCCCCGCACGCTCTTGGGTTAACCGCATGTCTTCAGCGGCGAGGGCGTACTCTTCTTCCGCGATCGCCAGTTGTTCGGCTAGACGTAATAAATTAAGGTAGCCTTCCAACCAGTCGATCTTCATACGGGTCGCTTGCCAAATCAGATTCGCCTCCGCCTTTTGTAAATTGTTTCGGGTCCGAAGGTACCGCTGCTCTTCCGTGGAGGGGACCCAAGGATAAAGCCGTTGCTTGAGGGCGACGGTAAACCCGATCTCCGGTTCCGCCGCCGTCTTTAAATCCTTTTTTAAAGTCAACTGTGGTTCCAGGGAAAGCCCGCTCCGGAAGGCTTTACGGCCGGTAATTCCGGCACTTACCTCTTCCGTCCCCTCCCGCCCGGGCCCCGAACCGGCCTCCTCGGCTCCCGCCATGTTCAGTCCCCCGTCCAAACTGAGTTGCCAACGCAGACCCGCTTCGATTGTGGCCAGTTCCCGCTGGAGCTGCTCCACCTCTTGCCGTAGCGTTAAAAGGGACGGGCTGTGTTCTAGACCCCAGGCGATCGCCGCTTCCAAACTCCCCGCTTCCGCTGCCTTCATTCCCTGGACGGGCTGGACCAGGAGAACCACGAGGGGTAAAAAGCAAAGGAGCAGTGCTGATTTAACTTTTTTCATGGTCGTTTACACCTCCAGGTCCATACCCAGCAATTGTTGGAACTCCCACTTTTTAAGCTGATAGTTGGTGATGGCATTGAACATCTGGTACTCGGCCTGGAGTAACTCGGCCTCGGCCGCCAGGCGGTCAACCTCCTTCAACAGTCCCACTTCATATTGTTTTTGTACCTTTTCGAAATTCGCCCGTACCGCTGCTAAATGTACCTGATTCAACGCTAAATTCTCCTCCAGTTGCTTTAAAGCCGCATACTGTTGACGGACAGAGCTCTCCAGCTCCCATTCGGCTTCCTTCTGGCGGAGCAAAGTAAGCTGTAGATTATTCTTCAGTTCTTGGATCTCCACCGGCAGTACCGGACCAAGTCTTGCCCGTTCTAAAGCAATCTGCGCCATCTCCACTTCCAGCTTCAGCGCCCGCAGAGCTAGATTGTTTGCCCGGGCCCGGTTTTGACACTCGCTTTCACTCACTTCCCACCTGAGCGTCATTTCCACCGGTTTCAAACTTAAGGCCGCCCCGTCCAGCCGCCAACCGATCTCCTTCGCCAACTCGCGCCGTAATTGATCGGAACTATCCTCTAGCTTTTTCAATTCCAACCGGGCCTGGTAGTACTC
The DNA here is from genome assembly GCA_012837705.1 of Hydrogenispora sp. GTDB lineage: Bacteria > Bacillota > UBA4882 > UBA10575 > UBA10575 > Capillibacterium. The sequence continues at coordinate 35,816 of DUQQ01000096.1, forward strand.
GTTCTCCTGCTTCATCAAGGCCAAACGGGTTTCATACCCTTGGGCTACTTGTTGTTCCATCAGATTCAGGGTGAGCGCTTCCCATTCCAGCCGTTTCCGGCGCCATTCTCTTTCCTGTTCGGTCTGGAGCACCTCCAGATACTTCCGGGCAATCAGGAGCATCGCTTGATCCTTCGTCCGCTGGTAATTCTCTTCCGCCTGCATCAGAGTTAATTCCTGTTGCAATTGGGTGTGGCGCGAACCGGCGAGCGTACTCGGGGCTTTGTTCCGCTCATAACTAAGACGGGCGTTTTCCCATGTAAGCTGCGCCTTTTTTACCCCGTAATTCGCTTCCAACCCCAGTGCCAACGCTTCCGCCAAACTTAATTCCTGCGCCGTCGCCGCCGGCAACGCCGGGGAAATCACCAGCGCCAACAGCACCCATAGGAACATGGCATAGATAATGTTCTTCCGCAACCTTCTCCCTCCAAAAACAAAAATAACCTGTTTTTCTTATATAAGGGGCTTAAGTTTCACTACCAGCATCCGCAAACTAAACTACGTATCATCGGTTTCACACAAATAAACGCCATTTTACCTAGATTGTTCCTTTCAATCCGAACTTTAGACCAAAAGGGTTCCGGATCCAAAAAAGACCGCCCTAAAGACGGTCTTTCACCATGACAATCCACAATCCTCTTCGCTTCTTCTTCCTCTTTTATACATCTTCTTTTATACATCTTCCCCTATGGCCTGGCCCTTAATCACTACCTCCGGCCTGCTTTTCTTCTTCGATCAGAAGAGCATCCCATCCTAAGAAAGCCCACGTTCTCCGGGCTTTGGATCAAAACAGCTAATTGTTCCGATTAAGCTAGATATCTTTCGATCAAGGCCCCGAAAGCATCGACATAGGATTGGAGGAATTTAACGGTATCCGCGTTGTTGATCTGCCCCTTTTCGTCGAAAAGTTTTGGTGTATTAGCCAGATATACTTCTGGCTGTTGCAGGATGGGCATATCCAAAAACATCAATACTTGACGCAAATGGTGGTTGGCACCAAAGCCCCCGATGTTGCCAATGGAGTGACTAATGATTGCCGCCGGTTTACCCGCCCAAACACTTTGACCGTATGGCCTGGACCCAACATCGAGGGCGTTTTTCAAGACCCCTGGTATAGAACGGTTATATTCGGGCGTCACGAACAAAATTGCGTTAACGGCCCGCACTTTAGACCGAAAGGCGGTGTATTCCGCTGGTGAATTGTCATCATACTCCTCGTTATACAAGGGGAGATTACCAATTTCAATCAGCTCAGTAGTATAGCCCTCTGGAAACAGTTTAGCCACATTACCTGCAACTTTCTTGGAAAAAGACTCTTTGCGCAGACTCCCGATGACGATACCGATTTTCGCCATGCCAACCCTCTCCTTCCAAGTCAACTTCTTTGGTAAAGATTATTACCATACTAGTGAGAATTACTCTAAAAAAGGTAAAAACCCTTTATTGCCCAATATTTCGGCTTTGTACCGATAGGTAAATTATTTGTAAAAACAACAAAACCCCAGCATAGCTGGGGTTAAATTTCTTTTGGTGCCGAAGGTGGGATTTGAACCCACACGAGAATACTCCCACTGCGCCCTGAACACAGCGCGTCTGCCAATTCCGCCACTTCGGCATCGCATTGTTTATTATAACCGAAAAGCATCAACTTGTAAAGAGGTAAAAACAAACCTCTTTTCGCAATCAAGCGACCGTGAAGCAGCAGTCCAGAAAGGAAGAATTTATAAAGAAGAAGTAGAATGAGCTAATTTAAAATCATAATTAACAATCATGGTTAATCGCGGGCTGCTCCCGCTTCACCAGCTTTCATGATCGCCATCTTCGCGAAGAACGGACCGATGATCTCATACACCACGACCGAACCTAAGATGACGGTTGTGACCATCCCCGCAATTTCGGGAAAGCCCTGTTGGACCAGTAAGGTCAGGCCGATGGCCACCCCAGCTTGGGGAATCAGGCCTAACCCCAGATACTTCCGGACAACCGCTGGCGCTTTACTAATAATTGCGCCAAAAGTAGCGCCGCCGACCTTCCCGATGATCCGGCTGACGATATACGCCGCCCCAACGAGGCCAACCTTTGTCAAGAGGTCCAGCTGTAAATTGGCCCCGGCTAAAACGAAAAAGAGAACATAAACCGGTGTGTCCACGGTGCTAACCAACCGAAAAAGCTTTTCCGATTGGCGTGGCAGAAGATTGACCGCAACACAACCCATGGTCATACCAGCCAGCAAAGCTGATAGGTTAAGAAACTCCGCCAGACCAGCCTGCAGGAAAATCATCCCCAGAGCAAGGACCATTTTATCCGGTTTTTCTTTAAACCCGCTGGCCAGGCGTAAAAGAAGAACCGCAAAAACGCTTCCTAAAAGAATGGAGCCGAGTAATTCCCAGAGCGGTGCCGCGATCATCGCCACCACTCCCCCACTGACTTTCCCGGCGAGAATTTTCGCCAAAGCCATAGTAATACCAAAGGCGATCACACAAAGGGCATCGTCCAAGGCAACAACCGCCAACAGATTGCTGGTCAAAGGACCCTTTGCTTTATACTCCCGGAGAACCATAACCGTGGCCGCCGGGGCGGTTGCGGTAGAAATGGCGCCGAAAATTAACGCAGTATGGAGTTCCACGCCAAAGAGATAATGGAGGGTCATAGTGACAAGGAGATACGCCCCCAGTACTTGCGCAATCGTAATAACAATCACGCTTTTTCCACATTTTTTTATTTCTTTCAGAGAAAGTGCGCCGCCGATTGAAAAGGCGATAATACTCAAAGCGATAGAATTAATTGACGCCAAGGCCGTAACCGTTTCGGCGGTGATTAAATTAAAAACCGATGGTCCGAGCAGTAAGCCAACGAGTAGATACCCGGTGACAGCCGGTAATTTCACCTTATTTATCAGTTTACCAGCGAGCAAACCGGTGATTAAAATTATTCCGAGGTACAAGATGATATTCACAACCAAAACTCCCCTTCCCTGCATTAATATCATTCAAGTAAATCTTGCTGAAATTTCCGTCCCAAACCAACGGCTTTACTGACGGGAAGGACAAACATCATCCCGGTACAGGCCTCTTCGAAATTGTTAAACATGGTGGCGAGTTTTTCCATGGCCTGCTCAATCTTTTCCGGATGTTTGGAGATGGCAAAGATCGTTCGGTTATGTTGATGTTCCTCGGTTACTAAATCCCGTAACCCGAAGAATATTGGAATGTGCTTTGAGAGTACTTTCGCCATACCTTGGGTCTCCATAATCGTCGCGCCCCGTATTTCGCATTCCAACAGGACTTCTAAGACCTGCTCCAGTTTCTCGGGGTCATCAATAATAACAAAAAGAGCTTGAATGTTTTCCTCGCGCATATCATAAATCTCCTTTCATTAGTTAAAGATCTGCATACTTAATTCATCTATATATATAATCTTATCGGTTTCCGCCTTGTGGGTCAAATTGACTGATTGTTTGTGCTATTTTTTATTGATACCTAATTTCTCCAGCTGTTCGACAATAACTATTTTTAAAGCACCAACGAAAAACGCTTATCCGTCTGTCCATTATAACCCCCCACGAAACAATCATCCTTAACAAACACATCAGCATCGGCCGCGGTGATTTACACGATGCCAATCGTAATGTTTAGCCCACCAAAAAGCGTTAAATGTTTAATTTCTGTATAATTTTGGGGAATTAATCGTAAAATATAGGCGTGATTTGGGGTTTTAGACAAATTTTAGCCTTTTATGGCGTCCGGTGGAGTATTTGGGTGCTATTTTTATCTAAACAGCGTTTTTTATCCGTTTTTGCCAAAATCGGCCGATTATGCTTCTTGCATTTTCCAAGTTTGGTTAATACAATTAATCCTAGATTAGCACTCACCATTAACGAGTGCTAATAACAAGCTTTGAGGAGGGAGAAAATGAATATTAAACCATTAGGCGAAAGAATCGTCATCAAAGTGCTAGAGAGTGAGGAGAAGACCAAGAGTGGTATCGTCCTCCCCGACACCGCGAAAGAAAAACCGCAAATGGGTGAAGTTTTAGCGGTTGGCTCCGGTAAGACCCTGGAGAACGGCCAGAAAGTCCCCATGGAACTAAAAGTTGGCGACAAAGTCCTCTTTGCCAAATACGCCGGGACCGAAGTTAAGCTGGACGGCGAAGAATACATGGTGCTGAAGGAGAGCGACGTCCTAGCAGTCATCGACTAACACTAAATAAGTTTAAACAATTTACTTAAATTACAATAGAAGAGGGTGAGAAAATGTCAGGTAAACAAATGGTTTATACTGAGGAAGCACGGCACGCTTTAGAGCGTGGTGTTAATAAGCTGGCCGATGCGGTGAAGATTACACTTGGCCCCAAAGGCCGGAACGTCGTATTAGAGCGCAAATACGGTTCCCCAACGATCACCAACGACGGCGTCACCATCGCCAAAGAGATCGAATTGGAAGATCCCTTTGAGAATATGGGCGCTCAATTGGCAAAAGAAGTAGCGACCAAGACCAATGACATCGCTGGTGACGGTACCACCACGGCGACCCTTCTGGCCCAAGCTATGGTGCGGGATGGCTTGAAGAACGTAGCCGCTGGTGCCAACCCGATGATGCTGAAACGCGGAATGGAAAAAGCGGTTCAGGTTGTGGTCGATGAGATCAAGAAGATTAGCAAACCGGTGGATAAGAAAGAAGCCATCACCCAGGTGGCCTCCGTCTCCGCTTCCGACGAGGAAATCGGTAAATTAATCGCCGAAGCCATGGAGAAAGTCGGAAAAGACGGCGTCATCACCGTTGAAGAATCGAAAACCCTCGAGACCAAACTGGAAGTGGTCGAAGGAATGCTCTTTGACCGGGGTTACATCTCCTCCTATATGGTAACTGACTCCGAGCGGATGGAGGCGGTGTTGGATGAGCCCTACATCCTCCTCACCGACAAGAAGATTACCCTCGTGAAAGACCTCCTTCCCATCCTGGAGAAAGTGGTCCAGAGAGGTAAACCCTTATTGATCATCGCCGAGGATATCGAAGGCGAAGCCTTGGCCACCCTGATCGTGAACAAACTGCGCGGTACCCTAAATGTGGTTGCCGTTAAAGCCCCTGGCTTCGGTGACCGGCGCAAAGCCATGCTCAGTGACATTGCCATCGTCACCGGCGGGCAAGTCATCTCCGAGGATGTCGGCATGACCTTAGAAAACGCCACCCTCGAGATGCTTGGTGAAGCACGCCAGGTTAAAGTGACGAAAGAAGAGACCACCATCGTTGATGGTAAAGGTTCTTCCCAAGACATCAAGAACCGGATCAGCCAGATCAAACTGGAGATCGAAGAGAGCACTTCCGACTACGACCGGGAGAAACTCCAAGAGCGGTTGGCGAAACTCTCCGGTGGGGTTGCCGTTATCCAGGTCGGTGCTGCAACCGAAACCGAGATGAAAGAGAAGAAACACCGGATCGAAGACGCCTTATCGGCAACCCGGGCCGCGGTCGAAGAAGGAATTGTTCCGGGTGGCGGTGTCGCGCTCCTGCAGATCTCGCCGATTCTGGAAGAGCTCCAAAACAAAGAGTCGGGTGATATCGCAACTGGTATCTCCATCGTACGTCGTGCTTTATCCGAGCCGGTACGGCAGATTGCGAACAACGCGGGCGCGGAAGGTTCCGTCATCGCCGAAAAAGTGCTTAACCTCCCCAAAGGCCAAGGTTATAACGCTTTGACCGGCGAGTTCGTGGATATGATGAAAGCGGGCGTTGTTGACCCGGCGAAAGTCACCAGAAGCGCACTCCAGAACGCCGCCAGCATCGCTGGAATGCTCTTGACCACCGAATGCTTGATTGCCGACATTCCGGAGAAAGAGAAACCAGCAATGCCCAACCCAGGCATGGGCGGAATGGATTACTAAAAACGAAAAGAAGGGGTTAAACCCCTTCTTTTTTTATCCTTTTTAACCACTCGCTTGTGCTATAATCGATCCTAGAAACAATTATCCGTTAAGGAGTGGTTCTATGTCGGAAAAGCAATACTACGTTGACCGGGCGCTTCAGCTCGGTGCCGATCACGCCGTCCTTTTTACCTTAAAAGATATCGTCTTTGACTCCCGGACCATCCTCAAGTGTATGTTCGGTTGCGCCGATTGGGGGAAAGGCCATACTTGCCCCTCGCGCCCCGGATCGCTCAAACCCTGGGAGTACCAGAAAGTATTCTCCGCATACAAATGGGGAGTCATTGTCCACTCCACCAACAAAAAAACAGCACAAGAGGTCTCCTTCGCCCTCGAACGGGAAGCTTTCATCAACGGCTACTACTTCGCCTTATCCCTCAGCGACTGTGCCCTCTGCGCCGAATGCGCCGGCTTTAAAGGGCAGTCCTGCATCCATCCGAAGAAAGCCCGTCCCGCCTTTCACAGTGTGGGGATTGATGTCTTCCGTACCGTCCGGCAGTTCGGTTTACCGATTGAAACTTTAAAAGAAGAAAACCAGGAGCAAAACTGGTACTCCGCCGTCTTCATCGCCTAAATTAATAACCCGTTCCCACCACGGTCTCCGCCCCGACTGGTCCCAATTCCGGCCGGGGCTTTATTGCATCACCCAGCAGAAAGTGCCCACCCAGGGTCGCATTTTTCACCCCATCCACCAGGATGGTCACCTCTTTCAAATTCAGGTTCACCGCCAAGGTGTTAACCAAGCTATAGATGGCCAAGAGCTCGGAAGCACCACCCCCGTTAATGAAGGCGCCCAACTCCGAAGGGACATCAATCACCGCCCGCGTGCCCTCCACCTGCAAGCCCTGCACCCAATCGCCCCCCGGCAAACAGGGTAAAAGCGCACTTCCTTCCCCCGGCCCTTTCGCCAATTCTTCCAGGATCACCTGGGCTTTTTTTAACTTACTCGTGCCCGCCAGTTCGGACAAGGTGCGAAGCTCCGGTGTAAAGCCCAGATCCTCATTGTTGGGGTTGGCAAAGTATAAACAAGCCGTCCCCGGTTCCAGGGTGGGAAAGGTCAGTTCGGGGTAGACTTTCGCCGTCAGCGTTTCACCACCGTCCCCGTTCGGCTTGGTCGCCATTGCGGCCGCAGGGCGCGCTTCCTGGGTAAGATAGGCGGCAGTTCCGTAAAAAATACTTTCGGCCAGTTTTTCCCGGTACTCCGCATCGGCGAGGAGCTCCTCTTCCCGCGGGTTGGAGATAAACCCCACCTCCACCGTTACCGATGGGATCTTGGTCGCCTTAAGAAGCAAATAATCGGCACTTTGCGCTTTCCGCCGGTTCGGCCCTAACCTGGTCACCAGACTGTTTTGGATCGCCTCCGCCAACCGCTTACTCTCCGGCGTTTTACTGTCGTAAAAACACTGGGCCCCCGACCAGATTGACTGCGGGAAACTGTTGACGTGAATACTCAATAGCAGGTCGGCTTTGCTTTCATTCGCCATCCGCACCCGGTAAAGTAAGTCCCGTCTTTTCTTGGTTAATGCTCCTTCTTCATGCATCGTACTGTAATCCTGGTCCTTTTCCCGCGTCATGATCACATAAACGCCGACCCGGGAAAAATAACGCTTTAATCTTTTGGCGATGTCCAAAGTAACCGCTTTTTCCTCCAAACCACTACGGCCGACCGCTCCCGGATCGAACCCCCCATGCCCGGCATCGATGATGATCGTTTTCCCCGCGATCGCTGATGGTAACAGCGCTGGCGCGTCCACCGGTTCCCCCCGCCGGGTCACGCCACCGAGAAATCCACAGACAAAAAGAAAGAAGATGGCAAATATATACTCCCACCGCCATACAATATTTAACCAGAAGAACTTTTTTTTAATCATTCCGCCACCCCGGCTTTCCTCTTTACAGGTTATGAACGGATCAGCAGATTTAGAAGCAAATCCAATGCCATAAAAGCTGGTCCCAGCAACCACCGTTTGATCTGGTCCCGAAAAAGGCATATAATAGCATATAATAATTGTTAATATTAGTGGAGTTTTACAGAAAAGAGTGTTAATTGGAGGGGTTTTAATGGGTCGTATCTCCATTAAACCGGTCGTCACCCGCAACGATATGCGGGATTTCCTGTGGTTACCGTGGAGCCTTTATAAAAACGATCCGAACTGGGTCCCCCCTTTACTGAAAGAGGTTAAGAAACAACTGGACCCCCGGTTCAATCCTTTGCTGACGCGTGGTCCCTACCGTCTCTTTTTGGCGTGCGATTCGGTCGGACGACCTTTGAGTCGGGTGCTGGTGGGGATTGATGCCGCCGAAAACGAAGGCAAGGCCATAAAAGAAGGGTACCTTGCCCTTTTTGAAGCGGTGAACGAAAAAGCGGGCATCCTGATCCTCGATCAGGCCTGCGCCTGGCTGGCCGACCAGGGCATCCAGCAGGTACGGGGGCCCATCTCCCCGACCAAGGGCGAGAACCTCCGCGGGCTGCTGATTTGGGGCTTTGATTCACCACCGGTCCTCATGAACGCCTATAATCCCCCGGAGTATGCCACCTACTTCGAAAAAGCCGGTTTTACGAAAGACGTCGACCTTTACGCCTACCATTACGATCTGAAACGGATTGATGCCCGTAAAACCGAGCGCGTCGTCAGCTACGCCCAGAATAAATACGGTTTCCGGGTAAGCAGCTTCGATCGGAACAACATCGAAGCCGAGCTGGCGGATATTAAATCCATCCTGGAACACGCCCTGCCCGAAGACTGGGGCGAACTTTCCCCGCCCAACCTGGAGGATTTACGGGCCTACGCCTTCCAACTCAAAGATTTGATCATTCCGGAGTTGATCCCCATCGCCCGCAACCTGGAGGGAAAACCGATCGGCTTTGCCGTTTCGATCCCCGATTACAACCGGGTCCTCCCGAAAATCAACAGCCGTACCTTCCCCATTGGCTGGGCGAAGTTTTTACTCAACCGCCACCGGGTCTCGGGTGCCCGGGTCTTTTTGCTTTTCGTGGTCCCGGAATACCGTAAGAAGGGTGTCTCCGGAACCCTCTTCTACCATCTCCTGCTCAAAGCGAAAGCCCTTGGGTTCACCTACGGCGAAGGATCAACCATCGGTGAGTTTAACACCCCGATGCGCCGTGGTGCCGAAAGGGCCGGTGGCCTCCACTACAAAACCTACCGGGTTTACAAGAAGGATCTATAAGACGCGCCAACATTGCCGGATTTTTCCGGCTCTTTTTATGGGCGAAATTTAGTACGGGGTCAGCTCCGGAGAGATAATAACTTTGACTGCCGTCAACAGGAGGTTTGCCATGCGCACGCTCTGGAAAGGGGCGATCAGTTTCGGGCTGGTCAACATCCCGGTCAAGATGTACACCGCCACTGAACGCAAAGACATTCACTTCAATCAATTACATGCCACCTGTAAAACACCCATTCAGTACCGGAAATTCTGCCCGGTCTGCCAAAAGGAGGTCGGCGCCGATGAGCTGGTCCGGGGGTATGAATACGAAAAGGGACGGTATGTCATCCTCCGGGATGAAGATTTCGAGCTCCTTCCGGGGGAAAACACCAAAACCATCGACATCCTGGATTTTGTCGATTTGGCGGAGATCGATCCCGTCTACTTCGACCGCAGCTACTATCTGGGACCAAACCCCGGCGGGGAAAAAGCCTACAACCTCCTCAACCAGGCGATGCAGGAGACGGGCAAAATCGCCATTGCCCGGGTGATGATCCGCACTAAGACGGTCCTCGCCTGCTTGCGCCCGTGGGAAAGGCTTCTGGTCATGGAGACGATGTTTTTCCCCGATGAGATCCGTGCCCCTGAACTCCTCACCAGCGAGTTCAAAGCGGTCGAACTCCACCCGAACGAGGTCAGCATGGCCAACAGCCTCATCGGTAACCTTTCCACCTCTTTCGACCCGGGGAAATACACCAATGAATACCGGTCCAAACTGATGGAAGTGATCCAAGCCAAGATCGCCGGGGAGGAAGTGGCGGTCCCAACCGCCCCGGAGACGGCAAAAGTAGTTGACCTGATGGAAGCCCTCCGCGCCAGCTTAGAAGCGACGGAAGCCCAGAAGAAACCGGCGAAAAAAAGAAAGAAAAAGCAGACTGGATAAGATGGTTCTACCCTTAAAGATCGCGCCCATGCTTGCGATTAGCGCCCCGCCCTTTGACTCCCCCGACTACTACTTTGAGCTTAAGTGGGACGGCATCCGTTGTCTCGCGTTTTTGACCGCCACCACCCGCTTGCAAAGCCGGAGTGGACGGGTGATCTCCTTTCAATATCCGGAACTGGCCCATCTGCACCAGCAGATCAAGGCTCCCGATGTGGTGCTGGATGGTGAGATCATTGCCCTCGCCGACGGCAAGCCCAGTTTTTTTCGGTTACAAAGCCGCATGCATACCACCTCCGCTGCTGGCATCCAAGAAGCGAGGCGGACCACTCCCGTCCTCTACGTGGCCTTCGATCTCCTCTACCTCAAGGGGGAATCGGTGATGAACCGACCCCTGGCCACCCGGCAAGAACTGCTCCACACGATTGTTGATCCCGACCCCCATTTAATGGTCAGTACCCCCATCCCCCAGGCGGGGACGGCCCTCTTCAAGCGCGTCGCCGCTTTAGGACTGGAGGGTGTAGTCGGAAAAGACATGAATAGCCCCTACCTCCCCGGGAAAAGAAGTCCCTACTGGAAAAAAGCACGGGTGGTCAAGAACAACGACTTTGTGATCTGCGGGTACACCACCAACCCGCAAGGACGAACCGATCTCGCCGCCATCCTGGTCGGACTCTACGCCGGGGCAGAACTCCAATCCTACGGGCTGGTTGGCACCGGCTTCAGTCAAAGTGAGATCAATCATCTCCTCACCCGTTTCGCCGGTTTGCAGCGGCCAGACCCACCACTGACCAACCCACCACCGCTGACCAATGTCCGCTGGCTTGAACCCCGTTTGGTCTGCGCAGTCGAATATTTCGCGGTCACACCCGACCAGCATCTCCGCCATCCCTGCTACAAAGGACTCCGGGAACGTTCACCCACCACCTGTCGCGTCGAAAACCTAAGCTAACGGGCGCCCGTAAACCCATTTTTTAACCATAAAAAACGTTGACAAAGACAAAAGAGAATGTTATTCTGTTTTTAGTATTCCTAGTGAATAACTAGGGATTAAAAATTCTTACGTTAGCGCTTATATATACGAATACAATCATCGGATTTTCCTCGATACGACGGAAAGGAGCTAGCAAAAATGATCTACCTGGACCACGCGGCCACGACCCCGGTGAAACCGGAAGTGCTCGAAGCGATGCTCCCGTACTTCACCGAGCACTACGGGAACCCGTCAAGCGTATATAAAATCGCCCAACGCAACAAAAAAGCGATTGATGACGCGCGGGCCGTCGTCGCCGGACACCTCGGGGCCCAACCCAATGAGATCTTTTTCACCTCGGGCGGCACCGAAGCCGACAACTGGGCGATTAAAGGGATTGCCGCAGCGTTAAAAGAAAAAGGCAACCACGTGATCACCACCAACATCGAACACCATGCCGTGCTTCATCCTTGCCAGTACCTGGAGAAACAGGGCTATGAAGTCACCTATCTGGAAGTGAATGCCGATGGCTTGGTCTCCGCTGAACAGGTGGAAGCGGCGATCCGCCCCGAGACCATCCTGATCACGATTATGTATGCCAACAACGAAATTGGGACGATCATGCCCATCGCGGAGATCGGGGCGGTCGCCAAAAAACACGGAATTACCTTCCACACCGACGCGGTACAAGCCGTCGGCCAGCTCCCCATCGATGTTCGTGCCCAAAATATTGACCTTTTGTCTTTATCCGGGCATAAGTTCTACGGACCGAAAGGCACAGGAGCCCTTTATATCCGGCGCGGCCTGAAGCTCCCGCCCCTTCTCCATGGCGGCGGCCAGGAGCGGAGTCGGCGGGCCGGGACCGAAAATGTCCCCGGCATCGTCGGGCTAGCGACCGCACTCGACTTGGCCTATCAAGACCTGGAAGCGAAAAACGCCAAGCTCAAGGCCCTTCGTGACTACCTGATCGACGGGATTGAAGCGCGGATTCCCTATTGCCGTTTAAATGGCCACCGGGAAGCGCGGCTCCCGAATAATGTGAATGTCTCCTTTGAGTTTATTGAGGGTGAATCCCTGCTCTTGCTGCTTGATATGGAAGGCATCGCCGCCTCCAGCGGCTCGGCCTGTACCTCCGGCTCCCTCGATCCTTCCCATGTCCTGCTCGCGCTCGGGCTTCCCTACGAGCAGGCCCACGGGTCGATCCGGTTCACCCTTGGTGAGAATAACACCCGGGAGGAGATGGATGTGGTCCTCGCGAAATTACCACCTTTCGTCGAAAAGCTCCGGTCCATGTCCCCCCTCTATGAAGATTTTGTACGCCAGAATTCATAAATAATTTGTAGTATTGAGGTGAGAAAATGTACAGTCAAAAAGTGATGGAGTGTTTCATGAACCCCCAAAACGTCGGGGAGATCGAGAACGCGGACGGAGTTGGGACCGTTGGTAACCCGAAGTGCGGCGATATAATGAAAATTTATCTGCAAATTGAAGATAATATTATTCGTGATGCTAAATTTAAAACCTTCGGCTGCGGGGCGGCCATCGCCACCAGCGCGATGTTGACCCAGATGATTAAGGGTAAAAGCATCGAAGAAGCGATGAAAGTCACCAACAAAGCAGTCGCGGATGCCCTGGACGGGCTCCCCCCGGTTAAGATGCACTGTTCCTGTTTGGCGGAGGAAGCGCTCAAAGCCGCCCTATGGAATTATGCGGAAAGGAATGGGATCACCATCGAAGGTCTGACCCCACCAGCCAACCATCACGAAGAAGATCATGCCGCGGCGGCCGAAGAAAACTGACTAGGGAGTACAGAATTGACCAAGCGTAAAGTTGTCGTCGGAATGTCGGGCGGTGTCGATAGTTCGGTCGCCGCCCACCTCTTACATGAGGCTGGTTACGAAGTGATCGGTATCACCATGCAGATCTGGCCGGAGGATGCCCCCCGGGAAGAGAGTGGCGGCTGTTGCGGCCTGACCGCGGTCGATGACGCCCGCCGGGTCTGTCAACAGTTGGGAATCCCCCACTACACCTTGAATTTCCGGGATGAATTTAACAAGTACGTCATCGACTATTTTATCGACGAATACCAGCGGGGGCGGACCCCCAACCCGTGCATTGCCTGCAACCGTTTTGTGAAGTGGGAATCCCTCCTGACCAAGGCCTTACAGCTGGGAGCGGATTATATCGCCACCGGGCACTACGCACGGATTCTTTTTGACCAGGAAACCGGGCGTTATCTTTTAAAGAAAGCGGCAACCAGTAAAAAAGACCAGACCTACGCCCTTTATAATCTGACCCAAGAACAGTTGGCGCGCACACTGATGCCCCTGGGCGACTACACCAAAGAAGAAGTGCGCCGGATCGCAGCCGCGATCGGCTTGAACGTGGCGAACAAGCCGGACAGCCAGGAGATCTGTTTCATCCCTGATCACGATTACGGCCGCTTCATCGAGGAGCACGCCTCCTCCACCAGCGGACCGGGTAATTTCGTTGACCGCCAGGGGCGGATCCTCGGGCAGCACAAAGGGATCATCCACTACACCGTCGGCCAACGGAAAGGATTAGGCTTGGCGGTGGGCAAACCGGTTTACGTCCTGGAGATCCGACCGGAAAGCAATGAAGTGGTCGTCGGGACCGATGAAGAGGTTTACCAGCAAACCGTCTACGCCGACCAGTTAAACTTCATCCCCTTCGACCGGCTCGCGACACAGCAAGCGGTGACCGCGAAAATCCGCTATAACCACGACCCCGCGCCGGCCACGGTGACGATGGTCGATGACAACACCCTCCGCTGTGATTTTACCGAACCCCAAAGGGCGATCACCCCCGGCCAAGCCTTAGTCCTCTACGATGGCGATCTCGTCGTCGGCGGCGGCAGTATCATCAAAGGCGCATAAAAAATGCCCCTGTTCCGAAATGGACAGGGGCATTTTTTTATGCTTTTTTCCCGTTTACCAACGGGGATGGAAGTCTTTACTTCGCCTTTGGACGTTTAGTTTGCTAATCCGACTAAATTTTGATAATACCCGGTGACCCGCTTCACATACAGACGGGTCTCCCGCGGCCACTCCTTGGAGCGGGCGATGCGGGTTGGTCCGGCGTTGTAGGCGGCCAAGGCGGTCTGGATCGTTCCAAACCGTTCCAACTGCTGCCGCAGGTACTCCGTCCCCCGGAAGACATTAGCTCTGATGTCCCGCCAATCTAAATCGTAACAATTAACCGGCATCAGTTGGGTCAATCCCCGGGCCCCTTTGTGGGAGACCGCTGTTTTCCGGAAACTACTCTCGGCAGCGATCAAAGAGAGGATTAAGTAGTAATCAATGTGGTACTGCGCACTGGCATCCAAAACCGCCATTGTAATCTCCTCCAGGTCCTCTTGGGAGATCTCCGGATGATGAGTGCGAATAAATTTCTCGATCTTTACTAACGGGTCATGCGCTAACCCCGCCTCGTGCTCTCCAGTGATAAAATCCTTTACTGCCGGCGAAGTAAAGAAGAACAAAAATAAGGTCAGTACTGTAATCTTTAACATTCGTCGGATAACCATAATTACCTCCTTAGAAGACTCTTGTCACCATATGTATGATCATGTCACTAAATGTATGATTTAACTTATTTTATGATTACTTTGATTTTCCGTCAATCCCTAAGTCCTTACTATTTCCTTAAATTCCCGCTAAAAATACTTAACACTATTCCGGACCAGGGCCCGGCGGATGAAACTCCCCCAATACTCGCCCGCGGTACCGCCGCCAATGTTCCGGCCTTCAATCCGCAGCGGACGGCGGTCATCGTTGCCCAACCAGATGGTGGCCAGGAGTTCCGGCGTGTAACCGATAAACCAGGCATCGGTGTTTTCATTACTCGTTCCGGTTTTACCGGCGGCAGGCCGCCCCGGATCGGCGCTTTGCCCCGTCCCGTAGGTGATCACCCCTTGCATCATCTCCGTCACTGCCTGCGCCGTTTCGGGCCGGATCACCTGTTCCTGGCGGATACTCCCCCGCCTCAACACCCGGCCCTGGGCGTCTTCCACCCGCAGAACCCCCAACGGCTGGGAACGCACGCCTTGGTTGGCCAGGGCCGTAAAGGAAGTGCATAATTCCAACGGGGTAACCCCTTCGGTCAAGCCGCCTAACGCCAAGGGGGCCAAAGCCTGGTCGTTTCGGGAACCGCTGTCAACCAAAGGCAGCCCTAAACGCTGGATAAAAGCAAAAACCGTCTTCACACCCAGTTCATCGACTAAACGGACCGCCACCGTATTAAGGGACCAGGCCAAAGCATCGCGGAGCGGAACCACTCCCCGGTATTCGTTATCCGCATTCTGTGGCGTCCACGGTTTGCCGTTCACAATATAAGTCACCGGTTCATCGATGACCGGGGTGTCCGGGGTAAACCCATTCTCCACCGCCGCGGCAAAGATCAATGGCTTGATCGCCGAACCAATCTGCCGTCGTACCCGGACCGCCCGGTTATACTTGGAAAACCGGTAATTCCGTCCGCCGACCATCGCTAGGATCTGCCCGTTCTTCGGGTCTAAAGCAACCAAAGCCGCCTCCGGACCCCCCTGGTCATCCTTGGGTAAAGCAGCGATCGTCTCTTCCGCAATCCGTTGGATATAAGCATCCAAGGTGGTGTAGATCCGCAAGCCCCCCGCCCGAATATACTGGGTGGACCAGCCATACTGCTGCGCTAACCAGTCCGCCACATAATCGGCGAAATAGCCGCCCCGGGTCAGATGACTGGGGTCCTCCTCCACCTCCAGCGGTAAAGCGGTCAGTTGTTCATACTCCCGCCGGGTAAGCAAACCCTGCCCCCATAACACTTCCAGGATCAGATTGCGGCGCTTTTGCGTCCGGTCCGGATGGCGGTAGGGCGAGTAGAGTTCCGGCCCCCGGATCAATCCAACCAACATCGCCTGTTCAGCAGCGGACAGATCCCAAACATGCTTCGCAAAATAGAAACGGGCGGCCCCTTCCACCCCATAGACGCCATGGCCAAAGTAGATCCCGTTTAAGTACGACTCCAGGATCTCATCCTTCGTGTAATTCTGCTCGATCTTCACCGCGTAACCGATCTCCACCAGTTTACGGGGGATTGTCTTTGCACTGGTGAGCAACAGATTCTTCACCAACTGCTGGGTTATGGTGCTTCCCCCCTGGGCCCGTTCTTGCTGGCGCAAATTATAATAGACGGCCCGGAGTAACCCCTGAAAATCGACCCCCCGGTGTTCATAAAAGCGCCGGTCTTCCACCGCTACCACCGCCCGGCGCAGAAACAACGGGATTTTCTCCAGAGGCGTCCACACCACCCGCGACGGGCTCAGCGTCAATAGCTCCTCCCCATTCCGGTCCAACAGAACCGAAGCCTGTAGATTCGGGCGGAGCAGCTGACGCAGATCAACATCACTGATGAATGGGTTATATAAAACCAGGAGGGTACCGGATAAACCGACAATCAAAAGCAAAACGACCATCCAGCGCAGGAGTTTAAAGGGCTTAGAACGCTGACGTTTATCGACGCGCCGCTCGTTGCGTGTCAAAGCTTTACCTCCCCGTGTTTAACTCAATCGCTTGTAGTATGTCCGTTCGCAAAAGAAAACGACCCATGATGAGTCGTGTTTTCGCGGGAAAAATATTTTATTGGTAAAATATAATAAGATGAAAACGGATTAGTTGGTTTTAGGATAATAGAATTATAGGTAATTAAGTAACCGGTCAAAGCGCTGGACGGTACAGCCGAAAAAAGAAAGTGGAGATTATTAGAATAATCTCCACTTTCGGGCTTTAATCTTGCGGGGTTTTTCGTAACCGTAAACGGCTTTGCTGCACCGCGGGCAGAACAGCTCCCATCCTTTAATCTCAACTTGACAATCTGGACAATGTTTCATTTTCTTTGCCTCCTTCTTTTTTCTTCGTCTTTATCTTACCATCTTTAGGTAACATATTACGATCAGCGCGATTACGAAATGAACAAATTGAAATTAAGGGCAAGTTACAACCTTTCCCTGTATATTTCCCCCGCTAAACGGTGATTCTGATTAATGTTGATGCGCAATTCTACACCAGAAACGAGCGGGGACCACAATGAATTGGCAAATTTACCTCAATGCTTTCTGGGTCGGTGGTCTGATCTGTCTCCTGACCCAATTAATCTGGGATTACAGCAAACTGAATATGGGGCATATTCTGTCGGCGTTAACCGTAATCGGCGGCGTCTTGGGCGGCCTCGGCCTTTACGACCGTTTGATTGAGTTCGCCGGGGGTGGGGCCACCATGCCAATCCTCAGTTTTGGCAACGCCTTAGTCAAAGGAGCCATTGCCGAAGCGGAGAAAAACGGCGTCATTGGGGTCTTGACCGGCATGTTCGAATTGACCAGTACCGGGATTACCGCCGCCATTATCTTCGGCTTCCTCGTTGCGCTGGTCTTCAAACCGAAAGGCTAACCCGGTTTTAAAGTGTCGTTGGTAATTCCCCCCTTTCTTTAAAGCAAAGAAAGAGGTATAATTAAATTGAACCCCCAAATTGCATGGGGGTTTTAGTACAATCAGGGGGGTTTTATCATTAATTTTCACAAAATAACACAAACAGATATTGAGGAATATTCTGCTTTTATAAAGGATTTCTACCTAGAAGTCTCCGATCTGGCCCCACCCTCTTTATACCTTTGGCGGGACTCGTTTCAGGTCAGAATCGACCAGACTGCGGACTACGTTATCCTCCTCTGCACCTACCGGGGCGCGACCTACTGTCTAGCACCGCTCTTTAAACCCGGGGTCGACCCAGCCCCCGTCTTGCAGCGGATCCGCGCCTATTTCCACCGGCAGAACCAACCGGCAGTTTTCCGTGCGGTCCCCCGGGAGATGCTGTCCCTGTTTCCCACCAACCAGTACCGGATTATCCCCGACCGCACATACTGGGATTACCTTTACCGGACAAATGACCTGATTGAACTGCGCGGACGGAAATACCAGCAAAAACGGAACCACATCAACCGTTTTCAGCAGTTTTATCCCTACGCTTACCACTCCTTAACCCCGGAACATTTCGAGGCCTGCCTGCGCCTCTTCGAACACTGGGCGGCCGATAAAGCCGGGCAACCGGAGGTGGAAGAGGAGCGTCTCGCCCTCAAAGAAGCATTTAGCCATTTTTCCCTCCTCAACCTCAAAGGCGGGGTCTTGGAGGTCTACGGGGAGATCCAGGCCTTTGCCATCGGCAGCCGCCTGAATAAGGACACTGCCATCGTCCATTTCGAAAAGGCCAACGCCGAATTTTCCGGGATCTATGCGGTCATCAATCAACTGTTCGTTGCCCAGGAATGGGCTGATACAAAGTATATCAACCGGGAAGATGATATGGGGTTACCCGGTCTACGCCAAGCCAAAAAACGTTACCATCCGTTCCGAATGGTCGAAAAATTCACCGTGGTTGAGGTGGGCGCATGATGGAGATCAGACCTTTAACCCCACACGACATGGGACAAGCCCGCGCCCTCTGGGAGGAATGTTTTGAGGACCTTCCGGCCTTTTTGGACTGGTATTTCCAAACCCGCTTTCGGCCCGCCGACGGGCTGGGGATTTTCCAGGACGGGCAGTTGGTCTGCGATCTCCATCTGTCCCCCCGCCGGATTAAAATTCGCCAGCAAAGTTATCCTTCGGCTTACTTAATTGCGCTGGCCACCGCCCCCGCCCACCGCCGGTTAGGGCTGGCCAAAAAACTACTGACCTATGCCCTCCGCCACCTGGTGGCTAAGGGGATCTTTTTCACCTTTTTGCTCCCCTTTAACACCGAATTTTACACCCGGTTAGGCTGGGGAGAATGGGCCGACCACCACCTTTATTATCTGCCGCCGACCTGTGACCGGACGGTTGAAACGGCCCCCACCCCCACGAGCGGCTCTCCGTGGCGGTTTCACCAAGTCGAACCGGAACAGAAACTTCTGGCTCCACTCTACGAACATTCCTTCGCGCACATCGACGGGGGTTTAGAACGCTCCGCTGAGGATTGGACATGCCTCCTCTTGGACCATACTTTATACGGAGGCAAAGCTTGGTTGGCCACCGACCCAGTAGGCACTCCCCAGGGTTACGCCTTGGTCCTGCCACCATCTGAGGGCCGACCAATCTTGCGGGAGCTGATCACCCTGGAACCAACCATAAAAAGACCTTTTCTTGACTATCTCGCCGCCACCCTTGCTGGCGTCTCCTGGTCCACCACCGCCGAAATCGCAAGTGCGAGCGTAGATATTAACCACACCCAACAGCTTTGTCCGAAAAACGGTGCCACAGAACTGACCCCGTACATCCCGCCGGGTACACAACCGGCCTTCCTCGGGCGGATCACGAGTGTGGTACCGATGTTAGAAGCCCGCG